>NZ_JBEXGE010000002.1:0-383036 GCF_040607155.1 Micromonospora sp. NPDC005324 | reverse complement strand
TAACACCCCCCACCCACACATAAAGTGCGGGGGGGCCCCCCCACAGCGCCCCCCCCCCCCACCGCTTGCGAGATCACTGTCAGACGCGGGTGAGGCGTACGGCGTCGGCGATGACCAGGCCGGTGGTGTTGCTCCACCGGCTCACGCCCACCCGGTTGGCGTCACCGGCCGGGAGTGTGAACGTGCCGAGGATGCGCCACTGCCCGCCGGTGGCCCGTTGGTCGACCCGGACGGTCTGGTTGCCGGTGCTGGTGGCGACGATGTACGGCGCGGCGCTGTTGTAGCCCGAGTTCGCCGGCCACCAGGCATCGACCCGGTAGCTGGCGGTGGCCGGGACGTTGAACCGGTACCACGCGACGTCGCTGGCGGCGACCGGATCCGCGTAGCGGTAGTCGGCGCCGTACCGCTGACTGGAGTACGACGACACGCCCCAGTTGGCGCTGGCGGTGAACCGACCGCTGGTGGTGTTGTCCACGGTGGAGGACCATGCCGTGCCGCCGCCGGCCATTCTCGCCGCCACGTCGGCGCGCATGACGTTCAGGTCGATGAACGACGGGTCGATCTTGCCGGTGGTGCTGGTCTCCCGGTGGCCCCGGGCGTAGCTGCTGTCCCGGCCGAGCCGGGTGAGCACGGCGGCGGTGGCGGCCAGCGACGCGTTGTACTGCGCGGCCGTCATCTCCTGGTTGACGCCGTTGTAGTCGATCTCCCACCCGATCAAGAGGGTGTTGCCGTCCCCGGCCGGGATCGGCCCACTGCCGCCGCTCACCCCGGCGTGGTTGCACCGGCCGGCGGAGATGACGTGGAAGACACCGTTGTAGTCGACGAGCGCCTGGCACAGCGGCCCCGGCAGGTCGGATCGGCCGTTGATGCAGATGCCGAGCGCCGGGTGCGGGTTGCTGGCGCTGGAGGTCGAGGCGGTGTGGTGCCAGAGCACCCCGATCGGGTCGAAGGAGCCGGGCCGCATCCGGTTGAGCCAGTCGCCCTCGACCACGACCTGGACCCCGGCGGCGCGCAGCACGTCCACCAGCCAGGGAATCGTCGCCATCAGGCGTCCTGGAGCAGGTCGGCGAGGCACTCGGCCTTCGGCGCGGCGCTGGCCGCGGTGGGTCGGGCGACGACGGTCAGCGCGGCCACCACCAGAGCGGGGATGCCGAGCACCCCACGGCGGCGCAGACGGATGGACGGGGTTCGGGCCATGGCGATCCTCCAGCGACGGCGGGTACGAACGGATCGACGAACGTGATGACGGGCACGCTATACCGTCACGTACGTCGATGTCGATACCCTTCACGGCCGCGTCGCAGGCTGAAGGAATTCGCCGATTCAGACCTCGCCGAGCGCGTCGATGTCGCGCATCTCCTCGGCCGTGAGCGAGAAGTGGAAGACGTCGAAGTTGGCGGTGATCCGCTCCGGGGTGACCGATTTCGGGATCACCACGATTTCGTGGTCGATGTGCCACCGCAGCACCACCTGCGCCGGGGAGACAGCGTGCGCGCCGGCGATCCTGGTCAGCACCGGGTCACTGAGGTCGCTGGTCTTGAACGGGCTGTACCCCTCCAGCACCACCCCCCGGTCCCGGTGCTCGGCGTGCCGCTGCCTGTCGTACAGCGACGGGCTCCACCGGATCTGGTTGACCGCCGGGTTCTCCTCGGTGGACTGGATCAGCTCGTCGATCTCCGCGGTGCTGTAGTTGCTCACCCCGACCGCCCGGGCGAGGTTCTCGTCGCGGGCGGCGAGCAGCTCGCGCCAGAGCGGGATGCTGTCCCCCGGTGACGACGGCGGCCAGTGGATCAGCCAGAGGTCCACGTGCTCGACGCCGAGCGCCTCCAGGCTGGCCTCCAGCGTCGCGCGCTCCCGGCCCACCCGGTCCGGCGGAAGCTTGGTGGTGATGAAGAGATCCTCCCGACGCAGCCCGCTCTCCCGCACCGCCCGGCCGACCTCCCGCTCGTTGCCGTACACGGTGGCGGTGTCGAGGTGCCGGTAGCCGGTGTCGAGCGCGGCCAGCACGGCGTCGTAACCGGCCTGGCCGGTGGCCTGCCAGGTGCCGAAGCCGAGCAGGGGCATCCGCACGTCACCGGGGAGCAGGGCGGTGGGCTGGTCGGTGAGGTCCATGAGGTCCGTTCTACCCCGCCGCGGCCCCCGCCGCCGAGCGAACCGGACACTCCGGCACCCAGCGGCTGGTCTTGGCCGGTACGCACTGGCAGACTCCCCATCGACGCGGTGTGACGGCGAGGAGCGACGTGTACCTGACCCACCTGGACTGCCCGCGCTGCGGCAAGGAGCACGCCGCCGACCGGTTACAGAATCTCTGCGAGTGCGGGTCGCCGCTGCTGGCCCGCTACGACCTGCCGGCGGTGGCGAAGGCGGTCACCCCGGAACGCTTTCCCCTGCGCCCGGCCGACCTGTGGCGCTACCGGGAGGTGCTGCCGGTCGCCGACCCTCGGCACGTCACCACGCTGGGTGAGGGCTGGACTCCGCTGTTGCGCGCCCCGGCGTACGGCACCGAGATCGGCATCGCGGACCTGATGGTCAAGGACGAGGGGTTGATCCCGACCGGCTCGTTCAAGGCCCGGGGCGCTGCGGTCGGGGTGAGCCGGGCCCGCGAGCTGGGCGTCGAGCGGATCGCGATGCCCACAAACGGCAACGCCGGGTCGGCCTGGGCCACGTACGCCGCGCGGGCCGGAATGGGCGCGACAATCGTCATGCCGCTGGAGGCGCCGAGCATCTGCCGGCGCGAGTGCGTCGCCGCCGGCGCCGACCTGCGCCTGATCGACGGCCTGATCGGCGACGCCGGTCGGCGGGTGGCCGAGCTGATCGCGGAGTCGAATGGGGCGATCTTCGACGCCGGCACGCTGCGCGAGCCCTACCGGCTGGAGGGCAAGAAGACGATGGGGTACGAGATCGTCGAGCAGCTCGGCTGGCAGGCGCCCGACGTGATCATCTATCCGACCGGCGGCGGTGTCGGCCTGATCGGCATCCACAAGGCGCTGCACGAGATGCGCGAGCTGGGCTGGATCGGCGACAAGCTGCCCCGGCTGGTGGCGGTGCAGTCCACCGGCTGCGCGCCGATCGTGCGGGCGTTCGCCGCCGGCGAGGATCGGGCGCAGCCCTGGGCGGACGCGCACACCGTGGCGTTCGGCATCACCGTTCCGGCCCCGTTGGGCGACGAGCTGATCCTGGCGGCGCTGCGGGAGTCCTCCGGTACTGCCGTCGCCGTCGACGACGCGGACATCCTGGCCGATCTGCGGGACTTCGCCGCCCGGGAGGGGCTGCTGCTCTGCCCGGAGGGGGCGGCCTGCCTCACGGCGGCGCGGCAACTGCGCGCGGGCGGGTGGATCCGGGCCGGCGAGCGGGTGGTGGTGCTCAACACCGGCTCCGGGCTGAAGTATCCGGACACCGTCGACGTCTCCGGCGTACCCCTGATGGGGTGAGGTGACGGCACCCCGCGGACCGGGGTACGCGGGGTGCCGTCGTGCCGGTCTACTGGTAGGTGATGTCCGAGGGCGAGTAGAGGCAGTTGACGCCGTCGGCGCCCTCGCCGATCTCGGTCGGCTCGCTGCCCTTCGGCACGCCCTTGTACTTCACGCAGATCGAGGTCTCCCGGTCCGGGTCGCCGACGATGGTGATCCGGCTGAACCGGGCGGTGTCGCCCCAGTTGGTGTTGATGCCGGCGATCGCGTCGGTGTTCCGGACGATCACGTTGTCGAACACCACGTGCCGCTGGTACGACGTGGAGCAGTTGCCGCAGGCGCGGTAGAGCTTGCCGGCGTTCTCCACCCGGAAGTTCTTGATGTAGACGGTGCCCGAGCCGTTGTGCTGGAAGACCTTGTCGCTGGCGGAGCGGGCCCCGCCGCCGTCGACGGTGTACGTGGTGCCGCCGCGGAAGGTCGCGGCGTCCTCGCCGACGTCCTCCCACCAGACGTTGATCAGGGTGCAGTTGCCCTCGCAGTGCACGCCGTCGCCGGCCGGGGCGCCGATGATCACGTTGCGCAGGGTGGCGCCGGCGGCCAGCTCGAACATCGGGTCCTGGCTCTCGCTCTGCCCGCCGTCACCGATGCCGTAGTAGCGCTTGAGCCCACCGTCGAAGGTGCCGGAGACCGCTATCGTCGCGTCCACCTTCTGGCTGCTGGTGGGCGTCGGCCAGCCAGCCGGCGGAGGTGTGGTGGTCGGCGGTGGCGTGGTGGTGGGTGGTGGGGTGGTGGTCGGCGGCGTGGTCGGGGTGCCGCCGCCGGAGGAGTCGACAGCCACGTCGTCGAAGCCGCCACTGGCGTACACGGTGACCAGTCCGATCCGGCCCGCGCCGGCCAGGCTGTTGCTGCCGGACGCGATCTGGGTGCCGTTGACGAAGCCGCGGATCGTGCTGCCGCTGGTCTCGATGCGCAGTGTGTACCAGGTGCCGGTGCCGACGCCCAGCGCGGCGGAACCGATCGCCGTGACGGAGCTGCCGTTGACCGCCTGGAGCTCGGCCCGGCCGGAGCCGAGCAGGGCCAGCCGGTACATCTTGGTGCTGCTGGTGGAGCGGGCGGCGAGCCCTACCAGGGCGCTGGACGAGCCGAAGTTCACCGGCCTGACCCGGGCCTGCACGGAGTAGTTGGTCCAGCTGGTCTGGCCGGCGAACTGCCGGGCCAGCTCGCTGCCGGCGTTGGACTGGTTGAGCACGCCCGAGCCGTCGACGGTCCAGGTGCCGCCGGACTTGGACCAGCCGGAGGTGTCGCCGTCGGTGAAGTCGTCGCTGAAGACGGTGGCCGCGAAGGCCGAGGTCATGCCGGCGGCGAGGGCCGCCGCTGTCACCCCGGCACCCACCGCCAGCAGGAGTGGTCGGCGGCCGGTGAGTCGTCTTTTCTGCACAGGTGTCCTCCTTGACGCATGTGGTGGTGATCCCTCGGCGGCCGTACCGAGACGTGTCGGCACGGCGTGCTGCGCTGAACGGGATCGGTGTGCGCCCCCGCCGGACGCCCGGATCCGAAGCGGAGTGAAGCGGGATCGAAGCCCTGGGGAAAGGGCTTTCCCGATGCTTCGAGGCTAGGACTGTCCAACCATCAGCGTCAATGCCTGGCGCTTGCAGGTCTGTTGCAGGATTCCGGCCCTGACGGAAACGCCGACCGATCAGTAGCTCTCCGGCTCGGTGATCCGCCAGGCCGCGTTGATCAGCCCGATGTGCGAGAGCGCCTGCGGGGTGTTGCCGAGCTGCATGCCGGTGGTGAGGTCGATCTGCTCGCTGAACAGCCCCACGTCGTTGGAGTAACCGACGACCCGCTCGAAGAGCGCCTCGGCGCGCTGCTGCTCGCCCGTCATCACCAGGCACTCCACCAGCCAGAACGAGCACAGCAGGAATCCGGCCGGGTCGGTCGTCCAGCGGCGCAGCAGGCCGTCCTCGGTGCCCAGCTCGCGCTCGACCATCGCGATCGTCGAGCGCATCCGCGGGTCGGTGGCCGGCAGGAAGTGCGTGACCGGCAGGGCGAGCACCGAGGCGTCCAGCTCCGCCGAACCGAACGCGCCGGTGAACGCCCCGATCCGCTCGTTCCACCCCTCGCGCAGCACGGTGTCGCGGATCTCGTCGCGTACCCGGGCCCAGCGAAGGGGGTCGGCCCGATCACCGAGCCGGTCGGCGAGGCCCACCGCCCGGTCCATCGTCAACCAGCAGGACACCTTGGACGAGACGTAGTGGCGCTCCTCGTCGCGGGTCTCCCAGATGCCCCGGTCCGGCAGGTGCCACGTCGCGGCCACCTGCTCGGTCAGCCCGAGCACCATCTCCCGCAGCTCGTCCTCGAACCGCGCGCCGAGGTAGTCGCGCAGCCGCCACACCGCCGACATCACCTCACCCGGCACGTCGAGCTGCCGCTGCCGCCAGGCGTCGTTGCCGACCCGCACGGGTCGACTGTCGCGGTAGCCGCGCAGGTGGGTGCAGTGGTGCTCGGAGAGGTCGCGCTCCCCCTCCAGCCCGAAGAGCACCGGCACGGGCTCATCGCCGAACCTCCCGATCGAGCGGGTCGCCCAGGCGAACAGCCGGGACGTCTCGTCGGGGCAGGCCGCCACCCAGAGCGCCCGCATCGTCAACGAGAAGTCCCGCAGCCAGGAGTAGCGGTAGTCGTAGTTCCGGTCGCCGCCGATCTGCTCCGGCAGCGAGGAGGTCAGCGCGGCGGCGACAGCGCCACTGCGGGCGTACGTGAGGCCGGTCAGGACCGTCGAGCTGTGTGTGACGAGTTCGGGGTAACGGCCGGAGTACCCGTGCGTCTCCCGGAACGCCTGCCACGCCGCTGTCGTCTCGGCGAGGGTGGTCAGCGGGTCCACCCGGGCCGGCGGGTCGCCGTACGCCTCGCCGAACGCGAGGTCCATCCCGATCACCTGACCGGCGGAGACCTCGAACTCGTGGGTCACCCGGTCGGCGCCCGCCCGCAGGTGCAGGCCCCCGGCGCGCAACATCAGCACCACCGGGCCGGCGCCGGCCAGCACCCCGCCGTCCGGCTGCTCGTGCAGGTACGGCGTGAGCAGGCCGTACTCCGGGCGGGGCGCGAAGTCCAGCGCCATCCGCACCCGCCCGGAGAGCCCCTCGACCACCCGGATCAGCACGGCGGGTGAGTTCTTGCCCAGCTCGTGGGCGCGGGCGCCGACCTCGGCGGCCAGCGCGTCGGTGACCGCCACGCTGCCCTGCGGGGTGTGGTGCACCGTCCGCAGAACCAACGTGTCCGGCAGGTACGCGCGCTCCACCCGGTGACCCGGGCCGCCGACACCGACCGGCGCCAGCCGGAAGTGGCCGGCCCCCGGGTCGAGCAGCCGCGCGAACACCGACGCCCCGTCGAACCGATGCGGGCACCACCAGTCGATCGAGCCGTCCTTGCCGACCAGCGCACCCGAACGAGAGTCCGAGAGGAACCCGTAGTCGGAGATCTGCGGCTGCTGCTCCACCCGCCGGGGGTACCCGCATCGGCCCGGATCAGGCCGGAGGCGATCACTCGGTCGGTGGCTCGTCCTCGCCCGCCGCCTCGGCCGCGTCGGCCTCTTCCTTGGTCTTGTGCACGGCCTTGTCGGCGTGCTCCGGCGGCCCGTAGACCGTGTACAGCACCAGCGGGTTGGGGCCGGTGTTGACGAAGTTGTGCTTAGTGCCCGCCGGCACCACGACCAGGTCGCCCGCGACGACCTTCCGCTTCGCGCCGGCGACCCGCGCCTCGCCGACGCCGCTCACGAAGGTGAGGATCTGATCGGTGTCCTCGTGAACCTCCTCGCCGATCTCTCCATCGGCAGGGATGGTCATGATGACCAGCTGAGTGTGCTCACCGGTCCACAGCACGCGCCGGAAATCCGGGCTCTTCTCGGCGACAGTCGCGATAGTGAAATGCTCCATGTCCACGCTCATACCCCGTCCGGCGGCCCGCCACGCCGGGACTCGCGAATGGTGGAATTTCCCACGCTGGGCGGGTTTGGATCCGCACGGAACGGGGATCGAGAAGCGGACCGGCACGATGGGCCGGTCGAGCCAGGTCCCCGCTGGCGTACCGCCGAACGGCTGCGATGGTGGGAGACGGCCAGAGCGCGGCGACGTTCCGATCACGGAGCGGCGCCGCGCGCTCTTGTGCGCCCGTAGGGCTAGCGGTGCAGCCAGGTGAGCAGGTCGGGCGGGGCCAGCTTCGCGGCCCTCTCCCGGTAGCGGGCCAGGCCGGCGTTGTCCAGGAGGTCGCGTCCCTGACCTGAGCCGCCTCGGCGGAAGAACGCCTGGCGGTCACGCAGCACGCCCAGCGTGTCCGGTGCGAGCCGGTCGGCGCGCTCCCGCATGCGACCGAAGGTGGCGGCCTCCACCAACTCCGGCCCCGGGCTCGGGAGTTTCCACGGGTCGGCGAGCCGGCGCATCTCACCGCCCAGATCGGCCAGCAGGTCGTCGTAGTGCACCAGCTCGACGTTCGGCTCGTGCCGGCGGGCCCACGCGTCACTCAGGTGCATCAGCACCCCGGGCAGTGAATCCAGCTCGGTGTGCGGGTCCACCTCCCGGTCGACCCAGCTCAGCAGCCACTCCCGCACTCCGGGCCGCTCTCGGGGTGGCCCGGCCGGGGCCGGTTGACCGGTCAGCTCGGCGAGGCGCGCCCGGTCCAGGTTGGCGCCCTGGTGGTAGAGGGAGACCGCCATGTCCAGCGGATGCCGGGCCACCACCACGTAGTGCGCCCGAGGGTCGAGCGGCACCCCGTCCAGCGGGGTGTGCGTCTTGATGAACCGCCGGTGTTCCTGGGCGGCCAGCCGGTCGTACACAGTGGCCTGCGGCTCGCCCAACCAGTCCAGCCACGGCGACAGCACCGTCAGCGGCGCCGGCAACTCCGGGGTACGAAGCACCAGGAGCGCACAGATCATCTGCATCCAGGTGGTGCCGCTCTTCGACCGGGTGCTGATCACGATGTCGCCGTCACGGAACGGGAAACCGCTCCACCGCGCGCTGTCCTCGTCGTCGGATCGGTATCTGTGGATTGGCTTGGGCACCGGTGGATGGTAGTCGCCGAACCGACAGTCCAGCAGCCGAATTCCGGCTTACATCCCTGGGTGATGTGCGTATGCCTGGCTAGATTGAACTATGGTGCCCGCCGACGGGGGCCGGGCGGCGGCACCGGTCTACCGCCCCATCCTCGCCAACCGACGGGGCGAGCTTGAGGCCCTGAACCACCTCGATCCCGCGTACGTCGCACTGGTCGCCCCGATCCTGGACATCGGCGAAATCGGTCGGTCCACGATGGACGCCATCCGCCGGTTGCCGTCCGGGCTGCTGCCCGCCATCGACGTCAGCGCGCTGCCCGACATCCCCGAGGCGGAGCTGACCCGTTGGGGCGTACCGGTGGTGCCGGTGATCGGGCTCTCCGAGAGCGACCACCGGCTGGTCGCGCACGGCGCGGCGGCGCGGGCGTACGGCCGGCGCGCGCTCATCCGGCTGCGGGCCGGTCGGGACCGGGCCGGGCCGGACGCGAGCACCACCGCCGTGGAACGGATCTGGCGGTTCACCGACCTCGTCCCGGAGGAGTGCGACCTGCTGGTGGACGCGGGGGACGTCTGCTGCCCGGCGGACGTGCGGGCCACCGAGCCGCGGGTACGCCACCTGCTGGACTGGGCGCGCCGCCACGCCTGGCGGTCGGTGACGGTGGCGGCGGGCGGTATGCCGCCGACGCTGTCCCGGTTGCCCACCGACGAGCCGGTCCAGCTGGACCGTTGGGACTGGCAACTGTGGCGACGACTTGCCGACGCCGGGGTCGACTACGGCGACTACGGCGTCCACCCGGCCGGGCCGGCCACCGGTGACGGCGACCGGTTGCCGACCGTGCGGTACACCGACGACGGCAGCTGGTGGGTCTACCGCTGGGCGCGACGCGGCGGCCGGGGCGACGACCGGTTCGCCGACCTGTGTCGCACGCTGGTGTCGGCGCCACACTGGCCGACCAGCGGGGCGGCCTTCTCCTGGGGTGACCACGAGCTGCTGCGCCGGGCCCGCCGGGGCGCCGGGGCCGGCTCGACCGCCAACTGGGCGGCGTGGAGCACCTCGCACCACCTGGCCCACGTGCTCGGCACACTGTTGCACCCGGCCGGCGACGGCGCGCCGCGGTGGCACCCCGGGCAGGGTCCACCGCAGCGGGGACGACCGCTGCGCTGAGGCCGGGTCTACTGCTTCTCGGTGAAGCCGAACTGGATGATGCCCTCGTCGTCGACGGTGGCGTCCACCGACGCGTCGCCGAGCAACTCGGCGGCGTCCTCGTCCAGGAAGATCCGGGCGCCCTGGTTGTCGACCACCCGATCGCCCTGTACCGGCTCGGGCACCAGCTCGACGCTGAGCGAGCCGGCCTCGGTGTCGGCGGCGATACGCACACCGCCGTCCTGGGCGACGTCCTGTTGGTTGGCGAGGTCACGGATGACGAGCACGGCGTTGTCGGTCATGGTGAGCATTGTTGGAACTCCTCGTGGATTCTCGGCTCGCGGTCGGATACCACACGGACCGGACAGTCAGCCCGCGTACGAGCACACGTGGGAGGCGACAGAGGGGCGAACGGTCATCGCCGTCGCATCGGATCGGGGCAGCTGACGGCCCCGTCACTCCCACCGTGCCCGCTGCCGGACCATCCGTCAAATAGAGCCAGGTCAGTGGAGAGCGGGGGCCGGCGCCAGCCAGGCGCGAATCTCGTTGACCGCCGTGCGGCCGGCCCGGTTGGCCCCGATCGTGCTGGCCGAGGGGCCGTACCCGACCAGGTGAACCCGTGGGTCGGCGACCACCCGGGTGCCGTCCATCGTGATACCGCCGCCCGGCGCGCGCAGCCCCAGCGGGGCGAGATGGTCGATGGCCGCCCGGAAGCCGGTGCACCAGAGGATCACGTCCGCCGACACGTTCCGCCCGTCCGTCCAGGCCACCCCGTCGGGCGTGATCCGGTCGAACATGGGTAGACGGTCCAGGACGCCGCGCTCGCGCAGTCGGCGTACCTCCGGGGTGACCGGAAGCCCGGTCACGCCCACCACGCTCCCCGGCGGTCGGCCGGCACGGACCGCCTCGTCCACCCGGGCCACCGCGGCGCGACCCAGTTCCGGGCCGAACTCCTCGTCGTTGAAGATCGGCGGCCGGCGGGTCACCCAGGTGGTGGCCGCCGCGACGGTGGAGACCTCGCCGAGCAGTTGCACGGCCGAGGTGCCGCCTCCGACCACCACGACGCGCAGGCCGGTGAACTCGGCCGGCCCCCGATAGTCGGCGGTGTGCAGTTGCCGCCCCCGGAAGGTCGACCGGCCCGGGTAGTGCGGCCAGAACGGTCGCGTCCAGGTGCCTGTGGCGTTGATCAGGGCCCGGGCGGTCCAGGTGCCCCGGTCGGTGTGCACATCCAGCCGGCCGTCCGGGCGGGAGCGCACCGCCCGGACCCGCACCGGCCGCCGCACCGGGAGGTCGAAGGCCCTTTCGTACGCGGCGAAGTAGGCGCTGACCTGCTCGGAGGCCGGGCGTTGGGGATCGGTGGGCGGCAGCGGCAGACCGGGCAGGTCGTGGAAGCCGTGCACCCGGTCGAAGACCAGCGTCGGCCAGCGGTGCTGCCAGGCGCCGCCGGGCCCGTCGTCGGCGTCGAGGATGACGAAGCCGCTGCCGGGCGCGAATCCGGTGCGGTGCAGGTGGTGGCCGGCGCTCAGGCCGGCCTGCCCAGCGCCGATCACCACGACGTCCGCGGGGTGGGTGTCCACGTGGACTACAACGCGTCGGACGTCGTCGCTGTGCCCGTGCTCGACCGTCGCGCCGATCACAGACGGCCATTCCGGCTTCGACCACCTGACCTGCACTTACGCTGAGTGCATGAGCGACTTCCGTCGGTACGCGGCCGAGTTCCTCGGCACCCTGCTGCTGGTGTTCTTCGGGGTGGGCAGCGCGGTCGCCGCACGGGTCCAGGGCGGCGTGGTGGTGGTGGCGCTGGCCTTCGGGTTCGTGATGGTGGCCCTCGTCTACACGATCGGCCCACTCTCCGGCAGCCACGTCAACCCAGCGGTCACGCTCGGTGTGCTGCTCTCCGGCAAGATCTCGCTGCTCGGGGCGGTGGCGTACTGGATCGCGCAGTTCGTCGGCGCGACCGTCGCGGGCTTCGTGCTCTGGGCGCTCACCCGGTGGGGTGACGTCGCGGACCAGACCGGGGCCCTGGGCACCAACGGTTACGGCGCGCACATCAACCGGGGCGGCGCGGCAGTGCTGGAAGTCGTGCTGACCTTTCTCTTCGTGCTGGTCGTGCTGGTGGTGACCAGTCGGAGCGAGAATCCGGGCACCGCCGGACTGGCCATCGGGTTGGCCCTCGCCGCGACCCAACTGGTGGGCGTGACGCTCACCGGCGCGGCGGTCAACCCGGCCCGCGCGTTCGGCCCGGCGGTCTTCGAGGGCGGTGCAGCCCTGCGGCAGCTCTGGGTGTTCATCGTCTTCCCGCTGCTCGGCGGGGCGCTCGCCGCACTGGTCGCGCCCATGGTCATGGGGGCCCAGCGGCACTACTGGGGTGGTCACGAGAAGTCGGTCGGCGGGCCGAAGTAGCCCAGACGGCAACATCTTTCGCCGGAGGGCCTTCTCCGGCGAATATCTCCGTGACAGCATCAGCGGATGCATCGCCGTCACTTTCCCCGGGCCCTCGCGCTGCTCGCGCTGGTAGCCACCGCGGCCACCGCCGGCGCGCCCGGCGCCACGGCCGAGTCGCCCACCGCCGCGACGACCCAGTTGCGCGCCACCATCGACACGATCCTCGCCGACAGCCGGCTGGCCGGCGCGCAGGCGTCGGTGGTCGTGGTCGACACCAGCACGGGACAGACGCTCTACGACCGCAACGGCGACCGCCGGCTGGTCCCGGCGTCCAACACCAAGCTGCTGACCTCGACGGCCGCCCTTGAGCTGCTCGGCCCGGGGCACCGCTTCAGCACCGACGTACGGGCCAGCGGCAAACGCCGTGGGGGCCTGCTCTCCGGCAACCTCTACCTGCGCGGCGGGGGCGACCCGACAATGCTCGCCGCCGACTACGACGCGCTCGCCGCGCAGGTCGCCGCCGACGGCGTCCGGGTCGTCAGTGGAAACCTGGTCGCCGACGACACCCGCTACGACCGCACCCGACTCGGCCCCGACTGGACCTGGGACGACGAGCCCTACTACTACGCCGCCCAGGTCTCCGCGCTGACCGTCGCCCCGGACACCGACTACGACGCGGGCACCGTGATCGTGCACGCCGCACCGGCCGACCGGGCCGGCGCCCCGCCGGTGGTCACCACCACCCCCGCCACCGGGTACGTCCACGTCGACAACCGCGCCCAGACGGTCAGCGACGGCGCGACCTCGATCTCGATCGAGCGCGAGCACGGCGGCAACACCGTCGTGGTGACCGGTCAGATCGCCGTCGGCGACGAGCCCGCCAGCGACTGGGTCACCGTCTGGGAACCCAGCGGCTACGCGGCCGACGTGTTCCGGGCGGCGCTGCACCGACACGGCGTCCGGGTGCTCGGCCAGACAGTGCTCGGCCAGCCGACCCCAGAGAGGGCGCACCCGGTGGCGCGCCACGACTCGATGAGTCTGGGCGAGCTGATGACGCCATTTCTGAAGCTGTCCAACAACGGGCACGCCGAGGTGTTGACCAAGGAGATCGGCCGCGTGCTCTCCGGCTCGGGCACCTGGACGGCCGGTATCACAGCGATCAGCGAGTACGTCGCCGACACCGGGATGGACACCGGGAAACTGCGCCAGCGTGACGGCTCAGGGTTGTCCCGGCGCAACCTGATCCCGGCGGCGGAGTTCGTCGACCTCCTGAGTGCCGTCCGCGCCGAACCGTGGTTCGCGACCTGGTACGCGGCGCTGCCGATCGCCGGCCGGCCCGAGCGGTTCGTCGGCGGCACCCTGCGCAGCCGGATGGTCGGCACGCCGGCGGCGGGCAACGTGCACGCCAAGACCGGCAGCCTGACCGGTGTCTCCGGGCTCTCCGGCTACGTCACCAGCGCCGATGGTCGACTGCTGGCGTTCTCCATCCTGCTGAACAACTACCTGACGGCGTCGGTGAAGTCGCTGGAGGACCAGATCGCCGTGGCGCTGGCCGGCTTCCGCGAGGGTGGTGCGTCGAGGGCACGGGTGGCCCCGCCGGCGGTGCCGGAGACGCCGCGCACCCCGGAGGGCGTCGAGTGCTCCTGGGTCAAACCGATCACCTGCTGAGCGGCGGCCGGGAGGCGCGAACGCGCCTCCCGGCCCGGCGAGCGCTCAGGCCGGACGGTCTGGTGGGGGGACCACCGCCGTCGGGTCACCACGTTCGATGAGCGCGGCGATCTCAGCGGCCCGCAGCCCGCGCAGCGCCAGCACCCGGGTGCCCCAGCGGTGCAGGCGGCACGGGTGCGGGCTGGCATCGTTGCGGCAGACCACACCACCGGACCACCGTCGGGGGGCGTGCACCACCACCGCCCGTACGGCGAACTGGGTGTCCTCGCCCGTCACGTACGGCGGCAGGGGGATGTCGCGAAGAACCTCCCCGGACGCTTCACCGATACCGGACGAAGCGGCATGACGGACGCGGTGGGCGGTGCTGCTACTCATCTCCGCTGCCTCCACACTGGATGGTCGGATGGGGACAGCAGAAAGTTACGACGCATTCGACAGTCCGCGACGGACAAACTGTCCCGCTGTCCCGATGCGCAGCGATCAGTCAGTCAGTCAACGCACCGTCACGGCCTGGAGGCCGACGTTGCCGCAGTGCTGCGTGAAGACCTTCTCGACGGTCCAGTTCAGCAGCAGCCGGGCGCCCTTCGGCACCGTGAAACGGATGGTGAACTGGGCGCTCTGACTGGTGTAGGGGTCTTCCAGTCGAGCGGTGCTGGCGGGTCCGCCGGTGGACAGCCGCGCCTCCAGCCGCCCCCGGGCCATCCAGATGCCGGCGTAGAGCTGGACCGTGCGCGGCTCGCCGCTGCCGGCGACGGCGAGGCTGAACCCGTTCCCGGCACCGCAGGCGTAGACGCCGTTGGAGCTGCCGTTCGTCGACCGCTCCGGTGTGCCGTCGGACCAGCGCACGTACTCCTGGTTGCCGTCCCAGCCGACCCGCCGGCCGGCGCCACCCCCGTCGATGATCTCGCCGGAGCCGGAGCGCTTACGGTTCGTCGACCGGCCGCCGCGCTCTCCCCAGTGCACCCAGTCCCGGGCGCCCACCGCAGTGAGGTCGACGATGGCGGGCATCTCGCCCCTGCTCACCGTCAGCGCCGGCGCACCGGGCTTCGCCGGCGGCGGGGCCGGCGCGCTGGCCGACGGGGTCGGCTCCGGCGAGGGTGGGCGCTGGCGCGGACGCAGGCCGGGCGTCGCCGGCCCCGCCTCGCCGGTGCGCCCGTCGGCGGCCGGGAGACCGGGGGAACGGGCCCCGACGGGCACGCCGCCCGGACCCGCCTGGTCGTCGTCCGGCGCCGGACCGGACCGGGTGGCGAGGTAGGAGATCAACACCACCAGGCAGACGAGTACGGCGGCTCCCTCCACCGCCCAGCGTCGCCGCTGTCGGGCGCGGCGCAACAGGCTGCGGGTCACCCCGGCGGTAATGGCACGCGGACGGTGCCTCGGCGGCGCGTCGCCAGCCCTCGAACCAGCCCGCGTGCGGTCTTCGTCCGCCACCGACCCCTCCAACTCCGCCGCCCGGCCGTTGTGGACCGCCGAGGACCACACCATCCACTGTGGGCAGTTTCACGTTTGTCCGGGCGTGGACGACACGCTAGATCCGGACTACCGGACGTGTCCAGCCCACAATGGGACGCTGTCGGACAACCCGGCCCGCCCGGACGGACACTTCGGCAGACCACGAGCGCCTTTCCGGTCAGCCGATCCGGAAGCCGAGCAGTTGTGCGACGACCACGGCCTGCTCGACGTCGATCACGGCACCGGCCCGTTCGACGACCGTCGGGTCCAGCGCGGTGAGATCGCTGCCCCGCAGGTCGGCGCCCCCGAGCCGGACGTTGGTCAGCTGCGCCCCGGAAAGATCGACACCGGTGACCGTAGCACCGGTGAGATTGGCCCGGGTGAGGTCCACCTCGCGCATGCGCACCCCGGTCAGCCGAACACCACGCAGGTCGGCACCGGGC
The DNA here is from genome assembly GCF_040607155.1 of Micromonospora sp. NPDC005324. Taxonomy (NCBI): domain Bacteria; kingdom Bacillati; phylum Actinomycetota; class Actinomycetes; order Micromonosporales; family Micromonosporaceae; genus Micromonospora; species Micromonospora sp. NPDC005324. The sequence goes on along the minus strand of NZ_JBEXGE010000002.1, from coordinate 367,490 downwards.
AGCGCGACGAAGGACCAGTCGCCGCCGTCCACCGTCAACGGACGCAGATCACACTCGCTGAAGGTGCTGCCGACCAGCTTGCAGCCGGTGAACTCGGCCTCGAAGAAGTTGCACCGCCGAAAGACGCAACGGGTGAAGGCGGAGTCGACATGCCGGGAGGCGTTGAACGCCACGTTGCCGAACGTGCACCCGGTGAAGACCGCCCCTCTGCTCACCGCCTCGGTCAGGTCCACCCCGAAGAACTCGCAACCCACGAAGTGCCGGTCGGTCAGCTCCTCGCCGTACCAGTCCTCGTTGCGGAAGGTCACGTCCTCGGTCAACTCCGGCATCCGGCCAGGCTAGTGGGCGCCGCCGACAGCCGACGGCCGGCGGGCCGGTGCCGGCCCCTTCCGGTGTCGGTGTACCGGCGAGTACGTTCGGCGGCGTGAGTGTGGCTCGGAGCAAGGACCCGGATCAGATCGGTTTCGACAGGGCGCGGCTGGCGCGGATCGACGAGCACTTCGGCCGGTACGTCGACGACGGCCGGCTGGCCGGCTGGCAGGTGGTGGTCACCCGTCGCGGCGAGGTGGCGCACTCCTCGACGTACGGGCTGCGCGACCGGGAGTCGGGCGCACCGGTCGAGGCCGACACCCTCTGGCGGATCTACTCGATGACCAAGCCGGTCACCTCGGTCGCGGCGATGATGCTGTGGGAGGAGGGCCGGTTCGAGCTGACCGACGAGATCAGCCGCTGGCTGCCCGAGTTCGCCGACCTGCGGGTCTACTCCAAGGGGTCGGCGCTCAAGCCGTACACGGTGCCGGCGGTCGAGCCGATCCGGGTCTGGCACCTGCTCACCCACACGGCGGGCCTGACGTACGGCTTCATGCAGACCTCGGTGGTCGACGGGCTCTACCGGGCCGCCGGCTACGACCTGTACCCGCCGGCGGACGTCGACCTGGCCGGCGCCTGCGCGGCCTTCGGCGAGCTGCCGCTGCTGTTTCAGCCCGGCTCCGCGTGGGGCTACTCCGTCGCCACCGACGTGCTCGGTCGACTCGTCGAGGTGATCTCCGGGCAGAGCCTCGACGCGTTCTTCGCCGACCGGATCTTCGACCCCCTGGGCATGACCGACACCCGCTGGTGGGCCGACGGCGACGAGGCCGACCGGCTGGCCGCGCTCTACGTACCGGAACCGCGCAGTGGCCGGGCCGTCCGCTACGACAGGCTCGGGTCGCTCGCGTTCAGCAAGCCGGCCCTGCTCTCCGGCGGTGGCGGCCTGATCTCCAGCGCCGCCGACTACCACCGGTTCACACAGTTGCTGCTGCGCGGCGGCGAGCTGGACGGCGTCCGGCTACTCGGGCCGCGCACCGTGCGGTTCATGACCCGCAACCACCTGCCCGGCGGTCAGGACCTGGGCACCCTGTCCACCGGCGGCTTCGCCGAGACCACCCTGGACGGGATCGGCTTCGGCCTCGGCTTCGCGGTGGTCGACGACCCGATCCCGAGCCGGGTGCCGAGCAGCGTCGGCGAATACTACTGGGGCGGGGTGGCCAGCACCGCGTTCTGGGTCGACCCGGCCGAGGAGATCACCGCGTTGCTGTTCACGCAGCTGATGCCGTCGAGCACCTACCCGCTCCGCTCCCAGCTGCGCCAGCTCGTCTACGCCGCCCTGGTCTGACGGACCCCGCACCGGCCCTACCGGACGGTCAGTCGGCGAGGCGGGCCGGGAAGCCACCGGTGGCGATCGGACCCCAGGCGTCGATGGTGACCCGGATCAGCGACTTGCCCTGGCGCACCATCGCCGCCCGGTAGTCGTCCCAGTCCGGGTGCTCGCCGGAGATGCTGCGGAAGTATTCGACAAGTGGCTCCAGCGCCTCGGGCAGATCGAGCACCTCGGCGGTGCCGTCGATCTGCACCCAGGGGCCGTTCCAGTCGTCGCTGAGCACGCAGGCCGAGACCCGGGGGTCGCGGCGGAGGTTGCTCACCTTGGCCCGTTCGGGGTAGGTGGAGACGACCAGCCGCCCCTGCCCGTCGACCCCGGCGGAGACCGGGGAGGACTGCGGGCGCCCGTCGGCCCGGGTGGTCAGCAACACGACGCGGTGCCGGGGCCGGAGGAAGTCGAGCAGGCCGTCGCGGTCGACCCGGGTGTTCCTTGCGATGCTGCGTGCCATCCCCCGTTCCTACCAGGGCGCGGGCGCAGCCGGGCCGGCGGGTCAGCGGGGCGGGGCCGCGGCGCGGTGCACCGCCTGGGTGGGCACCCGGGGACGGCCGGACGGACGCCAGGCCCGACCGTTGGCGTAGATCACCCGGAAACCGAGGTACGACGCGAGCGGCGCCCAGTGGGCGGAGCCCATCCGCAGCTCGGCGGCATTGTGTCGCTGGCCGTTGGCGAGCACGTCGAGGAGCACTGTTTCGAAGGCCGCCGATTCGACCCAGTCGACCTCCCGGGTGAACCCGCAGATCAGAGCGGCTCCGGTGACCTCCAGGAACTCGCGCAGCACCGCGTCCGAGGCGCGCAGCACCGAGCAGCTGCCGAAATAGAGTCGTCGCCCCTCCGCGCGGCCGGCCATCAGCTCGGCCACCTCGTTCAACTCCACGGACTGCCAGTCGGTGAGGCAGAGCCGGCTCGGCTCGCCGTGCATGGCGAAGAAGCCGACCCGGTGGTCGGCGTACTGCTTGAGCAGCCAACGGTCCAGGAAGTAGAACAACTCGTCGCGGGTGGCCGCGTCCTTGTGGATGAAGCGGATCTTGCCCAGCCGCTCGAGCAGCTCCAGGGTGGGCAGCACCGAGCCCCGCTCGTTGAGGTCACGGTGCCACTGACCCTCGACACAGAAGACGCCACCGCGTGCCACGCGCACCTCCGCCAGTCCGCCGTCCCGAGGCTGACGTTACCGGCCGCCATCGCCCCGGGAACATCACCCTCCGTGTGGCAGATTGCGACGTTCGGTGCGCTTGGTGGTAGGAGGGGTGATCGGTCGGAAATGGCTGTTTCGCAAATCAGCCGAATTCCCAGCCAATACCCAGGGACAGCGGATTGTGAGCACGATTCTCGTTAACCACCTCCAACGGCACTGATCAGTGCGAGGGTGGAAATCACGGGACTTCTCGGTCGATGTCCTGGTGCCACCCCATTCGCTCTCCTATCGGGAGGACTTCTGTGCGCGTAAACACCTTGAAGCGGGTCGCCGTCGCGTTCGCCCTGGCACTGCCCGGGGCCGCAATCGCCACGGTGGTCGCCGCACCGGCGGCGCACGCGGACGGCTGTTACACCTGGAACCGCACCCTGACCCAGGGGCGCTCCGGCGATGACGTCCGCCAGTTGCAGCTCCGAATCGCCGGATGGGCCGGCTACCGGGACATCGTGGAGAACGACGGCCGCTACGGGCCGAAGACCGCCGCCGCGGTCAAGCGGTTCCAGCAGGCGTACGGGCTGCGCGCCGACGGCATCGCCGGCCCACAGACCTTCGCCAAGCTGTACCAACTCCAGGACAACGACTGCACGCCCGCGCACTTCAGCTACGGCGAGCTGGACAACGGGTGCGGCGGCAGCGGATACAGCGGCGGCCCGCTGTCGGCGAACCAGACCAAGCAGAACGCGCTGCGCACCATGTGGAAGCTGGAGGCGCTGCGCAAGAGCCTCGGCGACAAGCCGCTCAACGTGTCCAGCGGGTTCCGCAGTCGCGCCTGCAACAACCAGGTCGGCGGCGCGTCCGACAGCCAACACCTGTACGGCAACGCGGCCGACGTGACCTCACGGACGTCCTCGCTGTGCCAGGTCGCCCGCGGCGCCCGTAACAACGGCTTCAGTGGGATCTACGGGCCGGGCTACCCCGACCACGACGACCACGTGCACGTCGACTCGCGTCGGGAGAACAACAGCGACAGCAGCTCGAACACGACGAGCTGGTCCGCCCCGGACTGCGGGGTCGGCAACTGAGCGCACCCGCTCGGAGCGACGTCGGCCCGACGCGGAGGGGGAATCTTCGCGCCGGGCCGACGTGGTGTCGCCCCGGGTCGGGTGGGCGGAGGGGGTAGCGCGCTCAGCTCGCCCGGGGCCAGCGCGGCGCGGTGACGGGGGGAGTCACCGGCCGGCCAGCAGCGGTGGGCCGTACCCCCTGGGCGACGACCCGCGCGGCCTGTTGCCGCGACGGCCCGGTCGCCGTGAACGGGAAGGGCACGTGCACGAACGGATTGCCGTGCCGGATCAACGCCTCGATCTGCCGCTCGTTGAGCCCGTGTGTCTCCAACACCCGCCGCCCCCAACGGTGCAGGCGGCACGGGTAGGAGGCGCCGTCGTTGCGGCACAGCGGCCCCGTGGGCCACTCCTCGGCGGTGTGCACGACCACCGCCCGGACCGCGAGCCGGACATCCTCCGGGGTCAGAGGTGCCGGCATTGGCACCTCACCCAGTACCTGATCGATGGGATCCGTCGACTGCTCACCAACTCGCACGGCAGGCCTCCCGCAGTTCGGCAGCGGTACGGCGGACCCACCGCACCGACATCCTCGGCCATGGGTACGGCGGACACCTGACGAAAGTTCAATTCCGGTACGCGGTAAGCAAATCCTCCGCCGACAGCACCCGGATGCCGTCGACTGCAGTGCCGCTGCGCGACACGGCGACGACCGGCACCGAGTCGTCAGCGCCGGGAAGCAGGGACCGGTGCAGGAGCAGCCGGCCCAGGTCATGCGCGTCGAAGGGTCGGCTCTCCTGCCACTTGACCGATCCGACGAAGCTGATGCTCCGAGCGACGGGCCCACGGTCGGCGCCGACTATGTCGATCTCCGGATCGTTGGTCCGGGTCCAGTAGCCGCCGATCATCGCCGCCTCAGCCGGTAGCTGGTCACCGGGCAGCCGGCAAAGCGCCTCCCGGACGACAGGTTCGATGGCCCGCCCCCGCCAGGACGTCCACGACCTGTCGATCCGGTCCAGGGTCAGATCGCCCCGCCCCCGCTCGATCTCGGAGAGGTGTGGCCCCAGGAACGACAACCAGAAACGCAGGTACGGATCGGCCACCACGTACCGGGTCTCCCGCGACGGCTTGGTCGACAGCGGAACGGTGACCTCCACGGCCCGCTTCTGGGTCAGCAGGCGCAGGGCGCGATTGAGGGACGCCTGCGGAAGATCCCCTGCCGCGCGGGAGATCAGCGAGAAGGTCCGCTCACCGGAGCCGATGGCCCGCAGCACCAGACCCGCCTGGGACTGCGGCGGGAACTCCGCCGCCAGTGCCCGCTCGCCGCTGACCAGCAGGGCAGAGGTCGGATCCCGTACCGCGTCGGTCAGATACTCGTGGACGGACGCACCGGTCGGCCACTCGTCGAGGATCAGTGGCAAACCGCCGGACACCAGGTAGGCGTCGAACGCGTCGGCGGCGGACAGGTCGAGCATGTCGCTGACGTCGGCCGGGCTCAGCGGCGGAATGACCATCTCCGTGGCTCGCTGGTGGAACGGCCGGCCGTAGTCGTTGAGGGCTTCCATCATGGCCAGGTCCGATCCGACGCAGATCAGGAGGACCGGTCGCCGGGACAACTCGCGATCGAAGACCTTCTGCAACGTTCCCTCGAAGCCCGGGTCGCCCGCGATGAGGTACGGCATCTCGTCCAGGACGACGACGCTCGGCCGGTCGGACGGCAGCGCGGCGGCGAGCAGGGTCAGCGCGGCGTCCCAAGTCCGTGGTTGCTGTTCCCGAAGAATCTGCGCACCCGGCAGCGTAGAGGCGGCCGCCTCCTCCACGAACAGGGCGAGCTCGGCCGCGACGCTCGGCTGTGCCGAGGCGGTGAAGAAGAGGTACGGCACCTCGGCCCGCTCCACGAATTCCTCGACCAGTCGGGACTTGCCAACCCGCCGGCGGCCGCGCATGAGAAGGGCCCGCCCAGGCCGACCAGCACGACCACCCCGTTGCACCCGAGAAAGCATGCCGCCCAGGAGGTCGAGTTCACGGTCCCGCCCGACAAAGCCGTCCACGATCACTCCTGACACAACCAACGATGGAACAATCAAAAATGAGTGTAACCTTATCCACGTTGGTGTACCCGGCCGTCTGGGCCAGCGAACCGTTCGTCAGACGAGGCCGGCGTCGTGCACGAGCAGCGCCACCTGGACCCGGTTGTTCAGCTCCAGTCGGGTCAGCAGCCGGGAGACGTACGCCTTCACCGTCGCCACGCTCATGAACAGCTCCCCCGCGATCTCCGCGTTGGTCTGGCCGCGCCCCAGCGCGACCGCCACCTGTCGCTCCCGCTCGCTGAGCCCGGTGAGCAGCCGCAGCGCCCGTTCGCGGCGCGGGTCCGGGCCGACCGGGCCGGGGGCGGCGGCGGTCACGTGGGCGATCAATGTCCGGGTCACCGTCGGGGAGAGCGTCGCCTCGCCCGCCGCGACCCGGCGTACGGCGCGCACGATCTCCGCCGGTGGGGTGTCCTTGAGCAGGAAACCGGCCGCCCCGGCGCGGAGCGCCCGCAGCACCTGTTCGTCGGCGTCGAAGGTGGTCAGCACCAGCACCTCCGGCGGATGCGGTTGGGTACGCAGCGCCTCGGTGGCGGTCAGCCCGTCGACACGGGGCATCCGGATGTCCATCAGCACCACGTCCGGGGCGTACGCGGCGACGGCCGCCGGCACCTCGCCACCGTCGGCAGCCTCGCCGACCACTGTCAGGTCCGGCAGACCGCCGAGGATCATGGAGAGCCCGGCCCGGACCAACGCGTCGTCGTCCACGATCAGCACGCGCACCGGCGGCGCGGCCGCGCCGGCCGGCCCGGTCGTGTTCGGCGGCCCGGTCGCGCCGTCTGGGCTGGTCACGCCGGCCACGGCAGCCAGGCGGCCAGCCGGAAGTCACCGCTGTCGTCCCGACCGTAGGCGAGCCGCCCACCGGCCAGGGTGACCCGCTCGCTGATGCCGACCAGGCCGGTGCCCGCTCCCGGCAGGGTGCCGCCGGCCGGTGCGCCGACCGGCCACCGGTTGCCGATCGCCACGGTCAGCCCGTCACCCGGCCGGCCGGCCACGTCCACGGTGACGGCAGCACCGGCCGCGTGTTTGCGGGCGTTGGTCAGCCCCTCCTGCACGATCCGGTAGGCGGCCCGGCCCAGCGCCGCCGGCACCTGCTCCGGGCTGGCGACGCTGTCGCTGACGTTCACCCGCACCCCGGCCGACCGCGACTCGGCGATCAGGCCCGGCAGGTCGGCGAGGGTGGGCTGCGGCGGCTCGGGGGCGTCGCCGGCACCGTCGTCCGCGGCGCGGAGCACCCCGATCACCTCCCGCAGGTCCTGTAGGGCGGCGTGCGCGCTGCCCCGGATCACCCCGGCGGCCCGCGCCACCTCGTCGGCCGGCGCGTCCGGGCGGAACTCCAGCGCACCCGCGTGCAGGCTGAGCAGGGAGATCCGGTGGGCCAGCACGTCGTGCATCTCCCGGGCGATCCGGGTGCGTTCGAGGTGGCGGGCCTGGGTGACCCGCAGCTGCTGCTCGGCTTCGGCCCGCTCGGCCCGCTCCCGCAGCGACACGATCAACTGCCGGCGGGCCCGGACGAACATCCCCCAGGCCAGCACGGCGAAGCTGAACACCACGCCCCACGACGCGGTGGCCCAGTACGCCATGGTCGGGTCCGGGCGCAGCCAACTGAAGACCAGGTTGGTGACCAGACCAGCACCGGTCACCGCCATCGCGACGGCGGTCCGGCGATACACCACCACGGTGAAGAACATGATCAGCAGCGGAATGGCGGCGGCCATCGAAAACATGGTCAGCGGCGTGGTGGCCACCAGCAGCCCGAGCGGCCACCGCCGACGCAGCCAGAGCAGCCCGCAGCAGACCAGCCCGATCAGGGCGTCCGCGACGACCATCCAGTCGTGCGGCAGCGGGATCGCCATTGTCGGATCCGGGGACAGGGCGTCCGCCGTGACGACCAGCACCCAGAGCAGGGAGACCAGGAACGCGAGGACGTCCACGACCCAGTCGCGGGTGGTGCGGCGCGGACGCGTACGCCCACGGTCGGCCGGCACCACCAGCTCCCCTGGCAGCAGCCAGGGGTGCTCCGGGACGGCGAGGCTGGTCACGCGCCCATGCTAGGCAGCATCGGGCCCCGGTAACCAGCTACCAAAGTCGAGATCCGATGATCGACCAAGGTCGACGCGGCACCGACCGGTGGCCGCAGCGGATGGCCAGGCGGAGCGGGCAGGCTCAACCACATGATCACCGTGGAGAACCTCACCAAGCGATACGGGCCACACCCGGCGGTGGACGACGTCTCGTTCCACTGCGAGCCGGGCACCGTCACCGGCTTCCTCGGTCCCAACGGCGCCGGCAAGTCGACCACCATGCGCATGATCTGCGGGCTCACCGCGCCGACGGCCGGCCGCGCCACCGTCTCCGGTCACCCGTACCGGGACCTGCCCAACCCGGGACGGGAGGTCGGGGTGCTGCTGGACGCCTCCGCCCAGCACGCCGGGCGCACCGGCCGCGAGGCGTTGACGCTGTCCGCGTACACCATGGGGTTGGACCGGCGCGAGGTCGCCGCGAAGCTCGACCTGGTCGGTTTGAACGCGGTGGCGGCGAAACGTCGGGTACGGGCGTACTCGTTGGGCATGCGCCAGCGCCTCGGCCTGGCGCAGGCGCTGCTCGGCGACCCCCGGGTGCTGATCCTCGACGAGCCGGCCAACGGCCTGGACCCGGAGGGGATCTTCTGGATGCGCGGCCTGCTGCGCGACTTCGCCGACCGGGGCGGCACCGTGCTGCTCTCCTCCCACCTGCTGCGCGAGGTGGAGGCGGTCGCGGACCGGCTGGTGGTGATCGGGGGCGGCCGGATCGTGGCCCAGGGCGACAAGAACGAGTTGCTGGCCGGCGGCGGCACCGTGGTCCGGGCCCGCGACGGCGCGGCGTTGCGCCGGGCGCTGGAGGTGGCCGGGCTGAGCGCCGCCGACAGCTCCGAAGGACTGCTCGTGCAGGCCGACGCCGAGGCGGTCGGCCAGGCCGCCGCGGATGCCGGCGTCGCGTTGGCCGAGCTGCGCCCCGGCAATGGCGGCGGCCTCGAACAGCTCTTCCTCACCCTGACCGCCGGCGAATCCACCAAGGAGGCCGTCCGATGACCACCACCGCGCCCGCCGCCGGCGCCGTCGCGCCCCGGCACCACACTCCGGTACGCCGACCGTCGCTGCTCCGCCTCACCGGCGTTGAACTGCGCAAACTCGTCGACACCCGGGCCGGCCGCTGGCTGTTGATCACTATCGGCCTGATCGCCGCCGTGGTCGTCACCCTTCAGTTGATCTACGCCGAGGAGGCCGACCAGACGTTCGGCAGCTTCTTCGTCCCCTCGCTGCTGCCGGTGGGGGTGCTACTGCCGGTGCTCGGCATCCTCTCGATCACCAGTGAGTGGTCGCAGCGGACCGCTCTCACCACGTACGCCCTGGTGCCCCGCCGGGAGCGGGTGGTGACCGCGAAGCTGGTCGCGGTCATGGTGGCGGCGCTCGGTTCGGTGCTGGCCAGCCTCGCCCTCGCCGCCGTCGGGACGCTGGTGGCCTCCGCAACCGGCGGCGCGGGCACCTGGCAGCTCGACGGCTCACTGGTCCTGAACGCGGTGATCCTCCAGGTCACCAGCGTGCTCATGGGCGCCGCCTTCGGCCTGCTGCTGCTCAACCCGCCGCTCGCCATCGTCGGCTACTTCCTGCTGCCCACGGTCTGGGGAGTGCTGGGCGAGATGGTCCGGCCCCTGCGCGGCCCGTCCGAATGGCTGGACACCAGCAAGACCATGGAACCGCTGTTCAGCAGCGACGCGCTCACCGGGGAGCAGTGGGGGCGGATCGTCGTGTCCCTGCTGGTCTGGATGGTCCTCCCGCTGGCCGCCGGCCTGTTCCGGACGCTGCGCCGCGAGGTGTCCTGACCATGGACACGGCCGGCTACCGTCCGCGCACAGTGGTCAGCGGAGGCCCGCTGGAGCTGGCGGTCCTGTGGGGTGGCTTCCCGCTGCTCGGCGCGGGCGCCGGATGGCTCCTCGCGGCGGCGACGGGCTGGCTCGCCCGGCTGCCCTGGGTGCCGTTCGGCGACCTGGTCGAGTGGTTGGACCGGCTGCCCGAGCCGCAGGCCACCGCCGGCACCATCGCGGTGGGCGTCATCGCCGGCCTGGTCATCGCCGGGATCGGCACCGCCGAACGGCTGATCGTCACAGTCGACGCGGCGCAGGCCCAGCTGCGCCGCTCCGACGAGAACCGGACCATCACCCGGGCCGACACCCGGGTGGTCTTCCTCGCCGACAAGCACCTGGTGCTGCTCGACGCCGACGGCGCGGAACTGGTCCGGGAGTCGACGGACCTGCCGGCCGCCCAACTGGCGGCGGCGTTCCGGTCGCACGGCTGGGGTTGGGCGGACGACGACCCGCACCGGTCGGCGTACCGGCTGTGGGTGCCGGACCTGCCCGGGTTGCCGGCCGGCGCGGATGCGCTGCTGCGCGCCCGGGAACGGGCGATGCAGCGGGACCGCCGCGACGACGCCCGGGAGTTGCGCCGCGAACTGGGCCAGATGGGGGTGGTGCTGCGCGACGAGGGCAAGCGGCAGTACTGGCGGTTGACCACCCGGGCCCACGCCCCCGGGCCGGAGCAGCCGACTTCGGCCGAGCGGGAGGCGGACGGGCGGTAGCGTCTGTCCCAGCAGACCCTGGGAGCCGCGCGATGACCGAACAGCAGCCGTACCGGGTGGTGTCCCGACACCCCGGCTTCGAGCTGCGTCGGTACCCCGCCCACCTGGTGGCCGAGATGCAGATCCAGGCGTCGTTCACCCGGGCGCCGATCGAGGCGTTCCGGCCGCTTGCCGCGTACATCGGTGGCGCCAATCGGGCCCGGCACCCGATCGGCTCCGCCGCTCCGGCGATGGCGACGGCCAGCGGCTCGGAGAAGATCGCCATGACCGTGCCGGTGGTGCAGATCGAGGGTGAGTGGCCGGGCGCGTACCTGATCCAATTCGTCATGCCAGCCACCTTCACCAGCGCCACCCTGCCCGAGCCGGTGGACGCCCGGGTGCGGATCCGCGCGGTTCCGGCGCGGCTGGCGGCGGCGATGCGGTTCTCCGGACGGTGGACGGAGCAGGCGTTCAGCCAGCGGGCCACCATGCTCGGCCGGTCGGTGACCGCTGCCGGGCTGCAACCGACCGGCGCCATCAGGTACGCGCGCTTCGACCTGCCGTGGAAACCGTGGTTCCTGCGCCGCAACGAGGTGGTGCTGCCGGTCGTCGAGTGAGCTACCTGAGCTGCCGACGATCCTCGACGCTCGGTCGCGCCAGCAGCACTGCCATTCCCAGCCCGGAGAGCAGCCCGGCCAGGGAGACCAGCAGGTCGGAGTCGGCGGCGTGGATCGGGCTGTTGCCGGCCAGCGCGGTGAGACTCGCGCCGATCGGCATCATGATCATCATGGGGACGGCCGTGGCCACCAGGAAGACCACCGGGCCCACCAATGCGATGAGCGCGGCCACTGCGTGGTGCCACCAGATCGGCCGGCCACCCGGCCAGTCCCAGGCCAGCACTGTGACCCCGGTGAGCAGCACCGCCCCGAGAGCGACCTCCGGCAGGAGTCGAGCGCCGGGCGCTGTGGCACGGACCAGCCCGACGCCGAGCAACGCCACCACTGTGAGACCGACAGCCAGCCCGACCCGGGCCCGGGTCCGCGCCGGGGCCGCCGCCAGCGCGGCACCGACAGCCACTGCCACCAGCAGCGCCGCGGTGGCCAGGGCGCCCTGGTTCAGCTCCGGCTCCCGGTCGGTCGGTGACTCCATTGCGGCCGCCACCAGCGTCAGCACCCCGGCCACGCAGGCCACGCCGGTCAGCACCCGCCGGTCGGCCGCCGGAGTCGTGCCAGGCTCGCGCGTCTGCGGGGTGCGGCGCTCCCACCAGAGCAGCAGCGTCGCGACCACGCCGAGCACCGCACAGCCGGCGACGGCGAGCAGCACCGTCGCGTCGACGCCGATCGGGTCGGCCCGGTCGATCGCCACGTCGGCGGCGATCCAGCAGCCGCCCAGCACCACCGCCGGGCCGCCCCACCGCACCTGCCCCCGGCCGGCCAGCACCAGCCCGAGCGGCACCGCCATGATCGCCATGAACCGCAGGTCGCGCGCCCAGTAGGCGTTGTTGCCCGGCAGGCGCTCCGACCACGGGCCGAGCGGCTCGGTCAGCGGTTGCCACGTGGTCATGCCGTACGCCCAGAGCGCGACGGCGGCGGCGGAGAGGAGCAGCCCGACCGGGCGCGCGGATCGCATCCGTGGACGGTAGCCGCACGGTCGCCCCCGCGGGGGGCACTGTCATCCGCCGACCGGTGAGCGGGCGGGACGGTGACGCAGCAGCCGCCACGTCGGCAGCACACTGGCCAGCACCGCGAGCAGCAGGCACAGCCCCACCACCCCGGCGACCACCGCCCACGGCACCACCAGGTCGACGGGGGCGCCGACCTGCTCGGCTAGGCCGGCGCTGATGCTGAGCAGACCGACGAACGCGACAGCCCCACCCAGCAGGGCGCCGATCAGGACCACCAGGGCGGACTCCGCCGTGACCAGCCAGATGACCTGCCGTCGGGTCGCCCCGGCCATCCGGATCAGCCGCAGATCCGCGGCCCGGCCGGCGGCGGCCAGCAGCAGCGTGTTGGCCACCGCGATGGCCCCGTAGCCGGCGGACACCCCGATCAGCAGCACTGTGAAGAGCCAGACGAGGCGGTCCTCGGCGGCGTCCGCCTCGGCCGCCCAGCCCGGGACGTCGAGGATCCGCGCCCCGACCGGCGGATCGATGCGGTCCCGGACGTACACGGTGGACGTCAGCGCCGACGGGTCGTGCGCCCGCACCACGGCCCGGGGCACGAGCAGGTCGCCGGGGATCGAGGTGTCGTCGACCACTGCGACGACGCGCAACGACACCGATGTCCCGTCGGCGAAGACCACCGGGTACGGCTCGGACGGCAGCCGGTTCGCCGAGGCGGTGACCACCACTGTGTCGTCACCCAACAGGTCGTTCAGCGAGCCGGCGACGACGGTGAGCACGCGGTTCGCGGCGGCGAAGCCCTCCGGATCCACGCCGAGCGCCGTCATCGGCTGGTTCTGCGGCGACGTTCCCGGATCGGTGCGGTAGACGGTGGTCGGCAGCAGGGCGGTGCCACCGGTTGCCGCGACTGCCCGGTCGGACAGGCCGGGCGCGCGGTCCGGCACGACGATCCAGCCGGCGTTCACGTTGTCCGCCCGACCTGCCGCGTACGCGGCGGTGGTGGTGCGCACCATCCCGGACACCAGCACCGCGAACGCGACAGTGAGGAGCACCGGCGCGGCGATGGCGGCGGTCCGCCGGGTCGCGGTCAACGCCCCGCCCCGGACCAGCATCCCGATCGCGCCACCGGGCCGACGCACCGGAGAGCGCAGCAGTCGCACCAGCGGCCCGACCACCACCGGGGCGAGCACTGTGGTGCCGGCCACCAGCGCCATCACCGCGTAGAGCGCGTACTGGGCGCTGACCCGCGCCTCGTCGGCGGTCGCCGTGCCGATACTGAGAGCCGCCCCCGTCGCGAGGAGCAGCCCCCCGCTGACGACGCGCAGCCGTCCGATCGGTCGCTGTTCCACAGCGGCCTCGCGGAGCGCCTCCAACGGGCGCACCCGCGCCGCGCGGCGGGACGCCGACCAGACGGCCAGCAACGCGATCACCGGCCCGGCGGCCAGCGAGACCGCGACCGGCCAGAGTTCGTAGCGGACCCGGAAGGTCGACGGTTCGTAGCCGACGTCGACGAGCAGCCGACCCAGCAAGGGGGCGAGCGCCGCGCCCACCAGCAGCCCGACGAGCCCCGCCGAGACGCCGACGGCGAGCGCCTCGGCGTAGACCATGCGGCGGACCTGGCGTCCGGTGGCGCCGACGGCGCGCAGCAGTCCCAGCTCACGGCGGCGCTGCGCGATGGTGAAGGCGAAGGTGGAGGCGACCACGAACACCGTGACGAAGCCGGCGAGGGCCGCCGTGGCGGTGAGCACCTGCATGCCGATCCACCGGGTACGGGCGTCGCCGCGCGGCTCCAGCGCACCACGGGCGTCACCGGTCGACACCTGTCCGTCGTCGCCGACGACTCCGCGAGCCGCCGTGGCGACCCGCTCGGCATCGGCGCCCGGCGCGAGCACCAGCCCGATGGCCCGCACGCCGGGCGCGAGCGCGGCCGCGACCTCGTCCGCCACATGGACGCCGGGCCCGTCGACCAGACCGGTGACGGTGTACGGCTCCGGGCCCACAGCGGTCAGCACTGTGACCGGTGCGCCGGCGCGCAGCCCGAGCGCGCTGTCGACGACCACCTCGCCGGGCCGGCGGGGTGGCTCGCCAGCCGTGAGGCGCAGTCCACCCAGTTGGGCGCTGGACCAGCCGTGCCCCTGGTAGGCGTCCTCCCTCCGGGTGTCGGCGGCCGAGGGCCGGCCGTCGACGAGCGGCTGCGCGTAGAAGGTGCGGTCCGGCACCGCCGCCACCACGTCCGGCAGGCCGCCCAGCCTGCCGACGAACTCCGCGGCGGTGGTGGCGGACCAGGGCCGGGTCGGCACGAACTCGTCAGCGGACGCACTCGCCTCGGGGCTCTGCACCACGACCGCCGCCCGCGCCAGCCGGTCCGGCACCTGCGGGCGGCCCGACGCGAGCAGCACTGTGGCCGCCGCGACCAGCGTGACCCCGATGGCGACGGCCACGAACGCGCTGGCCGACCGCCGGACGCTCAGCACGACGACTCCACGACGGTTTCCCGCTCGGTGATCCGGGCGGCGACGACGGCGGCGGTGATCCCGTCGGTCAGCTCGTCCACGACCCGGCCGTCGGCCAGCAGGAGGACCCGATCGGCGTACGCGGCGGCGGCGGGATCGTGGGTCACCATCACCACGGTCTGGCCGTGGTCGTCGACGAGTGCCCGCAGCAGCCGAAGCACCTGCCGGGAGGAGGCACTGTCCAACGCCCCGGTCGGTTCGTCGGCGAAGACCACCGCCGGGCGGCTGATCAACGCTCGGGCCACGGCGACGCGCTGCTGCTCCCCGCCGGACAGTTCGCTCGGCCGGTGTCCGGCCCGGTCGGCGAGGCCGACGGCGTCGAGGGCGGCGGCGACGTCCCGGGCCGGCGGGCGGCGGCGGGCCAGGCGCGACGGCAACTCGACGTTCTGCGCGGCGGTCAGCGTGGACACGAGGTTGAACGCCTGGAAGACGAAGCCGATCCGGTCCCGCCGCAGCCGGGTCAGCTCGTCCTCACCGAGGTCGTTGAGGCTGGTGCCGTCGATCGTGACGGTCCCCTCGGTCGGGCGGTCCAGCCCCGCCGCGCAGTGCAGCAGTGTGGACTTTCCCGAGCCGGAGGGGCCCATCACCGCCGTGAACGTGCCGCTCGCGAAGCCGGTGGTCACGCCGTCGAGCGCCGTCACCCGCCGGGTTCCGGTGCCGTACACCGCGCGCAGCCCCGTCAGGGTCACCGTCTGTGTGGTCATGACCGTTACGGTGCCGAATGCCGGGGCTGCGGCGCGTCGTGCCAGGGCGGGCACTTCCCGGCCCTCCCCTGGGTGGAGTCGACGGCCCGCACACGCCGGTACGTCGTCCTGCGGGATGACCACCCGCAGGCGGACGCGCCCGACCCAGCCGGCCGTTACCGTTCGACGGGTGACCGCTCTCCTGCTGACCCGACGGATGCGGCCGGTGGACCTGTACACAGTGGACGCTCTGCTGGCGGTGGCCGTCGGTGGGCTGCTCTGCCCGTACGCGGCGCTGGAGTCGCCGCTGCACGGCGGCGTTCGCGAGCCGCTCTGGGTGTCGGTGCTGGTCGGGATGGCCCTCGGGCTGCCGTTGGCCGTCCGGCGGCGGTGGCCGATGGCGGTGGCCGTCGTGATCAGCTCCATCACCACCGTTGCCCTGGTCACCGGTGTGATACCCAACTTCGCGGCCGCCGCGCCGGCGTTCGCCATCGGCCTGTCCTTCTACACGGTGGCCGTGGCGACGCCCACCCGCCGGTCGATGCTCTGCGCCGCCGGTTGTCTCGCGCTGGTGAGCGTCGGCCTGGTGCTCACCGCTGGCGACCTCTGGTCGCGGACCGGCGGGGTCGTCTACGCCGCCGTCATGGTGGCGCCGGCCTGGGCGATCGGTTGGCTGATCCGGGAGCGACGCGCCCTCGCCACCCGGCAGAGCGACCAGTTGGTCCGTCAGGCCGCCACCGAGGAGCGGTTGCGGGTGGCGCGTGAGCTGCACGACGTGGTCGCGCACACGCTGAGCCTGATCGTGGTGAAGGCGGCCGTCGCCAACCACGTCGCCGAGGCCGACCCCCGCGAGGCGGGCGCAGCCCTCCGGGTCATCGAGGAGACCGGCCGCAGCGCGCTGACCGACGTGCGTCGGGTGCTCGGCGTGCTGCGCGAGGACAGCCCGTACGCGCCGACGCCCGGGCTGGACGAGTTGCCCCTCCTCGCCCGGCAGGCGGCGATCGGCGGCGTCGATGTGCACCTCGACGTGCGGCGGGACGAGCCGGCCGGCGCGGTGCCGGAGTCGGTGAGCCTCGCTGTGTACCGGATCGTGCAGGAGGCCGTGACGAACGTGGTGAAGCACGCGGCGCCGGCCGCCTGCCGGGTTACGGTGACCGTCCTGCCCGACGAGGTGCGGGTGGAGGTGACCGACGACGGCCGGCGGCCGGTCCTGCTCGGCGGGGAGGGGCACGGGTTGATCGGCATGCGGGAACGGGTGGCGTTGCACGGCGGGGAGTTCCGCGCCGGCCCACGCTCCGACGGTGGCTTCGCGGTGACGGCCAGCCTGCCCTACCGGGTGGCCGCGTGATCCGCGTGCTGATCGCCGACGACCAGGCGTTGCTGCGCGGCAGTTTCCGGCTGCTTGTCGATCTCAGCCCGGATTGCACCACCGTCGGCGAGGCGGGCACCGGCGTGGAGGCCATCGCGTTGACCGAGCGGCACCGGCCGGATGTGGTGCTGATGGACGTCCGGATGCCGGAGATGGACGGCATCGAGGCGACCCGGCGGATCTGCGCCGACCCGGCGACGGCCGGCACCCGGGTCATCATCCTGACCACGTTCGACCTCGACGAGTACGTCTACGGTGCGCTGCGCGCCGGGGCCAGTGGGTTCCTGCTCAAGGACACCCCACCGGCGGACCTGCTGACCGGGATCCGGGTGGTCGCCGCCGGCGAGGGGCTGCTCGCGCCGACGGTGACCCGCCGGCTGATCGACGAGTTCGCCCGCCAGCCGGTGCCGACCCGGCCGCTGCCCCGGCAGCTCGACGGGGTGACCGATCGGGAACGGGAGGTGCTCGCGCTGATCGCGCGGGGCCTGTCCAACGCGGAGTTGGCCGCGCACCTCAACCTCAGCCAGGCCACCGTCAAGACGCACGTCGGGCGGCTGCTGACCAAGCTGGCGGTACGCGACCGGGCGCAACTGGTCATCGTCGCGTACGAGACGGGCCTGGTGGGGCCGGGCGGCCTACGCTGAGCCGGTCGGCCACACCCGAGGAGGAGCCATGACCCGGTACGTCGCCCTGCTGCGCGGGGTCAACGTCGGCACCACCCGGCTGGCGATGGCCGACCTGCGCCGGATCGTCACCGACCTCGGGCACGATGACGTCAAGACCTACCTGCAGAGCGGCAACGTGGCCTTCGGCAGCACGGTGCGCGACGCGGAGAAGCTGGCCGCCGGGATCGCACGGGCGCTCACCGACGAGCTGGCGTTGACGGTGCCGGTGCTGGTGCGCAGCGGCCGGGAGTTGGCGGCGATCGCCGGCGGCAACCCGTACGCCGACCGGGAGGACGACCCGACGCGACTGATGGTGGCCTTCCTCGCCACCGCGCCGAAGAAGTCCACAGTCGACGCGCTGGCCGTGCCCGGTGGTGAGAACGTGTCGTTCACTGTGACCGGCCGGGAGGCGTTCCTGCACTACGTCGACGGCGGTTACGGGCGGTCGAAGTTCACGAACGCGTACCTGGAGAAGAAGCTCGGTGTGGTGGCCACCTCCCGCAACTGGAAGTCGGTGCGGGCCCTGGCGGAGATGACCGCCTCCTGACCGCCGGGGTGGGGGCCGCCGCTCGGCGACCCCCACCGTCGCCGCTCAGAAGTGGTACGCGGTCTCGTACTCGGGCACCAGCACCCGGCTGCGCGGCGAGATCCGGCGCACCGCCGCGATCATCTCGTTCAGCCGGGTGCGGTCGGTCGGGGCGACCGGCGGCGGGTTCTGCAACGCCGTCTCGAAGTTGTCGTAGTGCACCGGCACCACGACCTTCGGGTAGTCGAGGCCGGCCAGCAGCCGGGGCAGGTAGTCGCCGGTGGTGGTGGCGTTCTGCATGGCCACCATCGCCACGTCGGGCGCGAGGCCGGTGAGGTTCCGCTCGGCGACGTCGCTGGCACCGGTGAAGTAGACCGACGGCCCGCTGTCGACCCGCAGCAGGTACCCCAGCGTGTCGCCCTCCGGCAGGTCGGCGATGGTGACCGGCTGCGGCGGCGGGCTCACCCGAACCCCGGGGAAGGCCACCGAGTACGACGGGTTGCGGCTGTGCAGCGCGCCGACCACCTCGACGCTGTGGTCGCCGAAGTCCAGCACCTCCCCACCCTTCACGGCGCTGAGCTGCGTCGACGGCAACCCGTAGGCCAACCCCAGGTGGTACGCGGTGAGCGTGCCGAACACCCGCGCGCCGGTGCGCTTGGCGATGTAGGGCACGTCCATGAAGTGGTCCCAGTGGGTGTGCGTGACCAGCACCGTCATGGCCCGGTCGACCCGTGGGTCGATCACGTCGGTGCGCACTGTCAACGCCTTGGCCGGGTTGAACGGGCCGGTGAACAGCCCGGTGTCGATCCGGCTGAGGAACGGGTCGACGAGGACGGTGCGCTCACCGATGTCGACGCGCCAGCCGGCAGTACCCCACCAGCGGAAGCTGACCGCACCCCTGCGGCGAGCGGCCGGCGTGGGCGCGGCGGTCGATGGCGCGGCCTGGGCCGGGGTGGCGACGCCGGCGGCGAGGCCACCGGTGGAGACCAGTGCGCTGGTGGCGGCGGCGTCGCGCAGGAAGCGTCGGCGGTCGAGACTGGGCATGCGGATCTACTCCCCGTGGTCGGGCGATGTGTCGACCACGAGCCAACCAGCGGCACCGGGCCCTGGTCCAAGATCAAGGGCCGTCGGCTCCGATACGCCAGCGGATATCGGTCCTGCTCGGCGGGGGTGCGGCGCCCCCTGGACGAGGGCGAAATCAGTCGCCGCGCAGCGCCTCGACGGCCGTCCGGGCGGCCTCCCCCATCGCCAGGTCCACGTCGATGCGGCGCGGGGTCAACTGCTCCGCGCGGGCGAAGACGGCGATCGCGTACCGGCCGCCGTCGGGGTATTCGGCGACCCCGGCCTCCAGGTGGAACCCGGGCAGGGTGCCGGTCTTTCCGGAGACCCGCACGCCGGGCGGGAACCCGGCGGCCAGCCGGGTCCAGAAGATCTGTCGGGCCATCCAGGTCCGGACCATCGCACAGGCCGCCGCCGGCCCGGCCTCGTCCCGCCAGATCAGCGTGAGCAGCCGGGTGATCTCCCGGGCGGTGCTGGACGTGGTGTGCGCGGGGTCGAAGACCCGCATGGCCCGGACCCGGTCCGCCGGCAGCGTGGGGAAGATCCGGGCGAACTCCGCCTCGGTCCGGGCGCCCACGTCGGCGAGCATCATCTCGACCAGTTCCCGAGGACCACCGAGGATCTGGGTACGGGTCAGCCCCAGCTCGACGGCGAGCATCGGCAGCAGGTCCGGGCCGACCCGGCGCAGCAGCAGGTCGGCGGCCGTGTTGTCGGTGACCGACATGGCGAAGTACGCGAGGTCGCGCAGCGACACCTCGGCGTCGTCGGCGCACCCGGCCAGACCCCACCCACCGAGCCGGTCCGCGGCGGTGACCACTACCCGCTCGGTCGGGTCCAGCTGACCGGCCTCGACCTGCCGGGCGAACTCCAGCACCAACAGGATCTTGAAGATCGAGGCGATCACCACCTGCTCGTCGGCCCGCACCCCGACCTCACGAAGACCGCCGCCGACCGGTCCGCCGTCTTCGACGGCGCTCAGGTCGACGGCGTCCAGGTCCACGACGTGCAGGCTGGCCGTCACGCCGACGGCGGCGAAGATGGCTCCGATGCGTTTCTCCACGTCCACGCCAGCACGGTATCCAGCGCCACCGCGGCCGCGCTGGCGTAGGGTCCCGGCCGTGGATCTGCTCCGGCACCTGCGGCACTTCGTGGTGGTCGCACACGAACTGCACTTCGGCCGGGCCGCGGAGCTGCTCGGGATGGCCCAGCCGCCGCTGAGCCAGTCGATCCAGCGGCTGGAACGGGAGCTGACTGTCGAGCTGTTCGACAGGTCCCGCCGCCAGGTACGCCTCACCACCGCCGGTGAGCTGCTGCTCGGCGAGGCGGAGGAGCTGCTCGCCGGCGAGGGTCGACTTCGCAGCCTGATGGGGCAGATCCGCGCCGGTGAGCTGGGCGTACTCCGGGCCGGGGTGCCACCGGAGACGCCCGCCGTGACGCTGCGTTCGCTGCTGGACGGGCTCACCACCCGGGCGCCCGGCCTGGACGTCGAGCTGCACGAGCTGACCACTGCCGAGCAGGTGCGGATGCTCACCGAGCGGACCCTCGACGTGGGGCTCGTGCATCACCCGGTGGCGGCGGACGGGCTGCGCTTCGGCGCCCCGGTCGACGTACCCCTGGGGGTGCTGCTGCCGCGCACCTCGCCGCTGGCCCGCGGCCGCGAGGTGACGCTCGCGTCGCTGGCCGGTCTGGATCTGGTGGCCGCGCCGCGCGCCACCGCCCCCGGCTGGCACGACCACCTGCTGGCGGTGTGCCGGCAGCACGGTTGGCGTCCGGCCCGGGTGCGTCCGGCCCGCAACCCGGAGTTTCTCTTCGGGCTGGTGCTGGCCGGAGGCGGGGTGGCAGTGGAACCGGCGGCGGTGGCCCGCCGGGAACCCCGGATGGCCTGGCGGCCGATCACGGATGCGCCGCTGGCCAAGCGCACCTCGGCGGCCTGGCCGGACCGGTCGGCGCACCCGGCGGCGGCGATGTTCGGCCAACTCGCCGCGGAGGTGCTGGCCGACGCCGAGCCCACCGCGCCCGCGCCGCACGCTACGTCGGTGCCGGCGGCACGGCCGTGGCCGGTGCTGTTCGACACGACCGGGTGAACCGACGCGCCGTTGCCTTCGTCACCCTCGGTTGGGCGGTGGATCGTCCACAGACCCGGGTATGGATGACAGGTAACGAAGACGCGAAGGAGCCGCAGTGGCACTCACGATTCCCGACATCAGCCTGAACGACGGCAACACCATTCCGCAGCTTGGCTTCGGGGTGTTCCAGATCGAGCCGAAGGACACCGTCGCGGCGGTGACCACCGCCTTCGAGGTGGGCTACCGGCACATCGACACCGCTGAGATGTACGGCAACGAGGCCGAGGTCGGCGAGGCGGTACGCGTGTCCGGCCTCGACCGGAGTTCGGTCTACGTGACCAGCAAGCTCAACAACGGCTTCCACCGCCCCGACGACGCCCGCAGGGCGTTCGACTCGACCCTGGCGGCGTTGAAGATGGACTACATCGACCTGTTCCTGATCCACTGGCCGCTGCCGACCCTGTACGACGGCGACTACGTCTCGACCTGGAAGGTGCTGGAGGAGTTCCAGCGCGACGGCCGGGCCCGCTCGATCGGCGTGTCTAACTTCCAGGTTTCGCACCTGGAGCGGCTGGCCGCCGAGGCGAGCGTCGTGCCGGTGGTCAACCAGATCGAGGCGCACCCGTACTTCGGCAACGACGAGGTCCGCGCCTACGGCCGTGAGCACAACATCCTCACCGAGGCGTGGTCGCCGATCGCGCAGGGCAAGGTGCTCGACGACCCGACGGTGGTCGACATCGCCGGGCAGCTCGACCGGACCCCGGCGCAGGTGGTGCTCCGCTGGCACGTGCAGCGCGGCGACATCATCTTCCCGAAGTCGACTACCCCGAAGCGGATCGAGGAGAACACCCGGATCTTCGACTTCGAGTTGGACGACGCGGCGATGGAGCGGATCACCGCGCTGAACAAGGGCGAGGCCGGCCGGCAGGGCCCGAACCCGGACACCTTCGCCTACCTGCCCAACTGACCTGAGCCGCCGACCCGTCGGCGGTGATGCCCCGGTGAGCGCCGTACCGCACAGTCATTTTCACCTGACCCTGAGGTACGGCGCTTCTCGGCGTCTGGGCGCTTGACCTGGAGTGCGCTCCAGCCGGCAGTGTGACTCGTGCGCCCACCGGTAGGGCGCACGAGAGGAGACCCCCATGCGGTACCGCACGATCGGCGCTGACCCGAAGACCCGGCGCGAGGTCAGCGTGCTCAGCCTCGGCGCGATGCTCTTCGGCAGCGCCACCGACGAGGCCACCTCGTACGCGATCCTCGACCGGTACGTCGAGGCCGGCGGCACGTTCATCGACACGTCGGACAACTACGCCTTCTGGGTGGACGGCGGGCAGGGCGGGCAGAGCGAGGAACTGCTCGGCCGGTGGCGGCGCAGCAGGGGCGTCGGCGCCGAGATCGTCATCGCCACCAAGCTGGGCGCCCGACCGCTGGCCCCGGGGACCAGCTACCTGGACAACGCCGAGGGCCTCTCCGCCAAGGTGATCCGCGAGTCCGCGGAGCGCAGCCGGGAACGGCTCGGGGTGGAGCGGCTGGACCTGCTCTACGCGCACATCGAGGACCGGACCGTGCCGCTCCAGGAGACCGTCGAGGGCTTCGCCGAGCTTGTCGCCGAGGGCACTGTGGGTCTGCTGGGCGCCAGCAACCACCGGGCCTGGCGGGTGGAGCGGGCCCGCTCGTTGGCCGCCACCGCCGGCCTGCCGGGGTACGAGGTGCTCCAGTACCACCGCAGTTACCTGCCGAACCGCACCGACATGGTCAGCGAACTGGACCCGGACGGCGAGCCGGGCGGCGTCAGCGGTGACCTGCTCAGCTATCTGCGTGCCGAGCCCGAGCTGACGCTGGTGGCGTACTCGCCGCTGCTCAAGGGGGCGTTCACCCGGGCGGACAAGCCGCTCAGCTCGGCGTACGACCTGCCGAGCGCGCCCCGGCGGCTGGCCGCGCTGCGGGAGGTGGCCGGGCAGAGCGGCGCGACTGTCAACCAGGTGGTGCTCGCCTGGTTGCTGGGCGGTGAGCTGCCGTCCATCCCGCTGGTGGGCGCCTCGTCCGTGGCGCAACTGGAGGAGAGCCTGGCGGCTGTCGACCTGGAGCTGACCGCCGAGCAACGGCAGCGCCTCGACACCACTTGGTGACCTGTCGCCGGCCGCCCCGCCGACCTCAGCTTCCGGTCGGTGGGGCGGTCAGGTCGAGCTGCCAGTCGTTGGCCCGCATCATCTGCCCCGGCGGGTATTCGAAGCCGGTCTCGCCGAGCAGCGTGAAGCCGGCCTTGCGGCACACCGCGTTCGAGGCGGGATTGTCGACCGAGGGGTAGGCGTGGGCGTGGTGCCGGTCCCGTCGGGCGCGAGCGACGTCCACCACCGCGCGCACCGCCGCCGTGGCCAGCCCCTGCCCCCGGTACGCGGGCAGCACCGCCCAGCCCAGCTCGTACACCGGCTGGTCGCGCCACTCGCGGGCCCAGTAGCCGACGCTGCCCGCCCGTGCCCCGTCCGGCAGCACCAGCGTGAACATGCAGCCCTGCCCGGTGCCCGAGAAGTGCACGTACCTGTCGTGCCGGGCGAGCACCTGCTCGTCGGTCTCCGGGCCGCCGGTGTGCTTGCGGGTGTCCGGTGAGTTGAGCTGCCTCAGCAGGTCGAGGTCGTCCTCGTGCCATGGCTCGATGCGTACCTGTGCCATTCCGCTCCCCCATTCGTCGACCCCAGTCAAGCCGATCCCACCGACATTTCGCCCCGACACGCGCCCGCTAGATCGGATCTAGCGGGCGCGTGTCGTCACCTCGCGCCTTCAGTGTGGAAGGGGGTGGCCATGACACAGTTGCGGATCGCCGTGATCGTCGGCAGCACCCGGGAGGGGCGGGTCGGCGACCGGCTCGCCCACTGGTTCGTCGAGCAGGCCGAGCGGCACGACGACCTGGCGGTGAGCGTCGTTGACCTGACCGAGTACGACTTCCCGGCCACCTACCCCGCCGAGCCGACCGCGTCCATCCGGGCGTTCGTCCGCGAGGTGGGCCGGGCGGACGCGTTCGTCGTGGTCACCCCCGAGTACAACCACAGCTTCCCGGCACCTCTGAAACAAGCCATCGACTACGCGTACGACGAGTGGCAGGCCAAAGCGGTCGGCTTCGTGTCGTACGGCTGTCGGTCCACCGGCCTGCACGCGGTCGACCAACTACGTACCGTCTTCACCGCACTGCACGCGATGACGGTGCGCGACGTCGTCGGGATCGACCTGCTCGCCGGCGAGCCGACCGCCCAGTGCACCGACGAGCTGCAACGCGACGTCGGCGTCCTGATCGACCAGCTGCGCTGGTGGGGTCTGGCACTGCGCGACGGCCGGGCGGCTCGGCCCTACGTCTCCTGAACACGCCCAACACGAAAGGTAAGGATCATGAGTAGACGCACCACCGGTCTGGCCATCGAGGCCGAAGGGCTCACCCGCTCATTCGGTGACACCAGGGCGTTGGCCGGCATCGACCTCCAGGTGCCCGCGGGCACCGTCTACGGTCTGCTCGGCCCGAACGGCGCGGGCAAGACCACAGCGGTCCGGGTGCTCGCCACGTTGTTGCGGCCCGACGGCGGCTCGGCCCGGGTCTTCGGGCACGACGTGGTCACCGAGGCCGACAAGGTCCGTTCCCGGGTCAGCCTCACCGGCCAGTACGCCTCCGTCGACGAGGACCTGACCGGTACGGAGAACCTGGTGCTCCTCGCCCGCCTGCTCGGCCTGCGCAAGCCGGCCGCTCGGGAGCGCGCAGCGGCCCTGCTCGCCGCTTTCGGGCTGACCGAGGCGAGCGACCGCCAGGTGAAGAAGTACTCGGGTGGGATGCGGCGACGCATCGACATCGCCGCCAGCATCCTGAACACCCCGGATCTGCTCTTCCTCGACGAGCCGACGACCGGCCTCGACCCGCGCAGCCGCAACCAGGTGTGGGAGATCATCCGGGCGGTGGTGTCGCACGGCACGACGGTGCTGCTGACCACCCAGTACCTCGACGAGGCCGACCAGCTCGCCGGGCGGATCGCGGTCGTCGACCACGGCCGGGTGATCGCGGAGGGCACCCCTGGTGAGTTGAAGTCGTCGATCGGCTCCGGCACCGTCCACCTGCGACTGCGCGACCCCGCTCAGCGCCCCGAGGCGGAGCGGGTGCTCCGGGAGGCGCTCGACGTGCCGGTGCAGCTCGCCGCCGACCCGGTGGCGTTGACCGCCCGCGTCGGTGAGGCCGGCACCGACCTCGACGCCAGCGCCCAGGCCGCTCGCGTGCTCAGCGACCTGGCCCGTGCCGGCATCGTCGTCGACAACTTCTCCCTCGGCCAGCCGAGCCTGGACGAGGTCTTCCTGGCCCTGACCGACCACCCCGCCGTGCCGACCGACGAGCGCGACGACGAACTGGAGGCAGCCCGATGAGCGACACCACCACCACTACCGAACGGGCGCCGACCGTCTACGTCCCGTCCGCCGAGGCGCTGGCTACCGTGCTCGCGCCCGGTGCCCGACCGCCCCGCCCGAGCGCGCTGAGCGCGTCGCTCACCTTCGGCTGGCGGGCCATGCTGAAGGTCAAGCACGTGCCGGAGCAGCTCTTCGACGTGACCGCGTTCCCGATCATCATGGTGCTGATGTTCACGTACCTGTTCGGTGGCGCCCTCGCCGGCAGCCCGCGTGACTACCTTCAGTTCTTCCTGCCCGGCATCATGGTGACCAGCGTCGTCATGATCACCATGTACACCGGCGTCGGCCTCAACACCGACATCGAGAAGGGCATCTTCGACCGGTTCCGGACGCTGCCCGTCTGGCGCCCGGCCGCCCTGGTCGGCATGATCTTCGGCGACGTGCTGCGCTACATCCTCGCCGCCGTGGTGATCCTGAGCCTCGGGCTGGTGCTCGGGTTCCGCCCCGAAGGCGGGGTGGTCGGGGTTGTCGTCGGGATCGGGCTGCTGGTCATCTTCTCGTTCGCGTTCTCCTGGGTGTGGACGTTCTTCGGGCTGATCCTGCGCAGCGAGAAGTCGGTGATGGGGGTCAGCATGATGGTGCTGTTCCCGCTGACGTTCCTGAGCAACGTCTTCGTCGAGCCGAGCACCATGCCCGGCTGGCTCCAGGCGTTCGTGAAGGTCAACCCGGTGACGCAGCTGGTCGCCGCGATCCGCGGAGCGATGAGCGGTGAGTCGGACCCGTCGGCCACGATGTGGCTGCTGCTGTGGAGCGCCGGCTTCGTCCTGGTCTTCGGCACCCTGACCATGTACAAGTACAACCGCCGCTAACCAACCCCACCCCCGCCCCGCCCTCGCCCTCGCGATCTTGCACTTGCTGTCCCGACAGAGGTGGCAAATCAACCTCGATCGGCGACCGAAAGTGCAAGATCGCGGAGGGCTGGGGGTGGGGGGTGGGGGCCGTGGGGATCAGAGCCGCCAGGGCAGCGGGGTGGGGGGTAGGTAGCGGCAGGTGGTGCCGGTGGAGACGGAGTCGCGCAGGTGGCTCGCCAGTGCCGGGTGTCGGTCGTCCAGCTTGCGCAACGTGTCGCGGATTCGCGCGGTCACCGTCTTGCGGGCCCGCTCGGCCTCGTCGCCCAGGCGGCGGCTCCGGCCGGCGAGGCCCGCCGCGGCACGCAGCTCGTCGAGCAGAGCACCCCGTTCGGCGTCCAGCGTGGACACCTTCCGGTCGTCGTCGCGGGCGGCGGCCCGGTCGATCTCCTCGTCGAGGCGGGCCAGGTGCCGCCGGTAGCGGGCCTTCGCCTCGTCGTCGAGGACCGGGTCGGCCCCCATCCGGCGGGCGGCGACCAGCTCCGGCCCTGCCGCAGGGTCGAGCAACTCGACGGCCGGTACGTCGCTGCCCGGGCGGCTGAGCAGCAGGTGCAGGTCGTGCAACCCCTTGGCGTCGGGCAGGTGCACCACGACACCGTCGTACGCGAGCTGCCAGACCGGCCCGTTGCGCCGAAACTCGTACCCCTCGATCGCGGTCGCGACCGGCGCGGCCTGGCCGGACGCGACGACCTGACCCGACCCGACGGCCCGGCCCCAACCAGCAACCTGGCCCGGCGCGGTGATCTGGCCCGGCGCGGTGATCTGGCCCGGCGCGGTGATCTGGCCCGGCGCGGTGATCTGGCCTGACCCGACCGCCTGGCCCAGCCCAGTGGTCTCGGCCGGCCCGGCGGCCCGGTCCGGGAGGTCGGCGTCGGCGGCCGTCGGGGCGGCGAGCCGGTGGAGCACCTGCGTCATGCCGAGGGCGGTCGCCTCCCGAACGGCGGCGGCGCGCAGCGCTGTCGACGTCGCGGTGTCGCCCGGGTGACCTCGGCCGGAGAGGGCGTTCGCGAGGCCGGTGCGGGCGAGCAGCGACCAGGGTCGCGAGCCCAGCCGGTCGGCGGAGTCCCGAGCGGCGGTGAAGCCGGCGATGGCGTCGTCCCAGCGTTCCTGCGCGGCGTCGATCAGCGCCAGCCAGTGGTCGACGGGGCCACTGATGTCGCAGCCGAAGAGCCCTACCGTCCACTCTCCACGGTGCGGGGCGAGCGCGGCCCGCGCGGCGTCGCAGCGCTGCGGGTCGGCGGACGCGGCGGCGGCCTGCGCGCGTAGCCGTAGCCAGAGCGGTGACACCGGGCGCGGGTACCGGATGGCGGCGGCCTCGATGCCGGCGGTCAGCCGGATCGCCGTCTCGCCGTCGCCGCGCTCGGCCGCGGTGATCGCCCGCAGCAGCTCCCGGTAGGGGTAGTCGATCGGGGCCAGCCCGTCCACCAGCGCGGCGGCCTCGGCGCCCCGGCCCTGGAGCAGCAGTCGGGACCAGCGCAGGTGGTGGCCCATGAACCCGAACTCGGTGTGGCCCGGGTCGCTCTGGTCGGTGAGGATGGCGAACCGCTCGTCGGCCGTGGCGAAGTCACCCTGGAACGCCGCGATGATCCCGCTGTCGACGGCCGCGGCCATCCGGTGCCGGGCGAAGTCGCCCTGCCGTTCGGCGTCGACGAAGGTGGTGAGCTCCTCGGCGAAGCGCGGGTCGCCCAACTCCAGCAGTGCCACCCAGCGCAGCGAGGTGGCCCACAGCTCGGTTTCCCGGTCGCCCGTTCGACGGGCCACGTCCCGGATCTCGGCGGTGAGCGCCGCTCGGGCCGCGGCGGTGCCGAGCCCCCAGGTCGTGTCGTGACGGGCCCAGAGGCTGAAGGTGAGCGCCTCGTCGTCCTGCCCTCGACGGGCGATCGTCTCGCTGGCGGTGATCAGGTCCGCGACCAGGGCGCCGACCGTCGCCGCGGCGTCCGGTTCGCCGATCAAGCGGCGGTACGCCTCGCGCACCAACTCTGCCGACTCGATCGACTGGGCGGTATCGACCTGCCGGGAGCGGTTCACTGTGAGCGCGACCCGGGCCAGCAGCACCGGGTCGTCGAGTGAACGGGCCAGCTTGGCGGCCTCGGCCAGGAGTCGCGTGACCTCTTCCCGGCGGGCGTGGTGATAGTGCGACTCGGCGAACTCGACGAGGATCCGCACACGTTGTGCCGGGTCCTCGACGACCTCGAGGGCTCGGCGGAAGTGCACCGCCGCCTCGTCGCCGGCCAGCCGGGCGAAGGCGTCCCGCCCGGCGGCGACCAGCAGCGTGGCCACCCGGGCCCGGTCGAGCGCGGGGCCGGCCAGGTAGGCGTGGCGGGCGAGGTCGGCCGGGATCAGCCGGTCAGTGAGCTCCCGCAGGTCGTCGACAGCCCGGACGACAGCGCCATGGCGGGCCCGCCGGTCGTCGTCGGTCAGCCCGTCGTAGAGGGTTTCGCGGACCAGGTCGTGGGCGAAGGCGAAGCGGCCACCGCCCCGGGTGACCACCAGTCGGGCGGTCACCGCCCGGTCGAGCAGCCGATCGACCTGCGCCGCCGGGGCGGCCGCGCAGGCGGCGAGGACCTGACGGTGGAACTCGCGACCCAGTACGGCGGCGACGGTCAGCGCCTCCACCACGGCGGCGGGCAGCTGGGCCAGGCGGCGGCGCACCGCCTCCCGCACGCCGGGTGCGATGGTGCCGACCGCGTCGTCGGCGTGCCACAGCCGTGCGGTCTGCTCGACGAAGAACGGGTTGCCGCCGGTGCGCCGGTGCACCTCGTCGACCAGGCTGGCCTCGGGCTTCCGGCCGGCGGTCCGGGTCATCAGTGCGGCCACCTCGTCGCGGGTGAAACCGGTGAGGGTGATCGTGGTGGCCTTCGCGACCAGCGGCATCAGCAGCGGGCGCAACGGATGCTCGCCCGACTCGACCTCGGCGTCGCGGTAGGTGCCGATCAGCAGGAGCCGCTCGAACCAGGTGTGCTGGGCGGCGAAGCTCAGCAACCGCAGCGAGGCCGGATCGGCCCAGTGCAGGTCGTCGAGGACGACCACCACCGGCCGGTGCTGGGAGACGGCGACCAGCGCGGCGGTCACCGCGTCGTACAGCGCGAACGCCTCCTGGTCGGCGGTGTCCGGGCCGGGGTCGACGCCGGCCCAACTGGCCAGGCGACCGGCCTGCTCGCCACCGGTGCCGGACTGGCCGAGCAGGGCCGCGAGGGCCGGCTCGGCGGACTGCCGCGCCACCGCCCAGTCGTCGGCGGAGCGCCGCAGGGCACGCAGCACCTGCACCCACGGCCAGTAGCCGGGGGCGCTGTCGGAATCCCAGCAGGCGGCGCCGAGCACCAGCGCGCCCCGCTGCCGGGCCTCCCGTGCCGCCGACGTGACGAGGGTCGTCTTGCCGATGCCCGGCTCGCCGGTGACCAGGGCGAGACCGCCGTGGCTGGTGGTGGCGCGATCCAGCTCGGCGCGCAGCAGGCCCGCGGGGTGATCCCGCCCGATGATGGCGTCGCCGAGCGCGTCCATGGTCCCCAGACGGTACTGGAACCGTCCGACAGCGCGAGCGAGTTAGCTGGCCGAACGCCCCCAGGGCCTCGCCGTCCCAGTGGGTCCTTTCGAGCTGATGTCGCCAACGAGTCGACCCAATCACTCCCCATGCTTCCCTATTCGGGTAGCATAAGTAACGATGACGGAAGAAATATACTCAGTTGAGCAGGTGGCCGACCGGCTCAACCTGCACGTGCGGACCGTGCGCGGCTACATCCGCTCGGGCCGGCTGCGCGCGGTGCGGATCGGCAAGCAGTACCGGATCGCCGCCAGCGACCTCGACGCGCTCACCGGGCAGGCTCCGGCCGCGCCCAGCCTCGCCAGGCAGGCGGAGGTGTCGAGCATCGTGCAGATCGACGGCGTCGACCGGGCCGCCGCCGACCGACTCGGCACGCTCGTGCTCACCAGCGCCAACACCGCCCACGACCAGGCCAACCCGCTGCGGGTGCAGACCGTGTACGACGAGCAACGCCACCGCATGAAGATCATCATCCTGGGTGACCCGGCCGCCACCGCCGAGTTGCTGCACCTGCTCGATGCCGTCCTCAACGCCGACAACGGCCTGCTCGACCGGGAGGTCCACGATGTCTGACGAGATCCAGGAACGCGCCGGGGTGCCGGTGCTGGTCTGCGACCCGGCGGGGCCGCCGGTGGCCACCGAGCAGGACGCGCTGGACCTGATCGGGGCGGCGTTCCTCGGCGCCCAGGTGGTGGCCGTGCCGGCCAACCGACTCGACGAGCGCTTCTTCTCGTTGGGCACCCGCTTCGCCGGCGACGTGATGCAGAAGTTCGTCAACTACCGGGTGCGGCTGGCCGTCGTCGGCGACATCTCGGCGCAGCTCGCGGAGAGTTCCGCGTTGCGCGCCCTGGTGCACGAGTCGAACCAGGGCGGGCAGATCTGGTTCGTCCCCGACCTCGACGCGCTGGACACCCGCCTACGCGCCGCACGGTAGCCACCTCACCGGTCGGACACGACCGCCATCTCCACCGCGTCCGGCTCCACTCCCCTGATCCGAGCCTGCTCGGCCGCCCACCGCAGGTAGGCCAGCCACTCCTCGGACGACCAGCCGTTGCGCCGGCCGACACCCGCCTCGGCGGGAAGTTGGCCGGCCACGACACGGTCGAGGATCAGGGGCTGCACGCCGCCCACCCCGCGCCGGTAGCCGACGAAGTAGAGAACCTTCGTGAACAGGCCCGGCCCCAACCAGGGCAGGCGAGCGTGGTCCGGGTCGCGGAAGCGGCGGTACGCCGTGAGCAGCGCGTCCTCGTCGGGCGCCGGCGTGGACACCTCTTCCAGCGCGTACGCCAGGCGTTTGCCCTCCGGATCGGCGTCGAGCGACCTTGCGGCGCGCCACGGGCCGTACCCGATGGGGCCGTAAGCCCAGGCCAGCACGGCCGTCAGTAGTTGCCGTGGGCTCGCGGACCCCGCCCGGTACGCGCCGGCCACCGCGAAGACGTCGCGCCGGCAGAATTTCCCGCTTGCCGGAAGAATGTCGGGCCACGCGTCCGGCGGCAGCCCCGCGCGCCACCGGTCCACCCGGACAGTGACCGAGGCTCGCTCTCCCGACAAAGGATCACGCATGTTGGCCTCCCTCGACTCGCGTCCTCTCCTCCGGACGCTATGGCCGAGGCACGCCTGCCGACCGCCCGCTGACGCCATATCGCGGTAACGAGCACGGGTGTGGCCGCCCCGCGTGCGGGGCGGCCACGCATCAGCGTTACGGCGTGGCGCAGATGGCGTACGCCGTGTCGGACCAGTTCCCGGCGAACGCGTCCTCCTCGTACGCGCCGGACGCTGCGGACGTCGGGGCGGTCGCGGGGCCGCCGTTGGGGCGGAAGTCGTCCACGATGCCCTCGCCGGTCACCCCGTTCAGCTCGTAGCCGGCGCCGGTCAGCACCTTCCCGACCGGACAGGTCGCCGTGACGCTTCGGAAGTCGAGGGAGTTGCTGGCCCCCACGGCTGAGGCGCGCACCAGGCCCGCGAGGGGGTTGGCGCAGATCGCGTACGCGGTGGCGGACCAGTTCAGCGCCGTCCCGACTCGTACGCGCCGACGGTGACAGCAGTCGGTGCCGTGGCGACGCCGCCGTTGGGCCGGAAGTCGTCGACGACACCTTCGCCGGTGACGCCGTTCAGCTCGTAGCCCGTGCCGGTCAGCACCTTCCCCGCCGGGCAGGTCGCCGTGACGCTGCGGTAGTCGACCGAGTTGCTGACGCCGGCCGTGGTGACCCGGACCAGGCCGGGCAGCGGGTTGGCGCAGATCGCGTACGCCGTCACCGACCAGTTCCCCGCGAACGCCTCGGTCTCGTAGGCGCCGACGGTGACAGCTGTCGGCGCCGTGGCGACGCCACCGTTGGGGCGCAGGTCGTCGACGATGCCCTCGCCGGTGACGCCGTTGAGTTCGTAGCCGGTGCCGGTGAGCACCTTCCCGACCGGGCACGTCGCCGTGACGCTGTGGTAGTCGGCCGAGCTGCTGACGCTGGTCGCGGCGACCCGCACCAGGCCGGGGACCGCGGCGGACGCCGGGCTCGCCGGGGCGAGCACCGCTCCGGTCGCGACAAGACCGAGCACGAGTACGGACGCCCGAGCGCCGAACCGCCGGCTTGTGTTCTGAGTACGCATAGGTTCTCTCCCGTCTGAGGCCGGACGGGGCGGCAGGTGCGACGCCGACGTCGAGGCCGTTCGTGATGACGGGTTGACGCTAGGTAGTCCCCTGACCAGGCATTATCTCCAAACCGACTACGTCGCGTAACGGACTGGATCCGCCCTTGGCGTCACTGGACTGACGGACGATGCCCTGGCATC
Organism: Micromonospora sp. NPDC005324; assembly: GCF_040607155.1. NCBI lineage: Bacteria > Bacillati > Actinomycetota > Actinomycetes > Micromonosporales > Micromonosporaceae > Micromonospora > Micromonospora sp. NPDC005324. The sequence goes on along the minus strand of NZ_JBEXGE010000002.1, from coordinate 334,809 downwards.
GATGCCTGTGCATATCATTCGGCTATGCCTGCTCGCCGCGTGACCGCCACCATCGCCCTCGCCGCGCTGGCGAGCCTGCTCGCCGTCAACGCCGCCCGCGCCGACGGCCCGGCGATCAGCACCCCGGGCACCCCGACGGTGGTCTCGAACGAACCGCATCAGCTCACGCTCAGCTGGGCGCCCTCCACCTGGGTCGAGCCCGGCGCGGAGCAGCCGATCAACTATGAGGTGCAGGTGCCGCTGGGGCCGAACACGTACCGCTTCCTCGGCGCCACCACCGACACCACGATCACGCTGACCGATCTCGCACCCGGCACGACGTACCGGATAGCGGTTGCCGCCCGCGCGCTCGGCGGCTACTCCGACACCTCGCCCACCACCACAGTGCGCACCGCGGCCGGCCGCGCGACGGTCAGCTACCTCAACCTGGACTGGTCACCCACGAACAACCAGATCCAGCACCTCCTGAAGGTGACAAACACCGGCACCGGGCCACTCGACCTGAGCACGGTGCGGGTGCGCTATCACCTGCGCTTCGAGGGCGGCAACACCTCGCTGGTGCCGAACTGCGACTGGGCAGCGCTGGGTTGTGACCGGATCCGGCAGACAGTGCAGTTCTTCGTCCCGCCAGGCGGGCCCTCCGCGATGACGACGCCGGCGCCGCCCGGCCCCCCGCCGGGCACACCGGTCCCCGGCTGGGTGGAGCTGACCTTCACCGACGGCACGCTCGCGCCAGGCCAGTCGACTGGGCCGATCCAGCTACGTCATCACCGGCACAGCTGGAGCACCATCGACGAACGCGACGACCCGAGCTGGCTCGCCGCCACCGGCCAGTGGATCGACAACGGGCGGATCACGCTGGACGTCGACGGGGTACGCGAGTTCGGCGACACCTCCTCCTGACCTTTCCGACCATGCGCCGGGCGACCGGCGTGCCCCGGGTGCGGGTGGCCTTGTCCCTGACGAGCGTGATGCCTGTGAGTCATCACGCTGACTGACAGGCATCACGCTTCTCGGGGAACTACTCCCGACCGTCTGGCGCCCCGGGTGCTGGGCAGGCGGATGCGGGCGGCGGGGATGCCGAGGTCGATCAGCCGTGACCGCGCGCCGGTCAGCATCGCGGGCGGGCCGCAAAGGTAGACGTCCTGGCCCGGCTGGTGGTGTTCGAGGGCGATGGTCAGGGCGTCGCCCTGTTCGGCCGGCTCGGCGCAGGGGTCGTCGGAGAGCGCCGGCACGATGGTCAGCCAGTCGTGGGCGGATTGCAGCTTGTCGAGGGCGATCGAGTCGTACAGGTCGGTGAAGGTGCGCGCGCCGACGATCAGCGTCACCCGCCGGCCGTCCGGAGCAGCGGCGACCTGCTCGACCAGGGCGCGCAGCGGTGCCAGGCCAGTGCCACCGGCGACGAGCAGCAGATCGCTCGTGCTCGCCGGGTCGAGGCTCAGCCCGGTGTCGACGGGTGGGCCGAGCCAGAGCAGCTCGCCGGGGCGTACCTCATGGACCAGGCGGTGGGAGACGGTGCCGGCGGGTACGGCGCGGACGTGCAGCTCGACGGTGCCTTCCGCGCGTGGGGCGTTGGCCGGTGAGAGCCAGCGCCAGTGCCCGGGCAGGCGCGGCGTGCAGACCGGAACGGCCTGACCTGGCTGGAAGGGCAGCCGCCGCCAGGGACGTACCGTCAGGATGGCGATGTCGGGCGACGGCCGGTCATGGCCGATCACCTCGACGTGCCACCAGGCCCGGCCGTCGCCGGCCTGCGCGGCGGCGCGTCGGACGGCGCGCGCGGCGCGGCACAGGGCGCGCTCGGCGGCGACGGTGAGCTGCGGCGTCCACAGTGGATGAGCTTGGCGGGCCACAGTGGCGAGCAGCGCGTCGCCGATGGTGGTGGCGTGCGGGAGCAGGTCGAAGTGACGGTACGCGCTGCCGAGCACCCGGAGCAGCGCCGCCCGGTTCGCCGGGTCGTCACCGCCGACCAGGAGGCGGCCCAGCGCGGTGAAGAACAGCGGCGCGTCGCGGTGTGGGAGCAGCCCGGGTCGGCGGTCTTCGACTGTGCACCAGAAGTCACCGGCGGCCCGCACGTCGACCGACTCCCAGGCAGCGGCCAGGCACCCATTGGCGGGGTGGTCGTCGTCGATCACGGTGGGCATGCCGGCTCCAAGAGGTTGATTCATGGGCTGGCACCGGGGCGGGAGGAGCTGCGCCGTTGAGGGCCGGCGCAACTCCGGGACAGGGCACCCGCCCCGGGCCATGCGTCGACTCTCGCGGCTGACCAGGGACAACGGCATGTCACGGTGATCGTCGGCGGCATACGTGATCGGTATGCGCTCGACGCCGCGACTGTCGAATCGGGCAGACTGCGGGCATGACAGAACGCCCGGTGCTGTACCTGGTCGTCTGCGCCGCGGGCCCGGCGGAACACATCGACGAGCTGGTCGACCTCCTGATCGCCGACGGGTGGCGGGTGTGCATGATCGTCAGCCCGACCGCCGCGCCGTGGCTCGACCGTCAGGCGTTGCAAGACAAGACCGGCTATCTGGTACGCGTGGAGTGGCGGATGCCCGGCGACCCGGAGCCCCACCCGCCGGCTGATGTGGTGGTGGCCGCGCCGCTCACCTTCAACACGGTGACGAAGTGGGCGTTGGGCATCAACGACACGCTGGCGCTCGGCGTCCTCAACGAGTCGCTGGGGGCGGGGCTGCCGATCGTGGCGTTTCCGCACACCAAGGCGGAGCTGGCCGCCCATCCGGCGTATGCGGGTCACCTGGCGGTGCTGCGCGCTGCCGGCGTGGTCGTCGCAGATGGGAAGCCGTTGAACTCGGTGAACGGGCCGGGGCGTTGGGGCGTGGTCATCGAGGCGCTGCGCTCGACTCGATGGTCTTGAGGGCGTCTCCTGTCTGCTTTGTCGAGCCGCCGCGCCCCCGGTAGGCCGACCACCAATGCGCCGCATCCAGGAGCGGGCCGTGGTGAGGTGCCGACGCGGCAAGCTGCTTGCGTCGCCAGAGCCGCGTCAGGGCGTCGGCGAAGCTAGTCACCGACTGTTCGGGTGCGGAGACGTACGCGGGGATCTGCGTCGCCCAAGCCTCGGCGGCAGCCGGTGTGTGACCAGCGCGAACGAGTCGGAGCAGAAGAAATGCGGCGTCGACCCAGGCGGCGCCACGGGCGGGGCTGGACCAGTCGACGAGTCGAACTATCGTCGCTGACCCTGCTTCTCCCGTGGACACCAGGAAATTCCGGGGCGTCATGTCGGTGTGCAGGAGGGTGTCGCCTTCGACCAATTCGGGGGCGATCAGGCTGTCCCAGCGCTCGGCGAAGGGCCGCACTGCGACCGGCGGGCAAGGCGTCAGTTGGCCACCCAGCTCGATGAGCAGTGCTGCCAGCAGCGGCAGGTCGGGTGATCCGGGGGCCAGGTCGGGGTGCCTCCCCGCGACGTGCTGGAAGCCCAGGAGTAGCCACCCGTTGCGCTCAACGCTCCAGAGCAGGCGGGGCGCCGCCTCCGGCAGCCACGGGTTGACGCGAGCCTCGTTGCGGTAGAGCCAGGCGGCCGGGCTGGTCGACTCCCCGCCCTTGCAGAAGACTCGACCTGCGGCGGTGTCGAGGGTGACCGCCACCTGACAGGCGGCCCCGGTGCGGATCGTCTCGGTCGAACGGATCGGGCCGGTCTGCCGCTCGACTTCTGCCCGTACCGGCTCGGGAAGCTCGTGCCAGTGACGACGGCGTGGCATGCAGCGGCCCTCCCAACGGCGAGCGGTCCCGGGCAGTCTATGCCCGGGACCGCTGGTCACCCGCCCTATCCGGTCGGGCTGTCAGTGCACCCGGCGTGGCACTGGGTGCACTCGGCCACGCCCTCATTCGTCCAGAGCGCAGCGTCGACGATGAAGCCGGCGGCTCGCATCGCGTTGACCGTCCGCGAGATGGGGGCGCCGATCGGTTGCGGGACGTCATCGTCAGGGGTGGGCTCGGGCTCGTGGTGGATGAAGCGGCCGGCGATGCGGTGGCAGAACTGCGCATAGTCCTGGGTGTGAAGGATGAACGCGTGCCAGCCGATGTCGACCAAGGCGCTCGGACCGATCGGCTCGGCGGCGACGGCGCAGGCACCGAGGAAGGCGAGCGCCTGGTCCAGGATCCTGGGCAGCAGATGGGGGGCTAGCTCGGGGTGGTCGTGGGCGATGCGGGCGGACAGCCGGGTGAAGAGTTCGTCGGAGACGAGCTCCCTCCCCGTGCTCGGTCGGGTTGTGGTCAGCACCATGGTGCTCCTTTCGGTGGCCTTCACCGACGATGCGGTCCGGCGGTCCGGCTGCGGATGACGGCGCGAGCATCATCGATATGCGCGCTGCGTATACCGCGCCTCCACGGAGCGGGTTCAATAGATAGGCTCGATGAAGCTGGATGGATGGAGCCGCCGGTGACCCACTCGAACTGCCCCCGATGCGGCGGACGGCTGGCCCGAGACAACGGCAGCGGAAGGTGTACGCCGTGCCAGGCCGCCGAACGGGACCGGTTGAGTGCGCCGCCGACGGTTCCGGCGAGCTTCTGGGACCACGAACCGGTCCGGCGGGCGCTCACGGAGCGGCATCTGGGGCGGGTGATCAGGGCTTACCGGTGCCATCCGTACCACGGGCGCGTCGCGTTGCCCCAGACCGTGGTGGCAGGGTGGCTGGGGATCACGCAGGCGCAGCTCAGTCGGGTGGAGAATGGGCCACCGCTGGTGCACCTGGACCGGCTGGCGCACTGGGCGAAGATCCTTCGAGTGCCGCCGGAAGACCTCTGGTTCCGCCTTCCTGATCAGCATTGCTGGACCGACGCAAGCCCCATGGGTGGCGGAACAATCAGCGCACATGCCGACGATCAGGTGGTCGAGCGAGGCGAACGGGCAGCCTTGGCGGTTAACGTGGAACAGGCACCAAGCCAAGGGGGTGGCGTTACGGACCGCCGGCGCTTCAACGTAATGGCCGCACTCGCCGGACTCGCTGCGGGCGGCCACACGTACCTGCTCCCCGGGCCGCCTGCTGAGGTGCCGGGAAACATCGGCATGGAGCAGGTTCGGCTAGCGAGTTCCCTGGTTGCCGATCTCCGGCGGGCTGATGCGGCGGCCGGCGCTGACCTACTCTGCGACATCGCCATACAGGCGCAGATCAGGCTGTCGGCCTGGGCAGCACGGGCGAGCTACACCAGAGAGGTCGGCGACGCGCTCCAAAGCGCCCTGGCTGATCTATCCATCGAGGCCGCCTGGCTCGCCATCGACGCCGATCGACGGCATGAGGCGAGGCCGTACCTGCATGAGGCCATCACTCGTGCGCGTATCGCGGACGACCCGCAGGTAGAAGTCCGTGCCCTCACGCACCTGTCACTGTTGATCCGCGAGAGTCAGCCTGGCGAGTCGCTGCACTGCGCCGAAGCAGCCCTACGGATATCCGCCGGGTGGGCCACACCTCGACTCACCACGTTGCTGCACCTACGACGGGCACCTGCATACGCGGTTCTCGGGGATGCCAGCGGATTCAGTCGCGAGATGACCAAGGCTCGCCGGGAGTTGGACCGCGGCTCTCACGAGGATGACCAGGGTTTCGTGCACTTCGTGAACGCCCAAGAGCTGAAGGGGATCGAAGGGCTCTCCTACCTTGCCCTCGACAGACCCGAGCGCGCTGTTCAGTCGTTGCGCTCAATCACTACCAACCCCTCCCCTAGCCATCGACGGAACCAGGTCTACTACACGGTGCGGCTCTCGGAGGCCACGTTTCAGCAGGGCGACGTCAACGAGGCGGCACGTATCGCCCTGGACGTCCTGCCTGCCGTGCTACAGATCAACTCCAAGCGAGTGAGCCAACATCTCGCGCAGGTGCGCCGGAGTCTGGCGGCTCCACGGCAGGCGACCACGACGACCCGCCAATTCGTCGACGCCTACGACCAGGCGGTGAGCCTGTGATCGAGGGTCTGCAACTACGCCATCACGGCGCTGACGGGGCTAGGGAGATCCTCGATCAGCTCTTGGACCTCTACCTAGAGGTCTACGCGGGTGGAGGCGAGTTCTACAGCGAGGACCGCTACCGGCGTCAGCTCGACTTACATATGCAGCGAGCTGGGTGGGAGTTGGTCACCGCAACGGTCGACGCGGCATTGGTCGGCTATATCTATGGGTTTCCACTACCTCCGAAGACACGGTGGTGGGATGGAATCCACGAGCCTGTGCCGCCCGGGTTCACCGAGGAGGACGGGAAGCGCACCTTTGCGGTCAGCGAACTGCTGGTACACCCCGACCGGCGACGTCAGGGCATTGCGGTGGCGCTGCACGACGAGCTGCTCGCCAACCGGGGTGAGCCGCGAACCACGCTTTTGGTCCGCCCCGATAATTCCGTTGCCCAAATCGCGTACCACTCTTGGGGATGGAGCAAAGCCACACAATTGCAGCCAAAATGGGACGGTGCACCAATCTTTAATGTTCTGGTTCGCCCCGCAGACGTCCGCCCACGTCCGATCAGTGAGCCGAAAGTTCCGAAGACACCCAGTCAGACAGACTGCAAGTGATTCTGCAGCGACGACACGGGCGAATCCTAAGCCAGCCGAGCCAACTAAAGCATCACTGCCCCTTGCAGCCAGAATCGACTAGCACGCCAAGCTTCAACTCCATTGTTCAACCCACCCCCTCGCGAGCGGCTCGCCTATGATCTACACGTCCGACGCCGCGACCGCATGCTGAGACATCGGAAATCAACGGCGTGGATGAACCTTGGCGCTGTCATTATTCTAGACTCACGCCTGTCGAGGTTCTTTTTGGTCCGAAGACTGTTCTAGCTGGAGTTCGCGCTTCCGCTGCTCGTCCTTAAGCTCCTCGACGGCTTGAGCAAAAATCCGGAGTGCTTCTTCCTCAGTCTTTCCGGCGTACTCCCGAATTCCCAACTCTAGAGCCTTTTGATGCTTCTCCATAGCATCCGCCGTCTGTTGCTGATTGAATCCGCGTTCCCTGAACTTGAAGAATCCAGTCACACCCGCTGCGATACTAACGACGGCACTCACCCCGGCCGCGACCCACCGCACCCACTCAGCGCTCGCAGCAGCAGCCCCGGCCGTAATGCTAGTCAGGCTTGTGGCGGCAACCGAACCAACAATAATTGCCCATTGAAGAAAATTGCTATAGCGCCGACTAACCTTAGCTTTGGCCCGATATTGGTCAATGTCATCCAGTGCTCCGATTCGGTAAACGCGAAGAGCAGCCCTCGTGTCAGATGCCGCCTCCGCAGCCAGCCGAAGGCGATCTGACTGGAGTTGCACAAGATCGTACTTTTCGGCGTCGATTCCAGGTTGGTGCTGCAACAGAAAATAGGCGGCGGCCACGGTCGACAACATCGCTGCGACCGTTCCTATTACACTAAAGGGACCCCTGTAGCTCGTCCATATTCCAACGAACATGGCCCAGCCAAGAAAGCCAACACATAGGATGCTAGCGATTAGCCACGCAACGCGAAGTCGCTGGAGAGTCCGTAGAGCGCGGAGGCGCGTCTCACGAAGATCAAGCTCTTTGGCATTCTCCCTACGCTTACCATCGTTGGACCCTAAAGAACTAGTTTGCATCAAATCCTCAATTGTCGGCCCTGACATTACTCGTGAGTTCATTTCTGGTGCAGCAATCCCGGTCGACCCTCGTCAGCCAGCCGGTCTTACCCTCCGGGCCACTGCACGCCTCCCACAAGCCCTTGCCAGGACATTACCGGTAGAACCCCGACCGGCGGGACCCACAAATGGGGCCCGACGACCAAGCCGGGACCTATTGCTAGTCAAGTAGGCAACTGCCTGCACGCTCATCGAGGCATCCGCTGTCTACTTAAGGCCGGATATCTGCTGGTCATCCCCATTGGCTGCGGGCAGGAGACCCCTCAACAGGGTGACAGCGGGACGATTCAGCTGAATTTGTCGGGGACCCGACAGGCTGGAAACTAAGAATGTGCTTGCCATCCCAGATCCCGTTGCAGCTGCCAGGCGGTGGTCGATCGAACGTCGAGCGGCCCGGGGTCTGCGGAATTTCTGAAACAGGCCGCCAGCACACGCGGAGCACGCCGGAAGACGGCTACCGTGTTCGGATGACGGATCTTGAGCGGGGTGTGTATGAGCACCTGATCACCCGTGAGCTGGCCACCCGCCTTCAGCACGTCGATCCCGCCCTGATCCAGCACCACAAGCTCGACCCCGCCGACGCGCACAACACCCTCGCCCGTCACATCGCCACCCTGGCCGCCCGCGCCCTCCAGTCCGTCCCCAACGGCGACGACAAGCTCCACCACCAGGTCGAGTTGGCGAACCAGATCGCCGAAGCCATCGCCACCCTGAACCCGAAAGCCGCGACGGATCAAGACCAGGTCACCGACGCCAAGCACCTGCTGCACGCCATCGCCGCCCCACCAACCGCACCCGCGCAAGCCACCTTCCCGCAGCGCCCCACCACTCCCCTCTCCACCGGCGCGCTGCTCGTCAACGGCCGCCACCAGCCCCGCATCGGCCACGAGGTCAACCACGAGATGGCCTCCGCCGAGAGCGTCGACCTGCTCTGCGCGTTCATCAAGTGGTACGGCCTCCGCATCGTCGAGCCAGCTATCCGCGAGCTGATCGCCCGAGGCGGCAAGATCCGCATTATCACCACCACCTACCTCGGCGCGACCGATCAGCGAGCGCTAGACCGGCTCAAAGAGCTCGGCGCTGAGGTCAAGGTGTCCTACGAGACGCGGACCACCCGCCTGCACGCCAAGGCGTGGCTGTTCCGTCGCAAGAACGGCACCACCACGGCGTACGTCGGCTCGTCGAATCTGTCCAAGACCGCGCTGGTAGACGGCGTGGAGTGGAACGTCCGCATCTCGAACATGGAGCAGCCGCACGTCATCGACACGTTCACGGCGACGTTCGAGGACTACTGGAACGATCCGGCGTTCGAGGCGTACGACACGATCAGGGACGCCGAGCGGCTGCGGCATGCGCTCACCGGAGAACGCCGCGATGAGTCATCGACGGAGATCTCGAACATCGACGTACGCCCGTACCCGTACCAGGCGGAGATCCTGGCCGACCTGGACGCCGAGCGTCTGGTGCACGGGCGCTGGCGCAACCTGGTGGTGATGGCGACCGGTACCGGCAAGACCGTCGTCGCCGCCCTCGACTACCACCGGCTACACAAGGCTGGACGAGCAGATTCGCTGCTGTTCGTGGCTCATCAGGAGCAGATCCTGCGGCAGAGCCTGTCCACGTTCCGGCAGGTTATGGGTGACGGCAGCTTCGGCGAGATACTTGTCGCGGGCGAGAAGCCGAACGGTTGGAAGCACGTCTTCGCCTCCATCCAGTCGCTGCACCGCCGCGAGGTCGACCCCGAGGCGTACGACATGGTGATCGTCGACGAATTCCACCATGCCGAGGCCCCGACGTACACGCGGCTGTTGGAACGGCTGCGTCCCCGCGTACTCCTGGGCCTCACCGCGACCCCCGACCGGGCCGATGGCGGCGATGTGCGCCGGTGGTTCGACGGGCGCGCGGCCGTTGAGCTGCATCTGTGGGAAGCGTTGGAGCGACAGTTGTTGTCGCCGTTCCAATACTTCGGGCTGCACGACGACGAGGACCTCTCGCACCTCGCCTGGAAGCGCGGCCAGGGCTACGACCCGACGCAGCTGAGCACCATCTACACCGGCAACGATGCGCGGGCGCGGACGGTGCTGCGCGCGGTCCGCGAGAAGGTGGACGTTGGGCGGATGCGCGCGCTCGGGTTCTGCGTGAGCATCGGGCACGCGGAGTTCATGGCCAACTCGTTCCGGAAGCACGGCGTCGAGGCGGCGGCAGTGACCTCGCGCGCCGGCACCGATCGGGCCACCCTGCTGCGGGACTTCAAGGCCGGCAAGTTGCGGGTGCTCTTCACCGTAGACCTGTTCAATGAGGGCGTTGACCTGCCGATGGTCGACACGATCCTGATGTTGCGACCCACCGAGAGCGCCACGATCTTCCTGCAACAGCTCGGCCGTGGCCTGCGCCTCGACGACGACAAGCCCTGCCTCACGGTGCTCGACTTCATCGGGGGGCAGAACGCCAACTTCCGCTTCGACCTGCGGTGGCGTGCCCTGACCGGGGTGAGCCGGCGGGCGATCACCGAGGCCGTTCGTGACGACTTCCCGAGCCTGCCGAGCGGCTGCCATGTCGAGCTGGACCGGGTGGCGAAGGAGATCGTGCTCGCCAACCTGCGATCAGCGCTGCCCACCTCGAAGACCGGCCTGGTGGCCGAGCTGCGGCAACTCGGTGACGTCACCCTCGCCACGTTCCTCCGCGAGACCGGCCTGGAGATCGAGGACGTGTACCGATCGGCCAGCATCGGCGGCTGGACCGGCTTGCGACGGCTCGCCGGCATCGAGACGTCCGCGCCCGGACCCGACGACCGGGAGTTGGGCCGGGCCATCGGTCGCATGCTGCACACCGACGACGTCGACCGGCTGGAGCTGCTGACGAAGGTCGCGGCCGGACCGCCCGCGCCAGGCCAGCAGGTGTACGCGGGCGGCAACCGACTGCTGGACATGCTGCACTTCAGCCTTTGGGGACCGAACGCCCCCCTCGCAACGCGGGACGAACGGCTGGCGCGACTGTGGAAGGAGCCGGCACGCCGCGCCGAGTTGCGGCAGGTCGCCGAGGTGCTGCGGGACCGCATCCACCGGGTCACGCCGACCGCCGCCCCGGGAGCGGTGCCGCTGCGGGTGCACGCCCGCTACAGCCGCAACGAGGCATGTGCCGCCTTCGGGATGACCAACCCCGGATCGCTGCGGGAGGGAGTGAAATGGCTGCCCGACGCCCAGGCCGACCTGTTCTTCGTCACCCTGGTCAAGTCAGAGGCGCACTACTCCCCCACCACCATGTACGCCGACCGGGCCATCACCGACACCCTGTTCCAGTGGGAGTCGCAGAGCACCACCTCGGCGGCGTCGGCGACCGGGCAGCGCTACAGGTCGGGCGGCTCGGCAGTGCACCTCTTCGTTCGGGAATCCCGCATCGCGGACCGCGACCTGGGCGCGCCGCCGTACCTCTACGCCGGCACCATGACCTACGACTCGCACACCGGCGACCGACCCATGCGCGTCCTGTGGCAACTCGAACATGCCCTACCCGCCGACGTGTACGCCACCGCCCGAACGATCGCCGCCTAGCCTTCTCCGGCCATTGGTCAGGCTGCATCCAGATTCGGTGTGAACCTGACGTCCAGTCGCCTGTCCAGGGCTCGGGCTAGCCGCTCCAGGACCGGCAAGGTCGGCACGGTCCCGCCTGCCTCGAAGCGGGCCACCGCGGACTGAGTCATGCCGGCGGCGCGGGCCAACTGGCTCTGACTCCAACCGTGCCCTTCGCGCAGGTGGCGCACCTCCTGCCCAAGCTCGAAGGCGATCCGAGTCGCCTCGTAGGTCTCGGCCGCCCCTGACTCCACCATCCGGCGCTCACGCAGGTCGTTCCAGTCCAGGCGATCACTCATCGCTCTGCCCCCTCGTTCACGATGTGCCGCTCCGCCACGCACCGGCTACCCCAATCCATAGCATCGATGCTATGGGTTGGGCCGTTCCCACCGCACTTCATCGAACGCGTGTCGGCGATGACTTCAGCGATGCCCTTGCCGCGCCCGGGTGGCAACAACGTCGAGGCCGCCTGCCGCGACTCCGCGTGATCGCGCGTTAGGTTGAAGACCATGGAGCAGCGAATCAGCCTGATCACCCTGGGCGTCGCGGACGTAGCCCGCGCGAAGGCGTTCTACGAGCAGCTCGGCTGGCAGGGCCAGGAGGTCGAGGAGACGGTCTTCATCCAGGCCGGTGGCATGGCCCTCGTCCTGTGGGGCCGCGACAAGCTCGCCGACGATGCGGGCATCGACGACCCGGGAACCGCCGGTTTCGGCGGGATGACTCTCGCCCAGAACGTCCGCTCCCGCGCGGAGGTCGACGAGGTGATCGCCACCGCGGCCAAGGCCGGCGCCACGGTGACCAAGCCGGCCGAGGAGACCTTCTACGGCGGCTACGCCGGCTACTTCGCCGACCCGGACGGTCACCTCTGGGAGATCGCCTGGAACCCGGGCTTCACCCTCGCCGAGGACGGCACCCTCACCGTCCCCGACTTCAGCGCCACGAACTAAGCCGCGCGCGGGCGAAGACGCTGATCAGGGCGCCGGAGTCGGGCAGAGCAGCGGATCCAGCACCGGCAGTTGAAGAGGGTCCAGGCAGATCGCCAGCAGCCCCGGATCCGGCGAGGGCGTCGCGCTCGGGGTCACACTTGGCGTCGGCGAGGGCGACGCGACGGGCGGTGTCGGCAGTGCTGACGCGGGCGGGGCCGTCGTCGGGACCGGACCAGGCGTCGGCACCGAACTGGCCGACGGAATCGGGACGACGGACGGCGAAGCGGCCGGCGGCAGGGCCACCGCCACGACAGGGGAATCCACTGTAGAGCCGACTGCCGGAACCGACGGCCGGACAGCCGGAGCATGCGGCGGGCTCCACACGGCACTATCGGCCAAGCCGACCCGCGACCTGGGTGCCACCGGCCCAACAGAACCAATCGGAACGAGGACCGCCCCAGCCCTCGGGGCGTCCAAGGCGACGACCTCCGCCGAGGGCACCGCTCCGCGAGGGCCCCACGCGCCAGGCCCCAGGGCGCCCGGCCCGAGCGTCACGAACACCACGGCCGCGACGGCGGCAGCGCCGAGCGCCCGGCGGTCGGGGCGTACCGCGGTCGGCGGTGCGTCATCGGGGTGCACCAGACAAGAAGGCGCAGGCCGGGCGTCCTGGTGCGCGGCCAGCAGCGCGTCGACCTGCGCGATGACGTCAGCGCGGTCGTCGGCAGCCGCGAGGGTGAGGTAGAAGCGGAAGTTCACCACGGCACCGGCCGGGACCAGCAGCCCATCAAGTCGACAGCGGTTGGGCAGCAGCGTGACCGGGACATCGGGGTGGTGTGCGGGGCCGACCAGGTCCGCGTACCGCCACTCGCGCCGGTGCTCACGACCGCCGAAGGCCACCCGTCGACTGGTCACGACGGCCATGCCGGTGTCGACGATCCGCAGGCCCGCCGGCAGGGCCTCGGAAGAGGGCTCAGCAAAGGAGCACAGACCAGGGGTAGGCAGCCCGGGGATGTGTCGCGCCTCGGCCTCGACGAGCTGGGCGATGGGGAGGACGCGGAAGACGAGTTCGTCGTCGTCGAGGTCCACCGGTAGGCCGGTGCGGGGCTGCGTACACCCGAGGAAGCTGGCGGCTTCGATGCGGAGCCGGGCCAGGTGGTCGTCGCGGCGCACCCAGGCGTCGGTGGCGTCGCGGTACGCGCGCTGCCGGCGCTCGTTCTCGCGCTCGGCCCACGCGATCCGCCATGGGGCGCAGGCCACAGAGGTCACGGTCACACGCGGTACAACCGCTCACGTACGTGACAGGCAACGCGGGCCGGATCGATGTATCCCGTTGCGGGCGAAAGGAGAGAATTGCAGGATCACCGAGTCCCGGTCGATGCTGCTAGCAGTCCATCGGCTCGGTCAGGAAGTCGATGATGAGGCGGTTGCACAGGTCGGGCTTGTCGGCGAGCAGACCGTGACCGGTGCCCGGCACCACGGCGAGTTGCGCCTGCGGCAGTCCTTCACGCAGCGCCAGGGTGTGCTCAACGCGTACCTCGTCGTCGTCGGCGACCATCACCAGCGCCGGACCGGGATAGGCGGCCAGGTCGGCGACGGTCAGCGTGGGTTCCTCGCGGTGCATGCGGTCCAACTTGTCCTTGACGATCGGGAACTGCTGCGGCCCGTCCGGGGACACCTCGCCGTGGTATTGCACGAAGAACTCGACGGTCTCGTCGTCCAGGTCGATGGCGCCGTCGATCCAGCCGGTCTGGTGGAACACGCCGGCGGCGAGCACCAGCCGGCGGACCAGGTCGGGTCGGCGCAGCGCTACCAGCAGCGCGACCGGAGTGCCGTCGCTGTGCCCGACCAGGTACGCGGGCCCGCCCACCACCTGCTCCAGGAAGGCGATGGTGTCCTGAGCCATCAGCTCGTAGCTGATCGGGCCTTCGACGTCGGGAGTGCGGCCGTGCCCGCGGCGGTCCGGTCGGTAGACGGTGAAGTGGTCCGCCAGCCCCGGCACGTTCTGCCCGAAGGCTCGGGAGTCGGCGAAACCCGGGTGCAGCAGCACGAGCGGCTCACCCGCGCCGTCCCTCTCGTAGTACGTGTTGACCTCGCCGAGCTGGACATAGCCGGACATCCGGGCTCCCTTCCGGGCGGAGGTCGCCCGGGCGTGATGACTGTGCGGTATCGATATACCCCAGAGGTATCACGCTCGTCCGACACTTCCGCCCGCCGCGCCGCGCGGCCAGCCGTCAACCGGCCTGTCGGCGGTACGGCTGCGGCCCTCGGGCCGGAAACCGCGACTGGGTACGCGGTGGGTACGCCTCGCAGTGCTCGGCCCAGTGCTCGGCGGCGGTGACCAGGGCGTCCGCGGAGACGGTGAGGACCAGCGGGTAGATCGCTGTGGACGGGCGGCGCATCCACGGTGGCAGTGACTCGGCGGAGAACTCCACGACCAGCTCCAGCCGGCGGCGACGCAGCACCCGGCTGCGCAGGGCCAGGTTGGGTTCGGTGAAGCGCACCATCGCCGGTGGCGCGCTGAGCCCGAGGGCGGCGGTGGCCTGCCCGTGCAGCCAGCCGCCGAGCGCGCGGGCCTCTTCCACCATGAGGCTCGGGTAGTGGTGCGACCAGGTCTGGCCGTCGGCGGTGCGGGCGTCCACCTCAATGAGCAGCCAGTCGTGCCAGCCGGGCGTGGCCCCGTCGGGGTCGTCGGGCGGGTCGATGCCGGGCTGGTAGCCGACGGGGCGTACCCGCACCCGAGCGCCATCGTCAGACCGGATCTCCACTCGATCATTCTGGCCGAGCGAAGCGGACTTTAGGCACCGAATCGGTCACTTCGTGATGGTCCGCCGCACGCCCTGGTGCTCGGCGCAGGCGTTGGACCGGCCGCCGGCCAGGCTCACCGAACCGTCGCGGCACTGCACGAGGTAACCGCGTCCCGCCCAGAACTCCGGTACGCAGTCGAACCAGTCGCACACCTCGGCGGCCGGCTTGCGGATCCGTGGGCCGCCACAGAAGTCGTACCCCAGCGGGTTCTCCGGTGCCCCGCAGCGCGGGCCCTGGGTCGCGCTGGGCGACGGGCGTGGAGACTCTGCCTGCTTCGGCGGCGGGTTCTTCAGCGCGAGCGCCGGGCCGGCCGGTCGGATCAGCGCGGGTGCCACGCTGGTGGTGGGCGCCGGGGTGGCAGCCGCGGCGACCTCCGCGCCACCTGTCGGGTCGGACGGGTCCGACTCGATCAGCGCCGCCGGCACCAGCAGCGCGATGGCCGCCGCCACCGCGATGGTCCTGCGGCCACCCGGTACCCGCGCGGAGAACCGGGCCTGCGCCGGTGTGTTCACTGCCGGCCGGAACGGCTTGAGCTGGGCGTGCTCGGCGATCAGCTCGTCGAGTTGGGCGATCACCGCGGCGCGCTGTTCGATCGCGTCGGCGAAGGCCAGCGTGAGCTTGAACCGGAAGTCCGGCGCGGCGTCGGTGGGCAGCAACAACCCGGAGGTACGCCGCCGGTCCAGCACCTGGATCACTGTGACCGGCGCCGCCGGGTCGTGGGCCAGGCCGGTTATTCGGCCGTACGCCCAGTCGCGCCGGCCCCGCCCGCCGAGCAGCACGAGTCGACGGCTGGTGATCACGGCCATGCCGGCGTCGGTGACGCGTACGCCGTCCGGGCGGCGCGGGCGCAGCGGCCCGGTTCCCGGGGCGACAGTGAGGTCCGGCGCGGGCAGCACCGTGGTGTGCCGTACCTCGACCAGTTGCGCTGCGGGTAGTGCCCAGAGCACCACCTCGTCGGCGGCCAACTCCAACGCCAGCCCGGCGCCGGCGGCTGCCGAGCCCTGGAAGTCGGCGGCCAGGGCGCGTAGCCGTCGTAACTCGTCGTCGCGTCGCCGCCACGCCGCCTCGGCGCCGCGGTACGTGCTGACCCGCCGCACGTTCTGCCGGTGCGCCCACCGGTACCGCCATGTGGAACCCGTCGAATCAGTCTTCGCCACGCCGACTCCTTCGCCGCGCTGGCCACCAATCAGGGGGTGTCACACGGTTTAACAGGTCCGGCGCGGCGCCCGGACACGCCGAAACGGGCGAACTACCCGATCGGCGGAGCAACCAGCACGATAGGGCGATAGTGTTGCGTCGATTCACGTTTCGGAAAGGAGTGACGCCGTGCCGCACGTCACGCTGCCCGGGGTCGTGATCGGGGTCGACATCGGCACCACCAGCACGAAGGCCGTGGCGTACGACACCGACGGGCGGCAGCTCGGCAGTCACCTGGTCGGCTACCCGCTAGACAACCCGCAGCCCGGCTACGCCGAGCAGGACCCGCAGCTCATCCTCGAAGCGGTGTTCAAGACGATCAGCATGGTCGTGGCCGAGCTGGTCCAGCCGGTGGCCGGGCTGTCGTTCGGCTCCGCCATGCACAGCCTGATCGGGTTGGACCGCGACGGCAATCCGCTCACCCCGTCGGTGACCTGGGCCGACTCGCGGTCCACCCGGCAGGCCGAGCGGTTGCGGGCGGTGCCGTCGGGGCTGGCCCTGCACCGGCGCACCGGCACGCCGATGCATCCGATGGCACCGCTGCCCAAGCTGCTCTGGTTCGCCGAGCAGGAGCCGAAACTCTTCGAGCGGGTGACGCACTGGGTCGGCATCAAGGACTGGGTGCTGCTGCGGCTCTGCGGCGCGCTGGTCACCGACCACTCGATCGCCTCGGCCACCGGCCTGCTCGACATCCACAAGCTGGAGTGGGACCGCGAGGCGCTGACCATCGCCGGCATCACCCCGGAGCAGCTTCCGCAGCTCGTCGCCACCACCGCCGTGCTGCCCAGCCTGATCCCGCAGGCCGCGGCCGAGACCGGCCTGCCGGAGCGCACCCCGGTGGTGGTCGGCGCGGGCGACGGACCGCTGGCGAACCTGGGCCTGGGCGCTGTGCACCCCGGCATGGTGGCCTGCTCGATCGGCACCAGCGGCGCGATGCGGGTGATGGTCGAGCGGCCCGGCGTGGACCCGCTCGGCGGAGTGTTCTGCTACGCGTTGACCGAGCAGCGTTGGGCGGTCGGTGGCGCGATCAACAACGGCGGCATCGTGCTCAAGTGGGCCGGCGCGGCGCTCGCCCCGGATCTGGGCGAGCACTCCGAGGAGGACCTGGTCGCCCTGGCGGCCCGCGCGCCGGTCGGTTCGGGTGGGCTCATCATGCTGCCGTACCTGCACAGCGAACGGGCACCGCACTGGAGCGCCCTGCCGCGCGGCGCGTACGTGGGGTTGACCCACGCACACCGTCGCGAACATCTGGTGCGGGCCGCGTTGGAGGGCGTCTGCCAGCAGCTCGCGCTGGTGCTCAGCTCGGTGCGCGCGGCCGGCAACGAGGTCCGGGAGGTCCGGGCCGGTGGCGGCTTCGCCCGCAGCGGCCTGTGGCGGCAGATGCTCGCCGATGCCCTCGGCCTGCCGGTGAGCTTTCCGGCCGCGCACGAGGGGTCGAGCTTCGGCGCGGCGCTGCTCGGCATGGAGGCGCTCGGGCTGATCCCCAGCATCGACGTCGCCGCCGACCTGGTGCGGATCGAGGAGACGGTCCGCCCCGACCCGGCCGCCGCCGCCACCTACGCGGCGCTGCTGCCGCTCTTCGCCGAGCTGTACGAGGCCCTCACGCCCACCTTCGCCTCGATCCGTCGGATGGCACCCGGCCTGCCCACCGGCCCCCTGCCACCGGCGTGATCGTTGCCGGCTCGCCGGTGGGTCAGGGCGCCTCGACACCGGCGATCAGGTAGCGCTGCACGTCGGCGTCGAGGATGGCCGCTTCCTGCGCGTCCTCCGGCCCGGAGCCACGGAACGCGGCCAACTGCTCTGCGGACTCCCACCGTTCGTAGACGTGGATCCGGTCGGGCTCCAACGGGTCGGCCACCAGCAGGAAGTCGAGGCAGCCGGCGGTGGCGCGCGCCCGCGCGATGACCGTGCCGCAGTCGGACAGGTAGGCGTCGCGGGTGGCCGGTTCGACACGCAAGCTGCCTGCGATGATCAACAAGGTGGACCTCCAGGGGATCGGGGTTGCTGATGAGCATGATGCCTGTGAGTCATTGTGATGTCTCTGTGTCATCACGCTCGTTGGGGCATCGCCGCCCGGACGGGTGACACCGGTCCCGCTGGCCTCACCCGCCCCCAGCGCTTCATATCGTGCAAACGTGAGAAAAAGCGACAAGAGGCGCTCATCTTCCCTGCTGGGGAACTCTGCCCGCGTACCCCTGAAGTGGCTGACGGCGGCGGTCGCGCTCGCGGTGCTCGCGACGACCGGGCCGGCCACCGCGGACGGCCCGGGCCACGAGCCCGTCGCGGAGAGCCACGAGCCCGGGGTGGACCCGACGCCGGAGCGCCCGCCGACCAGCGAGGTGTCCTGGCTGTCGTTCCCCGGCGGGGTGTTCGCTGTGGACTCGCTCGGGCATACGGTGCGCTACCGCGCCTGCGACGGCGACACCGGCCGCGTCGCCGACCCGACCATGCGGGTCGCCGCCGGAGTGGCCAGCGGGGCGGTCGTCGTCGGAGGCACTGCCTACCGCTACCGGGTGCCGCTGGTCGGGCGCGGCGAGGGCACCCTCGAGGTGATCCAGCGGCACCGCGCGCCGACGACGCTGACCGGCGTGGTGGTCACCAGCCCGCAGCCACCCACCGACCCGGTCGCCGGTGCCCGGCTGTTCCCGCTCAGCGGGCAGCTCGCCCGGGTGGTCGCCGACGCGAGCCTCAACCCGTCCGGGGTCACCGTCCGCGACCTGTCCGGCCGCTACGGCGACCAGCAGATCGCCGTCAACGGATCGCTGCGCCCCAAGGCGGCCAGCGTCATCAAACTGTGGATCCTCGTCGAACTGCTGCGTCGCGTCGACTGTGGACAGGTCTTCCTCGACGACGGGGTGCTGGTCACCCCGGAGGACGTGGTCGGCGGCACCGGTCAACTTCAGTTCGAGACGTTCCCGCAGGTCGTCACAGTGCACCGGCTCGCCCAGTACCTGATCAAGTACAGCGACAACGTGGCCGCGAACGTGCTGATCACCTACCTGGGTGGGTTCGCCCCGGTCAACGCGCTGATCGACTCGATGAACCAACGCTCCACCATCCTGGCCCGCCGGATGCTCGACAGCGCGGCGGCGCAACGCGGCGAGGAGAACTACACAAGCCCCGGACGACGTGGTGTCACTGCTCGGCGCGGTCTGGGACGGCGAGATCCTCACCCCCGCCTCCCGCGACCTGATGATCGGGTTCATGCGGGAGCAGACCCTGAACACGAAGATCCCGGCGGCGTTGCCCCCCGGCGTGCCGGTGGCCCACAAGACCGGTGACCTGCCGGACGCCTCACACGACGTCGGCTACTACCTGATCCCCGGCACCGAGACCGCCGTCGCGTTCCTCACCGCCGGACCCATGGCCACCGGCGACGAGACGGTCCGGCGGATGGCCCGCACCGTCTACGACTTCCTGGTCACCCCGGTCGACGGGGCGGTCGAGGAGTGAGCCGACCTCAGGCGCCGGGAATGTTCGCCGGCGGGTCCTCGCCCACCAGGTCGGCCGCCGGCGGATCCGCCGACACCGGCAGCCCGAAGTCCGAGTACGTCAGGTCGAGCTGGGCGGTCTGCGACTGCTCGCTGGCCAACTCGATGCGGTAGCGGACCAGCCGACCCTGCTCGTCCACGGCCGCGGTGAACGGCACCGCGCCGGCCCGCTCCCCGAGCACACGGCCGACGCCGCTGCCCAGCACCGCTCCGCTCTGCCGCAGGTCCAGCGTGCCCGCGTACTCCCGCTCGCCGGTCGACCGGACCCCCGCCGGCGTGCCCAGCGTGCTGGCCAGCCGGGTGTTGTCCAGGCCCTGCTTGGCCGCCGGGGCGCCCGGGGCGCCGACGTGCCACCAGGTCTTGCCGTCCCAGACCGGCACACGGCGGTCCGGGGCGGTGACCCGCACGTACACGTCCGGCCCGGTGGTCAACCGCTCGATCTTCACCACACCTGTGGGCACCTTCAGTGACGTGGTCTCCAGACCACGTTTCGCCTTCGGGTCCCACAGCAGCACCGTCGCGTCGCCGTCCGTACCACCGGTGCCCACTGTCAGCTTGTACGGCTGCTCGTCGGCCTTCGCGGCGGCGGCCTTCAGCACACCGACCGGGTCGGCGCTCGCCGACGCCGCCGGGCGACCCGCGTCCGGTTCGTCGTCTCCGGCGGCGACCAGCGCCCACGCTCCGGCGCCGACCGCCACCACGAGCACGGCGACAGCGGCGATCAGCTTCGGTTTCTGCACTGTCATCTCCCCCGGGCGGTGCGGTCCGGCCAGACTAGCCGGACCGCACCTCGTCACGCCCGGCTGATCGCGTTGGCGTGGATCGCCTCGTGCAGATAGCCGGCCAGCCCCGGGGCGATGTTCTCGAAGTACGCGGTGAACCGCTCGTCGGCCAGGTACATGTCGGCCAACCCGGTCTGCATCTCGTACGAGCACTCGTAGAACCAGCGGCTGATGAGCTGCCGGTGCTCCTCGGCCAGGTCCATCGCCTCCGGGCTGTCCGCCGGCACGCCCGAGGCCAGCACGGCGACGATCCGCCGACCCCAGTCCTCGTTCTCCGCCTTATTCCGCAGCCAGTCTTCCTTGCTGTAGCGGGCGACCCGCCGGTTCGACTCCCGGTACGCGTCGGTGTCACCCCACCGCTGCTCCGCCTCTGCCTGGTGCTCCTCCGGATCGACGTCACCGAAGACCTCGAACCGCTCCTCCGGCGTGAGTTGGATGTTCATCCTGCTCGCCTCCATCGCGAACTCGATCGCCGTGACCATCTCCTGCAACCGCTTGAGCCGTACCGTCAGCAGTTCGTGCTGTCGGCGCAGGTGCGCGGCCGGATCGGCCGCCGGGTCGTCGATGATCGCGGTGATCTCCTCAAGCGGGAAACCCAGCTCCCGGTAGTACAGGACGAGTTGCAGCCGTTGCAGGTCCGCGTCGTCGTAGCGGCGGTAACCGGCCGAGGTGCGCCCGCTGGGCGAGAGCAACCCGATCTCGTCGTAGTGGTGCAGCGTCCGCACCGTCACGCCGGCCACCTTCGCGACCTGACCCACCGTGTACGCCATGGTCCCCCTCCCTTCCGGGAACCAGGCTCCTGCCTGCCGTTACGTGAGAGTCAACTCCGATTCTGGCCCACCATGGCGGGGGCGTCCGGCCGCCCGTACAGATAGCCCTGGCCGCGTGGGCAGCCGATCGCGGTGACCGCCTCGTGCTGACGCTCGGTCTCCACCCCCTCGGCGACCACAGCCAGGTCGAACGCGCCGGCCAGGCGGGTGACCATCTCCACAGTGGCGTACGCCCGGTCGTCGGTGCCCAATCGGGCCACGAACGACCTGTCGATCTTCAGCTCGGTGGCCGGGATGCGGTGCAGGTAGCTCAGCGACGAGTAGCCGGTGCCGAAGTCGTCGATGGCGATCCGGATGCCCAGCTCGCGGAGCTGGTGCAGCCGCTCCAGCACCGCCTCGGTGCCCTCGATCAGCGCCGACTCGGTCAACTCCAGGGTCAACGCCCGCGGTGCCAGCCCGGCGGCGCTGGTGGCTGCCGTGACAGTGGCGATCAGGTCCGGCCGACGCAGGTGCGCGGCGGCGATGTTCACAGCGACGGTCGCCTCCGGCGCCCGGCCCCGCCAGGTCGCGGCGGCCCGGCACGCCTCGTGGATCACCCAGCGGTCGATCGGCAGGATCAGCCCGGTCTCCTCGGCCAGCGGCAGGAACTTCGCCGGCGGCAACATCCCCAGCCGAGGGTGCCGCCAGCGCACCAACGCCTCGGCGCTGCGCACCGCGCCCGTGGTCAGGTCGACGATGGGTTGGAACTCCAGGTGCAGCTGGTCCTCGTCGACAGCGCGGCGCAGGTCGGCGATCAACTCGGCGCGGGAGACGGCCGACTCGCGCAACGCCGGCGTGCACGTCCGGTACGCGGACTTTCCGGCCGCCTTGGCCGCGTACATGGCGATGTCGGCGTCGCGCAGCAGGTCGGTGTGGGAGGCGTGCTGCGGGCCGTACTCGGCGATGCCGATGCTCGCCGACGGGTGCACCCCGACGTCCTCCTCGTCGTCGGAGGGCCGCAGCGCGTCCAGCAGCCGCTCGGCGAGCCGCTCCGGTGAGACCGGTCGCTCGCCGTCCACCAGCACCGCGAACTCGTCACCGCCGAGCCGGGCGATGGTGCCGTCGCCGTTCACGGCGGTGTGCATCCGGGCCGCGAGCCCGGTCAGCAGGGTGTCACCGGTGGCGTGCCCGAACCGGTCGTTGACCTGCTTGAAACCGTCCAGGTCGAGCAGCAGCACGGCCACCGGTCGCCCGTCGCGCAGGGCCAGGCGCAGCCGCCGGTTGAACAACAGCCGGTTGGGCAGCCCGGTGAGCTGGTCGCCGTAGGCGAGCCGGCGCAGCCGGGCCACCAACCGGAGGTTCTCGTTGGCAGCCAACCCCTGCCGAACGGCGAGGGCCGCCAGCAACACCATCATGGTCACGAACACCAGCTGCGGGGTCTGCCCGGTGGGCCGACGGGCCAGCACCACAGCGATGATCGCCCCACCCACCGGCAGGTACGGCAGCGCCACCCGCCACCAGGGCGGCAGCGGCGACTCGGCGGTGTCGTCGGTGCCGTCGCAGTCCGGGGGCGGCGGGTTGCGGGTGGCCAGGCCGATCAGCAGGTAGCTCAACGGCCAGCACAGGTCGATCGGGTGACCAGCGGTGTAGTCGGCGCGGGCGACCAGCGACACGTAGACGACGTCGGCGACGACCCGCAGCGTGAGGCTCGCCGCGAGGACGGTCATCGGCCGCCACATCGGCCGGGCCGGCCCGGAGACCGCGACCAGGATGGTGAGCTGCATCAGGTCGAACATCGGGAAGAGCAGCCCCAGCGTGCGCGCCGGGTCGGCCAGCTCGGCGGCGGCGACCCCCCGGAAGACCAGCACCCAACCGATCGGCACCAGGGCCAGGGCGACGATCACCCCGTCCAGCAACGTACGGGCCCGCCCGACCGCTGTCCTCGGTGCGGACGGCGAGCTGAGCAGCGCGGCCGTGCCGGTGAGGATGCCGGCGGTGAAGACCACCCCGACCACCGGTGTGTGCGGCAGGTCGCCGCCGACGAGCCGCAGCACCGTCCAGATCGCCCGGCCGGTCGCGGCGAGCGCCATGGTGAGGGCGAGCAGCGTCCAGAACCGGCGCAGCGGCGCCGGATGCCGACGGGCCACCCCGACGCACGCGAACGTCGCCCAACCGGCGACCAGCATCGCACCGATGTCGCTGACCAGCGCGGCGCCGGGCAACGCGGCGACCAGCCAGCCCGCCTCCACCAGGATGACCGCAGCCGCGACGAACACGCCGGCGGGGTTGAGCGTCCCCGCAGCCTGCTTTCCGTCCTGTCGGGACACGATCGCTCCGGCTCTTTCGTCGTGCGTGCACCCTCGGCGGCGCCGGTCCACGGCAAACCCCGAAAGCCTAACCAGCGCTCAGAAACGCCGCCAGAGCCGAACGTTCACCCCGCTGCGGCTCCAGCCCTGGGCCCCGGCCTCCGGGGATCGGCCAGGGTCAGCGGCCCGCAGATCGGTTCCAGGGTGAACGGGGCAGCGCGGTGCCGGCCAACGGACGGCGGGCGCGGCGGCGTCTACGCCGGCCAGGGGTGCAGGGCGGGCGGGCAACGGTGTGCACTGCCACGTCGGCCGAGGACGTTTGTCGGCCGATCAGCCAGCAGAGGAAGCGTTCCATCGTCGGATCAGCCGACCGGAAGGCGCTCGGCATCGGACCTGGAGATCTCATACTCCGCCCCGCAGAACGTGCACTGCTGCGCGTACCGGGTGCGGATCGGAATGAGGGGGATGAAGAAGAGTGTGAATTTCGTCGAGCGGCGGGTGATCACCTGCGCGGCCTGGTTGCCGCAGTGGCGGCAGACCTGCTGCACGACACCGGACCGGGCGACCTTGGTACGCAGACCAAAGATGAAGAACATCGCCAGCCAGTACCCACCCAACAGCGAAAAGTCACCAGATCCCGCCATCGGATCCCCCGGACCCCACGCCCGCACACACAAGATCGTGCTCGACCCAGGAGGTAGTGGCCTCTTCGTGGAACGAGGCCACTACCTCCCTGATCGAGCACGATCAAGGCGAGACGGTCAAGACGAAACGCTCAGCTGGCCGGCGCGGGCTCCAGGCCGGGGATCTCCTCGGAGATCCAGATCGGCTGCCAGTTCGGCACCTCGTGGAAGCGGCGCAGCTCGAACAGCCCGGCAACCGACCCGCTCCAGGCCCCGTACGGGGGGTTGGCCTCGTCGAAGCCGCTCTGCACGAAGGTCAGCGTGGTCCGGCCACCGGACTCGGCCAGCTCCCAGTTCGTCACGCCGGTCGGTCCCCAGTCCACGGACATGCGCCGGCCGGGCTCCAGGTCGACCACCTTGGCCGCGTAGCCGGTCTCGAAGCCGCCCATGGCGTACCGGCCGCCGACCCAGGGCTCGATGCCGATCGGGTAGCCGAACCAGGCGGTGGCCTGCTCGGAGTCGGTCAGCGACTCCCACACCTTGTCGGCGGGGGCGGCGATGACCAGCTCACCGCGCAGGTCGGCGGAGGTGAAGTCGGTGCGGGGCAGCAGTGGCTTGCCCTCCACGTGGGCGGCCAGGTTGGCGATGGACAGCGCCCAGTAGGTCTGGAGCACGCCCCGGATGGTGGAGCCGCTCATCGCCTCGGCGAAGTCGAAGTGGCTCTGGATCAGCGTCAGCACGGTGCTGTCGGTGCCCTCGGCGGTCAACTGAAACTCGGTGGTGGTCTCCACCCCGTCGAGCAGCCAGCCGAAGCGCAGCGTGTCGTCGTCGGCGTGCAGCAGCCGCTGGTGCGGGGCGTCGCCCTCGGGCGTGTAGCGGCCCCAGAACTCGTACCGCTGGGGCAGCTCGACCTCGGCGTGCTCGGCCAGCCAGAGACGCAGCTCGCCCGGGTCGGTCAGGGCCTGGCGGACGCGCCCGACGGGCGCCGAGAGACGGGCCTGGACCTTCATCGGCTCACTCATTGTCGTTCCCTTTCGGATAGCAGGCGACGGCCAGCTTGAAGGCATCTCCTTCGCTGCCGCCGTAGCGGGTGAACAACTCCTGAAGTGCGGTTTGCAGGTCGTGCAGGAACTGCTGGCGCTGCTCGGCCGGCACCCGGATCTCGCCGGAGACCCCGATCGAGGGCAGCTCGGGTGCCGCCCGGTCCAGGCCGGCGATGTCGGCCTGGACCTCCTCCATCAGGTCGAGCAGGTAGCCCAGGCTCAGCTCGTCGCGGGCCCGGCGCAGGCCGATCCGGCCGACGAGCCGCGGGGAGAGCCAGTAGGACCGGGCGGCGGCCTGGTAGATGCCTTCGGTGATGCCGCGGACCTTGCGTTCGTTGACCAGCTCGACGAGGCCGGCCGCGACGAGCTGCTTGACGTGGTAGTAGACGCGCTGCGGCGTCTGGTCGAGTCGGGCCGCGACCTCGGTGCAGGTGCGCGGCTCGGCCAGTTGCCGCAGCACCTCGACGCGCTGCGGCTTGAGCAGGACTTCGGCCTGCTCGATCTGCTCCAGGTACAGGACATCTCTCATGGCAAAATCAGTTTGTACGTACAAAACTTCTTTGTCAATCGCTTCGCGAGAAGCCGCGCCGACTTTTTCGGCGCGGCTTCAGGCAGCGCTCAGCGGGTGATCAGGGCAACCAGTCCGGTCGCAGCGGGTAGCCGCTCACGCCGTTCGGGCCGTTGTGGGTGGCCAACACCTGGTGCAGCTGGATGCCGTTGCGTTCGAACGCCATCCGCGACCCGGCCATGTAGAGCCCCCACACCCGGGCGGTGCCCGCGCCCACCTCCGAGACGCAGAAGTCCCAGTGCTCGACCAGGTTGCGGCACCAGGCGGCCAGCGTCAGCGCGTAGTGCTGGCGCAGGTTCTCCTCGTGATGCACCTCGAACCCGGCGTCGTGCACCTCACTGATCAGCCGGCCCGGACCGGCCAGCTCACCGTCCGGAAAGACGTACCGGTCGATGAACGCGCCCGAGCGGTGCGGCGCGCGGTTGTCGGCGCGGGTGATGCAGTGGTTGAGCAGTCGCCCGCCCTGCCGCAGACGGCTGCGCAACGCCCCGAAGTAGGCCGGGTAGTTGCGCACCCCGATGTGCTCGGTCAACCCGATCGAGGAGATGGCGTCGAACTGCTCGGCCGGCGCGTCCCGGTAGTCGAGGTATCGCACCTCCGCCAGCTCGGTCAGCCCCTCCCGCTCGATCGCGGCCTGCGCCCACTGCGCCTGCGCCTTCGACAGGGTCACCCCGAGGGCCTTGACGCCGTACTCGCGGGCGGCGTGGCGCACCATGCCACCCCAGCCGCACCCGACATCCAGCAGACGCATCCCCTTCTTCAGCGCCAGCTTGCCGGCGACCAGGTCGTACTTCGCCGCCTGGGCCTGCTCCAGCGTGTCGTTCGGAGACCGGAAAACCGCGCAGGTGTACGTCATCGACGGGCCGAGCACCTTCTCGTAGAAGGCGTTGGAGACGTCGTAGTGATGCGAGATGGCTGTGCTGTCCCGCACCCGCGAGTGGACCAGCCCGTTCATCACCCGCTTCCAGCGCGGAAGCGCCTCCTGCGGTGGTGCCGGCGGCGGCATCAGCCGCTCCCAACCCAACCCTCGGACCAGCGCCAGCCCCTCGGCCAGCGACGGCGAGCGCAGCCGCAGCTCGTCCTTGAGCACCGTCAACGCCTCGTACGGGTCGCCCGGGTGCACGCCCTGCAACGCCAGATCACCACTGACGTACGCCCGGGCCATGCCCAGGTCGCCGGGTGCGGTGAGCAGGTAGGACAAACCCCGCTCGGAATGGATCGCCAGGGTGATGCCGGCGTCGGACGGGCCGACGGCGCTGCCGTCGTACCCGGTGATCCGCACCGGCAACGGCCCCGTGGTGACCGCGCGGATGACATCCGCGACGGTCGGACCCGTGTGCCGGCCCCCCGCCGGCGGGGTGGCGGCGGCGCTCGCCGCCCCCTGATCTCTGTCGGTCAGGCTCATGCTCGTGCTACCGCCTTTTCGTACAGTCCCGTCAGCCGGTGGTCCGGGTCGTAGCGGTCTTTCACCGCGCGCCACGTGTCGCCCCCGTAGAGGCGATCAAAGGCGTCCCGGTCGTAGTACGCGTCGGAGTAGAGCGACTTGTGCCCGCCCGACTCCGACACCCTGCGTTCGATCGTGCGGTTGACGTCGCCGTCGGCGGCGCCCGGCGCGATCGACACGCTCCCCCAGAAACCGATGTTGACGTAGTCCTGCCCCGGCCGCAGCGGATACAGCGGCCAGGACCGCGCCGAACCGGGCCCCGCCGGCTCACGCAGTCGCAACGGGCACAGCCACACCGGGTTCATTCCCACACTGCCTGCGAACCAGCGCAGGAAGTCGGCAGTACGGTCCAGCGGGATCTCCACGTCCTGCACGACCCGCTCCCGGGCCGGCTGCCCGCGCAGCCGGTCGATCCGGGCCGCCACCTGATGGCGGTGCTCCAGCCGGACCAGTCGGTGGTAGAAGTCGCTGCGCCGGTAACGCGCCGGCCAGAGCCTGCGCACGACCGGGTGCTGCGCGCCGAACGCCGACGAGCACCAGAACCAGTCGGTGTCCCAGCGCCACAGATAGTCGTACGCGGTGAGCACGTCGCGGGTGCGCCGGCGCAACGACCGGTAGTAGATCGCCTGACCGGTGTAGTCGCTGGGCGGGTCGGCCGCGTCGGTGAACGTGGCGAGGACCAGGTACGCCTCGCCGGGGCTGAACATCACCCCGTCCATCGCGTCCACCGGTTCGCCGGCCCAGGACCGGGTGGCGCTCACCTCGGCGATCGCGTCGGTCAGCGCCTCCAGTTCGGTGAACCGGACGTTGCGCAACGCCACGTACCGGCCGACCGGTTGCAGCTCGATGCGCAGCCGGGTGGCGTAACCGAGGCTGCCCAGCGAGTTGGGGAACGCGGTGAACAGGTCGGCGTGCTCGCCGTCGGGTCGGGCGGTGATGATCTCGCCGGAGCCGGTGAGCACGTCCAGCTCCTGGACCGACTCGTGCGGCAGGCCGTTGCGGAACGAGGTCGACTCGATCCCGAGGCCGGTCACCGCGCCGCCCAGCGTGATGGTGCGCAACTGCGGCACCACCAGCGGCATCAGGCCGTGCGGCAGCGTCGCGTCGACCAGGTCCTCGTAGGTGCACATGCCCTGCACGTCAGCGGTACGGCCGGCCGGGTCGACCGACAGCACGCCGTTCAGGCCACTCACGTCGAGCCCCGGAGTCCGGGGAGCGGACCGGGGGCGGAACAGGTTGGAGGTGCGTTTGGCCAGCCGGACAGGCTCGCCTGTGGGCACCGCGGCGTACGACCGCCGCAGCGTGTCCACCGCTTGATCATGGTCAATCGGTTGATCCACACGCTCAGCGCGCATGTGATCACCTTACGCTCGCCGTTTCGAAACCGTGGGATGTCGGCGGTGGCAGTTTCCCGTCCGGTGGCAGGCCAGACGGCTACCGTGGCGGGCATGCCATCGCCAGCGATCACCGCACTGGACGCCGCCGAACTGCCGTATCGGCTGGTCAGCCACGGTGCGGTCGGCAGTCTCGCGGAGGCCGCCGCCGCCCGGGGCGTGGCCGTCCCCGACGTGGTCAAGACGATAGTGGTCCGGCGCGGTGGGAACGATCACCTGTTCGTGCTGACCCCCGGCGACCGGGTCATCTCCTGGCCCAAGCTGCGCGCCCTGCTCGGGGTGCACCGGCTCTCCATGCCGGACGCGGCGGGCGCCCTGGCCGCCACCGGCTACGAACGCGGCACCATCACCCCGTTCGGCGCGAGCACGGCCTGGCCGGTGGTCGCCGACGAGCGACTACGCGGCCGGGAGATCACCCTGGGCGCCGGCGAGCGTGGTCTCGCCATCGCTGTAGACGCCGACGCCGCGATCGCCGCCCTCGACGCCACAGTGGCCGACGTCACCGACCCGCAGCCCACCCGCTGAGCGCGGCCGGGGCGGCGGCGCGGCCTACTGTTGGGACATGCCAAGAGCCGTGTGGAACGACCTGGTCGTCGCCGAGAGCGACGACACCGTGCTGGTGGAGGGCAACCACTACTTTCCCCGCTCCGCCCTGCGCGACGACCTGATCCGCGAGTCCGCCACGCACACCGTCTGCCCGTGGAAGGGCACCGCCTCCTACTACTCCCTCGAACACGAGGGCAGCACCAGCAAGGACGCGGTCTGGTATTACCCGGAGCCCAAACCGGACGCCGAGATGGTGCGTGACCGGGTGGCGTTCTGGAAGGACGTCCGGGTCGTCGACTGACGGCGCCGACTGGCCGCGGCCGACGGCGGTGGGTGAGGATGGCCCGTATGTCCGCGCCCGAGGAACGCCCCGACCCCGCCGGCACCGTCTACGGCGGTCACCGGGCACCGCGCTCCGGCCCGCTGGCTGATCCGTTGCTGCGGGTCGCGGTGGCCGTCGGGGTCGTCGGCGTACTCCTGGGGGTCGTCTTCGCCACCGGGCTGCTCGACGGTGACGACGAGCCGGCGGTGCCGGCGTCGGTCGGTACCCCGTCCAGCGCGGCGCAGCCCAGCGTGCCGGTCGGCGAGCCGAGCCCCACCGCGCCGACCGAGCCGTCACCGACCCCGGCGGCCAGCACGCCGGCCGCCCCGCCCACCGGGCCCCGGGTGTTACGCGCCGCCTCGGGCCTCTGCCTGGGGCTCGACGGTGACGGCGAGAAGGCCGAGGCCGAGTTGGCCGTGTGCAACGGCGCCCCGGAGCAGCAGTGGGTGGTCAGCCCGGCCGGCGCGGGCGTGCTGACGTTGACGAACGCCGCGTACGGGCAGTGCCTCGACGTCGAGGGCGGCAGTGGGGAGGACGGCGCGCGGTTGCAGCAGTTCCCCTGCCACGGCGAGGCCAACCAGCAGTGGCGGTTCGGCGGGACCGGCACCAGTGCGGTGCTGCTCGTCGCCGCCCACAGCAACAAGTGCGCCCAGGCCGACGACGACGCCGTCGAGGCCGGCGAGGACATCCGGCAGCGACAGTGCGACGGCCGGCCGGCCCAGCAGTGGACAGTGGGCTGACCGGCCGACGCGTCGCGGTTCAGCCCCGGAAGCTCCACGCCCTGGGCGCGGTCGCGGCGACCAGCACGGCCTCCGGCACCGGCCGCCCCGGGCGGCGGCGCAGCAGCAACGACAGCCCGGCGGCGCCGATCGACAGCGCGCCCGCCACATACCAGGCCATCGCGTAGTCGCCCAGCCGGTCCCGCACCAGCCCCGCGCCGGTCGCGGCGACCGCGGCACCGAGTTGGTGCGCGGCGAACACCCAGCCGAACACCACCGCTCCGGCGCCACCGAAGTACTCCCGGCACAGCGCCACCGTCGGCGGCACGGTGGCCACCCAGTCCAGACCGTAGAAGACGATGAACACCAGCATGCTCGGCTCGGCGGTGCCGGAGAACAGGCTCGGCAGCACCAGCAGGGACAACCCGCGCAGCGCGTAGTACATGCCGAGCAGCAGGCGGCTGTCCACCCGGTCGGTGAGCCAGCCGGAGGCGATGGTGCCGACGATGTCGAAGAGCCCCACCAGGGCGAGCAACCCGGCCGCGGTGGTCTGGGCCATGCCGTGGTCGTGCGCGGCCGGCACGAAGTGCGTACCGACCAGGCCGTTGGTGGTCGCCCCGCAGATCGCGAACCCTCCGGCCAGCAGCCAGAACGGTCGGGTCCGAGCCGCGGTGGCCAGCGCTCCGAGCGCCCGGGCCGCCGCTCCGCCGGTCGCCGGCGGCGCCGCGACGACAGCCGTCGCCCCGTAGGCGGGCAGGCCGAGATCCGCCGGGTGCTCGCGCAGCAGCCACACCACCAGGGGTACGACCGCCAGCGCCGCCGCGGCCACCACGAGCGCGGCGGTACGCCAGCCGTGGTCGCGGACCAGGATGGCGATCAGTGGCAGGAACACCAGTTGCCCGGCCGCCCCGCCGGCGGTCAGCACTCCGGTGACCAGGCCCCGCCGGTGGACGAACCAACGGCCGGTGATGGTGGCCACGAACGCCAGCGCCATCGAGCCGGTGCCCAGCCCCACCAGCACACCCCAGCAGAGCAGGAGCTGCCAGCTGGCCGTCATGAAGATCGTCAACCCGCTGCCCGCGGCGACCAGCAGCAACGCCACCGAGACCACCCGGCGGATGCCGAACCGGTCCATCAGGGCGGCCGCGAACGGCGCGGTGAGGCCGTAGAGGAGCAGGTTGACCGAGACGGCCGCGGAGATCGTGGCCAGAGGCCAGTCGAACTCCTCGTGCAGTGGGTGCAGCAGCACCGACGGGGTGGCGCGGAAGCCGGCCGCGCCGACCAGCGCCACGAAGGCGACGGCGGCGACCAGCCAGGCGGGATGCAGACGGCGGTTCTTTGTCACGGAACAAGTCTGGGCCGGTCCACCCACCTCGACGAGTGGCCGGAAAGCCATCATGCGCAATAATCGGGCCATGAGCGCTCGCCCGCACCGGATCGCCGTACTCGCTCTGCACCAGGTGGTTGGCCTGGACCTCGGCACCCCGTCCCAGGTCTTCAGCACCGCGCGGGCCGCCGACGGGACACCCTTCTACGACGTCCGGGTGTGCACCCCGGGCGGGCAGCCGGTGCGCAGCACCGCCGGCTTCCAGGTGGTCCCCGACCACGGTCTGGAGCTGCTCGACACCGCCGACACGGTGATCGTCCCCGGCATCCACGACGGCACCGCGTTGACCTCGGGCGTCGTCGAGCCGGAGGTGACCGGGGCGCTGCGCGCGGCGTACGAGCGGGGTGCCCGGGTCATGTCGATCTGCACCGGGGCGTTCGTGCTCGCCGCCGCCGGGCTCCTCGACGGGCGGCGGGCGACCACCCACTGGGCGTACGCCGAGCGGTTCCGCCACCTGCACCCCCGGGTGGACCTCGACCCGGGCGTGCTCTTCATCGCCGACGACCGGGTGCTCACCTCGGCCGGAGTCGCCGCCGGCATCGACCTCTGCCTGCACGTCATCCGCCTCGACCACGGCAGCGAGGTGGCCAACCGG
The DNA here is from genome assembly GCF_040607155.1 of Micromonospora sp. NPDC005324. Lineage (NCBI taxonomy): Bacteria > Bacillati > Actinomycetota > Actinomycetes > Micromonosporales > Micromonosporaceae > Micromonospora > Micromonospora sp. NPDC005324. The sequence continues at coordinate 302,744 of NZ_JBEXGE010000002.1, read as the reverse complement.
GCGGCGCGCCGCTGCGTGATGCCACCGTGGCGCGACGGCGGTCAGGCGCAGTACATCGAGCAGCCGGTGCCGAAGGCGACCGACACCAGCACGGCGGGCGCCCGGGAGTGGGCACGGCAGCGACTGCACGAGCCGATCGCGCTGCGCGACCTGGCCGAGCAGGCGCGGATGAGCGTGCGCACCTTCACCCGACGCTTCCGGTCGGAGACCGGCCTGAGCCCGGCCCAGTGGCTGCTGCAACAGCGCACCGACCACGCGAGACTGCTGCTGGAGACGACCGAGCTCACCGTCGACCAGATCGCCCACCGCTGCGGGTTCGGCACCACCGCCGCCCTACGCCAGCAACTCCACCAACGAATCGGCGTGGCCCCGTCCACCTACCGCCGCACCTTCCACCCCCGCCCAGCCCTAGCCAAACCCTGACCCACCCCCGCACCCGACGGAGAGCTTGGGGTGAGGTCGGGTGGGGCAACGAGCGTGATGTCTGTGAGTCATCACGATGACTCACAGACATCACGCTCAATATGGCAAGACCCCCGACACTCGCCGCCACGCCGGCCGGCCGACGGCTTCTCGGGGCCGTTCGGGCCGAGTGTCTCTGGCCGCTCAGGACCGGAGCAGGTGCAGTTGGGACTGGTGCTTCGGCAGGTGCACCCGGGTGTGCAGATCCAGGGTGCGGGACCAGGGCAGCGGCTCGTCGACGATGAGGTCGAAGCCCTCGCGCAGGTGCGTCTCGACCGGCGTCTCCGCTGCCAGGCCGAGCTGGTCGACCAGCCCGCACAGCCGGTCGCTGGTGCCGTGCAGCAGCGCGGTCAGGCCACGCAGACCACCCTGCTCGGCGGCGAGCGCGTCGAGCTGCGGGCGGTGCATGTCCTCTGCCAACTCGTAGTAGGCGAACGGCGACCCGGCCAGCAACGCCTCGGTGGCCTGGATCATCAGCTCGTCGTTGGCGACCAGATGCGCGACGATCTGCTCGGCACTGAGCTGCCCCTCCGGAGCCGGACCGAACCCGCCAGCGTCGACCTCCGCGAACAGGGCGCCGTAAGCCCGCCGCAATCCCCCGCTCTCCATCCCCCCAGTCAACCCGCCGCGGCGGGAGTTAGCGGCGGGATTGGCGGGAGCGGAGGTAGTCGCTGACCACGTACTCGCCCAGGTCGTCGGTGTCCGGGGTGAACATGCGGCCGCGGCTGCGGCGGGCCACCGCGTCGACGAAGCGTCGCAGGCCCGGGTCGTCGCCGAGCATGAACAGGTTGAGCGTGGCGCCGTAGCGGCTCAACCGGTCCACCTCGCGGACCGTCGCCTCGATCGTCTCCGGCAGCGGCGGCCAGTGGAACAGCGCCTCCCCGTCGTCCGGGTCCAGGTGCGCGGTCGGCTCGCCGTCGGTGACCACCAGCACGATCGGCTCGGCGTCCGGGTGCCGGCGCAGGTGCCGGCCCGCCAACCGCAGCGCGTGCTGGAGGTTGGTGCCCTGCTCCATGTCCGGCTCCACGGCCGCCAACTCCTGCTGGGTGAGCGTCATCGCCTCCCGGCCGAAGCCCACGATCTGGAGGGCGTCCTGCGGGAAGCGCGTCTCCATCAGGTGTGCCAGCGCCAGCGCCGTCTGCTTCATCGGCCCCCAACGACCCTGAGAAATCATCGAGTACGACAAATCGACGCAGAGCACCACAGCGGCCGAGGCCCGTCTCTCGGTCTCCACCACCTCGAAGTCGTCCACAGCGAGCTGCACCGGGACCGTCGGCCCCGCCCGACTGACCGCCCGGGTCAACGTGCGGACCACGTCCAACGGTTGCTCGTCGCCGTACTGCCAGGGCCTGGACGCGCCGCTGACCTCGCCCGCCGCGCCGGCCGAGCGCAGGTCGTGCTGGCCGCGCGGCCCGGCTGTCAGCTCCGCGAAGACCTGCCGCAGCGCGGTCCCGCCGAGCCGGCGCAGCGCCTTCGGGCTCAGCGTGAGCCCTTCGGCGTCGCGGCTCACCCAACCCTGGCGGCGCAGCTCCCGCTCCAGGTCGCGCAGCCGGCGAACGTCGTCGGCCGCGTCCCGGCCCAGCGTGCGCGCCACCGCGTCGACGTCCACGTCGTCGAGGGTCGCCCCCGGGTGTTCCTGGTCGAGCTGGTCCAGCAGGTCGTCCAGGTCGCCGATCTCACCCAGCGCGCCAGCCGCGTCGGCGTAGTCCAAGGGTTGGTCGCCGCGGACCCGCTCGCCCCGCCCCCAGCGCAGATCGGGTCGCAGCGCCCGCAGGTTCGCGTCGAGCGCGGACAACTCCCCGGCGAGGCGGTCGCCGAGCGACTGCTGCATGAGGCCGGCCAGCTCGGCGCGCTGCCGCTCGGAGAGCGAGTTCATCAGCCGCTCACCGGCCGCCGCCCGGCGGGCCAGCACATCGATCAACTCGTCGACGTTCGCCGGCTTCTCCGGAAAGAAGTCGCCGTGTCGGCGCATGAACTCGGCGAACGCGTCGGTGGTGTCCTCCGCGCGACCGTGCCGGGCGAGCAGGTCGTTCAGGTCGCCCATCATCTCGGCGAGCCGCTGCTGGGCGGCCGGATCGGCGGAGGCGCGCACCGCGTCGCGCAGCCCGGCGAAGCGCTGACCGAGCACGTCGTCGCGGAGTTGGTCGAGGATCTGCTGGTACGAGCGGCGGGCGTCGTCGCTGGCCCACTGGTAGCCGGACAGCTCCTCCACCGCCCGCGCCGTCGAGCGCGGCAGATTGTCGAGCACCGCCTCGGCGAACCGCGCGGCGTCGTCGTCGCGACCCCGCAGCTCGTCCCGCTCGGCGGCGAGGGCCTGGTCGAGCAGGGCCTGGGCGCGGGTCACCGCGCCGTCCAGGTCGCCCCTGCGCAGCGCCTCCCGGCGCAGCCGCCGAGCCCGGGCGGCCAGGTCGTCCAGGCCACCCGTTCCCTGCGGGCCACGGCGCAGCAGGTCACGCAGCGCCTCCCGCAGGCTGCCGCCGGCCAGCACCTCGGCACCGACCGCGTCCACCGCCTCGCGCACGTCGTACGGGGGTGCGAGCGGGTCGGGCCCGCCGTTCCACTGCCCGTAACGGAACCGGTTGCCGGCCACTGTCAGCCCCGGCCGCCGTAGACGGTGCGCCCCGAGTCGGTGACGTCCTTGCCGAGCCGGCGGGTCAGGTGCAGCCCTTCCAGCACGAACTCGACGGCGGCGGCAGCCTCTTCCGAGGTTGGCGCGTCGCCCAGGTCGAGCCGGTCCAGGACCTTCGCCAACCCGGGTACGGTGCCGACCTGGCGCAGCAACTCGGCGGCGCTGACCAACTCGCCGGTCTCGATCGCGGCACCGTCCTCGACCAGGGCGGTGAACCCGGACAGGTCCAGCCCGGCCAGGTGGGCCCGGAACGTCTCGGCGGTCGCGGTCCGCAGCAGGTGCGCGAGGATCTCCGTCTCCCGGCCCTCCTCGCCGCTCTCAAACTCGACCTTGCCGCGCAACGTGCTGGTCACCGACACCGCGTCGCCGACGCGGGCAACGGCGGCCTCGGGGCGTCCGTCCGGGGTGCCGGAGGCGGCGAGCAGACCGGCGCGGCGCAGCGCGGCACCGGCGACCGTCTCGGCGGCGGCGATGGCGAATCGGGCGGAGACGCCGGAGCGCGGGTCCACCGATGGCGACTCCCGCACGGCGCGGGCGAAGCGGGCCAGCACCTCCAGCACGTGCTCCGGCACCTCGGCGACCAGGTCGGCCTCCTGGCGGATCAGCGCCAGCTCCAACTCCAGGTCGACCGGGTAGTGGGTGCGGATCTCCGCGCCGAACCGGTCCTTGAGGGGGGTGATGATCCGGCCCCGGTTGGTGTAGTCCTCCGGGTTGGCGCTGGCCACCAGGAGCAGATCCAGTGGCAGGCGCAGCTGGTAGCCGCGAACCTGGATGTCCCGCTCCTCCAGCACGTTGAGCAGCGCCACCTGGATGCGCTCGGCCAGGTCGGGCAGCTCGTTCACGGCGAAGATGCCCCGGTTGGTGCGCGGCACCAACCCGAAGTGGATGGTCTCCGGGTCGCCGAGGGTCCGACCCTGGGCGATGCGGATCGGGTCGACGTCACCGATCAGGTCACCGACGCTGGTGTCCGGGGTGGCCAACTTCTCGCCGTACCGCATCGAGCGGTGCAGCCAGCCGATCGGCAGCTCGTCGCCGGCGTCGGCGACCTGGGCGACCGACGCCGGGGTGAGCGGGTGCATCGGGTGCTCGTTGAGCACCGAGCCGGGCAGAACGGGGGTCCACTCGTCGAGCAACGCGCCCAGTGAGCGGATCAGCCGGGTCTTGCCCTGGCCGCGCTCGCCGAGCAGCACCATGTCGTGCCCGGCGAGCAGGGCCCGCTCGACCTCGGGCAGCACTGTGTCGTCGTAGCCGACGATGCCGGGGAAACGGGTCTCGCCGGAGCGCATCCGGGCGAGGAGGTTGTCGCGGAGTTCCTGCTTGACGGTGCGGTACTGGTGACCGGCCGCCCGTAGCGCGCCGAGCGTGCCGGGCAGGTCGGCCGGTGGAACCGGGATTACCGGGGTAGGCGCAGTCACCCGACCCACGCTAGCTCACATTCGCCGGGGCGCCCCGGGCATCAGGGGCACCCCCCGCTGCCACCCTCAGCCCCGGTCGCACAGCTGGCAGGTGCCGCGGCGGCGCAGGTGGTACGCGTAGGTGGCCGCGCCGAGCGCCACGCCCCACACCGGCCAGAGCAGCATCGGCGCCCCGGTGAGGCTCAACCCGCCGGTCAGCCGCCAGAACTCGGGGTTGCTGAGCAGCCCCAGCGAGGCCGCGGTCACGGAGATGGCGACCAGGGTGGCCGGCACCACGGCCAGCTTCACCGGCACCCGCCGGCCGGCGAGGCCGATCATCCAGCGCGGGAACCTTTCGCCCCAGCGCTGCACCAGGCCGAGGGTGAGGATCGCGCCGACGGTGGCGAACGCGGCCAGCCCGAACCCGGCCCAGACCAGCCCGGTGTCCTGCATCTCGGTCAGGAACTCGCGGGAGATGCCGAGCGGAATGCCGGCCGCCCAGGCGAACCGGGTCAACGCGTACGTGAACGGGATGACCGCAGCGATGCCCACTGCCCACCGGCCCCAGCGGGTGGCGGCGGCCGGGGTGGTCCACAGCTGGCCGGTGTCGGCGCGGCCGCAGCCGACGCAGGCCCCGGCGGTACGGCGCTGCCAGGCGAGCACCGCCCCGGCCAGCAGCAGCCCGCCGGCCAGCGCCGCGAACCGAGCGAACAGCGCCCAGTTGAAGAGGTCGGAGTAGTCGACCGGCGGCCAGCCGAACGGCGCTCCGACGATCAGTATCGGCAGGTAGCCGAGCATGAGCAGCACCCGAACATCCGGCACGACCAGGACGAGCACGAACGCGACCGCCCAGCCGTATCCGGCGAGCAGCCCTCGCAGCGGGCCGGGTGGGCGTGCCGCCGGGCGGCTCATGGCCAGGGCGGCCACCGCGGCGGTGAGCAGTACGCCGGCGAAGAGCGGGGTGGCCACCTCCGCCGGCACCAGACGCAGCAGGCTGACGTCGCCGCCGTTGCTGTCGTTCGGGCCGAACGGGTAGCCGGCGCCGGTGAGCGTGCCGATCAGGGCGAGCACGCCCCACAGGCCGAGCCAACCGGCGGCCAGTGGGGCGAGCCGGTCCGGCCAGCGGGAGTCGGTACGGGGTGGGGAGGCAGTGATCGTTGTCATGCTCTCAGCCTCGACGGACAGCCGGCGGATTCCCTCCCGGCCGGCGGTGAACCCGCTCCCCCGGTGGAGGGACCGATCAGCCGGACGGGGTGACGAAGCCGGACTCGTAGGCGGCGATGACCGCCTGCGTGCGGTCGCGGACGCCCAGCTTGGCCAGCACGTTGCCGACGTGCGTCTTGACCGTCTCCACCCCCACCACCAGGTGCGCGGCGATCTCCGGGTTGGACCGGCCGGTGGTCATCAACCGCAGCACCTCGGCCTCCCGTTCGGTGAGCCGGGCGGCGCTCAACCGGTCGCCGCCCGTCGGCCCGTACGCCCCGACCAGTTGGCGGATCGCGGCCGGGAAGAGCAGCGACTCGCCGGCGGCGACCACCCGGACCGCCTCCACCACCTCGGCGGGGCGGGCCCGTTTGAGCAGGAACCCCGAGGCGCCGGCGCGTAGCGCCTCGTAGACGTACTCGTCGTTGGCGAACGTGGTGACCACCAGCACCCGGGGCGGGTCGGCGGAGGTGGCCAGCAGGTGCCGGGTGGCCTGGATGCCGTCGATGCCGGGCATCCGCACGTCCATCAGCACGACGTCGGGCCGGTGCCGGGCGACCAGCGGCGGCACCTCGGCGCCGTCGGCGGCCTCGGCGAGCACGTGCAGGTCGGGCTGTGCGTCGAGAATGGCACGCAGCCCCACCCGGATCAGCTCGTCGTCGTCGACGATGAGCACTCCGGTGGTCATAGCGTCTCCTCGTAGGGCAGGCGGGCTCGGATCAGCCACCTGTCGCCGTCCGGGCCCACTGTGAGCCGGCCGCCGAGCAGCAGCACCCGTTCCCGCATGCCGTCCAGGCCTCGACCGCCCCGCCCCGGCTGGGCCCGGTCGGGGCGGCGCACCCCGTTGACAAGCTCCAGCTCCAGTGCGTCGCTGTGCAGGTCCAGGCGTACCGTCACCGGCCCGTGGCCGTGCCGGGCCGCGTTTGTCAGTCCTTCCTGGACGATCCGGTAGCCCTCCCGGGAGACCACAGCGGGCACCCGGGTGGGGTCGCCGACGCGTTGCGCGTGCACGGCCAGGCCGGCAGCGCGGGCGTCGGTGACCAACCGGTCCAGGTCGGCGAGGGTACGCTGCGGCGCCACCACGGGTCTGTCGCGTCCGTTCTCCCGGAGCAGCCCGAGCACGTGGTCGAGGTCGTCCATGGCGGTCCGCCCGACGTCCTCGATGGCGGTGAGTGCCCGCCGGACGAACTCGGGGTCGGTGTCGAGGACCTCGCGGGCCGCCCCGGCCTGGAGGGTGGCCACTGTCAGCGCGTGGCCGACCGAGTCGTGCAGCTCCCGGGCCAGCCGGTTGCGTTCGGCGAGACGGGCGGCTTGTGCTTCGAGGGCGGCGATCCGCTCGGCCTGAGCCGGGCCGAGCAGCACCGGTGCCATGGATCCGGCGAGCGCGCCGAGCCCGGCGACGGCGTAGCCGAGGCCGACCAGCATGAGCACCCCGGTCACTGTCAGCCAGCCGCTGTCCTGCCCGTCCAGCGGCCCGAATCGTTCCCTGCTGGTCAGCTCTTCGCCGATGCCGAACTGCTGGGCGATGAACGCCAGCGCCATCGGCAGGGCGCTGAACAGCGCGAGCCCCACCAGCGCGCCGACGATGAGGTGGGTGGCGATCCAGAGCGCGCTGCGCAGCCGGGTCTCCCGGTCGCCGTGGTGCCCGGGCGCGGGTTCGGGCAGGTCGACGCCGAGCAGGGCCCGCACGGCGGCGATCTCCAAGACCCGGCTGCCGTCGAGCAGCAACGGGACGACGGCGATCAGCACGGCGATGAGCAGCAGGACGTAGACCAGTGGGCGCGGGATCGCCGAGTCGGCGAGCAGTTGGGCGAAGGTCACCGCGAGCAGCCCGTACGGCAGCGCCAGCACACCGCCGAGCAGCAGGAACACGCCGCGTCGCCAGGTGGTGCCGGCGACCAGCGGGGCCAGCGCCGCTCGGAGGGTCACCTCGTCATTCTGCTGCCCGGCCGGGTCCCGGCGACTCCCCCGTGCCGGGGAGATGTCAGCGGTGGTCGGCGACGTACCGCTGGGGGTCCTTGTCGCGGAAGGGAAGGTTGCGACCGTTCTTGTGCTCGCCGTAGAAGGTCAGCCAGCGTTGGCCCAGCTCGGCGCGGAGTTCGGTGCTGGCGTGCCGGCGGAAGTCGGGCAGCGCCTCGTCCTCCTCCTCGGCCAGGTGTTCGCTGTTCTCCCGGCGGGCGGTGCCGACCGCCTCCCACCACTGGTCCGAGCCGACCGGGTGCAGCTTCGCCTCGGCGATGGCGTCGCGGATCTTGTTGTGGTCGCCGATCGCGTCGGCGGTCTCGTCCTCGCCGTCGTCGCCGTGCTTGACCAGGTGTGGGTAGAGGATCGCCTCTTCCGCCTCGGCGTGGATGTCCAGGTGCAGGGCGAGGGCGTCCCAGATGGCGAGCATCTCCTGCTCGTCGCGGGCGTCGTCGAGCCGGGCGAAGCCACGCCGGAAGGCGGCGTGGTCGTCCAGGATCAGCGCGGTGATGTCGTCCACTGTGCTCACTTTCCGGTTGGGTTGCCGAACCGGGCACGCAGCATCGCCGGCATGGCGGCGAGGCCGGTGATCGGGCGGAAGCGTTTCGCGGCCTCGGCCAGCGCCGTGTACTCGTCGTCGGCGAGGTCGATGTCGGCTGCCGCCGCGTTGCGTTCCATCTGCTCGACGCCGGACGCGCCGGGGATGGCGAGCACGTTCGGGTGGCGCAGCAGGTACGCCAACGCGATCTGGCTGGGGGTGGCGTCGTGGGTGTCGGCGACCTGGCGCACCGTGTCGATCAGGGCCGCGCCGCGCTCCAGGTTCTCCGGCAGGAAGTACGGGTTGGCGCGCCGTACCGCGCCGGTCGGCGGGTTCCTGGCGTCGTAGCGGCCGGAGAGGAAGCCCTGCGCCAACGGGCTGTACGCGATGACCACCCGACCGGCCTGCCGCGCGTACGGCAGCAGGTCCTGCTCGGGTGCGCGGTCCAGCATGCTGTAGCGGACCTGGTTGCTGAGCACCCGCCGGCCGAGCGCCGCTTCGGCTACCTGCCAGCGGCGCAGCCCGTAGTTGCTCACGCCGACCTCGCCGACCAGCCCGACGTCCTGCAAGGTCCGCATGCCGCGCATTGTGGTGTGGTCGGCGACCAGCGGGTTGGGCTGGTGCACCTGGTAGAGGTCGATGCTGGTGACGCCGAGCCGGGCCGCCGAGGCGACCGCCCGCTGCTGCACCACTGCGGCCACCGGCAGCACCGGCAGGATCTTGCTGGCGACCACCACCTTCGGCCGGTCGTCGCCGAGGGCCGCGCCGAGGATGCGTTCGCTGCGTCCGAAGCCGTAGATCTCCGCGCTGTCGAAGACCGTCACGCCCAGCTCGACGGCCCGCCGGACGATCTGTGCCGCCTGCCGCTCGAAGTCCGGGCCATACCCCCACTCCCGGGAGCCGAACTGCCAGGTGCCCAAGCCGATCTTGGACAACGGTTTGGGGGTGTCGAGCGCAATGAAACGCATGGCGTCGAAACTACCCCGATGTCCCGGTTTCCACGCCCGATCCGCGTCACGGTGGGCCGGCACTAGGCTCATGATCGTGACTTACCTCGCCGCGGATGACCGCTACGACACCATGACCTACCGGCGCAGCGGACGCAGTGGCCTGCGGCTGCCCGCCGTCTCGCTCGGGCTGTGGCACAACTTCGGGCCGGACCGCCCGTTCGAACGGCAGCGCGACATCGTGCGCCGCGCCTTCGACCTGGGTGTCACCCACTTCGACCTGGCCAACAACTACGGCCCGCCGCCCGGTTCGGCGGAGGAGAACTTCGGCCGGATGCTCGCCACCGACCTGAAGCCGTACCGCGACGAGGTGGTCATCTCCAGCAAGGCCGGGTACCTGATGTGGCCCGGCCCGTACGGCGAGTGGGGCTCGCGCAAGAACCTGATCTCGTCGCTGGACCAGTCGCTGGGCCGGATGGGGCTGGACTACGTCGACATCTTCTACTCGCACCGGTTCGACCCGGACACCCCCCTTGAGGAGACGATGGGGGCGCTCGACGCCATCGTCCGCTCCGGCAAGGCGCTCTACGTCGGCATCTCGAACTACAACTCGCAGCAGACCACGCGAGCCGCCGCGATCCTGCGCGAGCTGGGTACGCCGCTGCTGATCAACCAGCCGTCGTACTCGATGCTCAACCGCTGGACCGAGTCCGACGGGCTGCTCGACACGCTGGAGCAGGTCGGCGCCGGCTGCATCGCGTACAGCCCGCTGGCCCAGGGCCTGCTGACCGACCGTTACCTGGGTGGCATCCCGGCCGACTCGCGGGTTCGCACCAGCGTCTTCCTCAACGAGAGCGACCTCAGCGAGGAGAAGATGGCCACGATTCGTGGGCTCGGCGCGGTCGCCGAGCGGCGCGGTCAGTCCCTCGCTCAGCTCGCGCTGGCCTGGGCGCTGCGTGACCCGCGGATGACCAGCCTGATCATCGGGGCGAGCAGCGTCGAGCAGTTGGAGACGAACATCGCCGCGCTGGACAATCTCGACTTCACTGCCGACGAGTTGGCCGAGATCGAGCGCCACCTGGGCTGAGCGCCGTCGGACCCCGGGCGGGTCGGGTCACCAGATCCGGCGCCGCCCGGCCCGGTGGTTGCGTACCTCGCACTGCCGGCCCACCGGTGCGGCGGCGCTGCGGCGGCGCCGTCCGGCACCGATCAGCAGCGCCAGGAGCAGCACGGCGGCGGCACCGGCCAGCACCGGCCACCGGTCGCCGAGGTTGGTCACCGACGCCACCGGCACGCCCGGGTCGGCCGCCGCCGCCACCGCCGGCCCCGTGGTGGCCGGTCCACTCGCGGCGGTACGCGGGGCAGCCGCCGTGCTCTTCGTCGCGGCGGCCTTCGCCGGGGTGGCGGTGGCCCTGGCACCCCGGAACACCACGTCCGAGCAGGAGTAGTAGGTGTCCGGGGTGTTGGAGTTCTGCCAGATCGTGTAGATCAGGTGTCGGCCGCTGCGGCCCGCCGGCAACCGACCCGCCAACTGGTACGCCCCGGCCCGCACCGGCGGGTCGGTCAGCGTCAGAAACGGGCGTGACTCCAGATCCGCCCAGGTCAGCCTCTTGCGGGGGTCGTAGTCGGGCGTGGTGACGTAGAGCCGGAAGGTGCCCCGGTGCTCGATGGTGGTCCGGTACCGGAAGGTGAATGTCGCGCCGGTGGTCAGCGTGGTACTGGGCCAGTCGGTGCGGGGCAGGTCCAGTCCCCGGTACGCGGACAGTCCGCCGCTGCACAGCTCACCGTCCGGGATCCGTTCCCGATCTCGCCCGTTGATCGTGGAAACGCGTATGTTGTCCCATTCGCGGACGGCCGCGCCGGCCTCGATCGCCGCCCGGCAGGCGCTGGTGGCCGCGTACCGGCCCTCGGGGCCGCAGGCCGCCGCGCGACTGATCGGGTCGGTCGGCGCACCGTGGGCGGCTGCGGGTGTGGCGGCCACTGGCACTGTCGCGGCAGCGACCAGCACCGTGGCGAGGAGCCGGCGTACGGGCATGAGGATGACCTCCGCCCAGAGGTACGGCCCGGAGACGGCAAAGGTTCGACGCCGGCCGGCCGGGAATCTGGCGGGTGGGTGCGGCGTTTCGATACTCGGAACCGCTTGCACCGAGGAGGCAGAGATGAAGGTACGTAGCTCGTTGCGTGCACTGAAGCAGAAGCCGGGTTCGGTGGTGGTCCGCCGTCGCGGCCGGGTGGTCGTGGTGAACCGCGCCAACCCGCAGTGGAAGAGCCGTCAGGGCTGATCCAGCCCGGCGTGATCTTGTCTTGAGAACAGTGAAACGCCCTGGTCGGATTATCCCGACCAGGGCGTTTCTCAAGGGTGGAGCCGAGGGGACTCGAACCCCTGACCCCCACACTGCCAGTGTGGTGCGCTACCAGCTGCGCCACGGCCCCTTGCTGTCGTCCCGGTCGCCCGGGCACTGGGAAACTATACACAGACCGGCAGGCATGGTCATCTCGCGGGGTCCCCCGCCGAGCCGGGTCAGTTGAGCGCCACGTCCGGTGGGAAGTGCGCGACGGCGGCCATCATCCCGCCCTGCCGCCGCAGCACCATCGGCCACAGGTCGTCGGGCCGGTCGACGAAGGCGTCCCCGGGCAGCCCGTCCAGCACGAACCAGGACCCGTCGGCGATCTCCTGCTCCAACTGGCCGCTGCCCCAGCCGGAGTAGCCGGCGAAGACCCGGATGCCACCGATGCTTTCCCGCAGCCGCTCCGGGTCGACCGAGAGGTCGATGGTGCCGACCGCCCCGGAAACCTGGTGGAAGCCCTTCACCCGGCGCATCGGGTGCCGCATCCGGGCCAGGCAGATGGCCGAGTCGGGCTGCACCGGGCCACCCTCGAAGAGCACCGCCGGGTGGCGGGCCAGGTCGCTCCAGTCACCGAGCACCTCGGCCACCGGCACCTCGGTGGCCCGGTTCAGCACCACGCCGAGCGCGCCGCCCGGCTCGTGGGCGACCAGCAGCACCACCGTGCGGTCGAAGTTCGGGTCCTTGAGCGCCGGAGTCGCGACCAGCAGCCGCCCGGTCATCAACTCCATCGCTCGTCCGCCGATCGCCTGGCCCTCTCCCTGCATGCCACACACCCGTCAACCGTGAGCCCGCGCCGAAGGCCGGTCATCGACCGGATCCGCCTGCCGCATCGGGTTCAGCCGCCCTGTCAACGCCATGCCTGGCACCATAGCCTGCGTGCTGGGTGCTGGCTAAGGTCTGACCGGCGGGTGATCGGACAGTTAAGACGAAGGGCCGGGGCACCCGACGGCGGACCTTGCGGTGATCGACCGATCGGGACCACCGGCGGCAGAGAAACGCCCGAAAGGTCCGTCACATCCCGATAGATTCGGCTGATCGGGAGGGCGACCGCGGTTGCCCCTGCCCGCGACACGGAGGCGGGTGGCGATGGCAACTGTCCGGGACGCGACGTACGACGTGCTCCGCACCCTCGGTATGACCACCGTCTTCGGCAACCCCGGCTCCACCGAGGAGCCGTTCCTCCAGGACTTCCCCACCGACTTCCACTACGTCCACGCGCTGCACGAGGCGACGGCCGTCGCGATGGCCGACGGCTACGCCCAGGCCAGCGGAGTGCCAGCGCACGTCAACCTGCACACCGCCCCGGGCACCGGCAACGGCATGGGCAACCTGGTCACCGCCTGGCACAACAAGACTCCGCTGATCGTCACCGCCGGCCAGCAGACCCGGGAGATGCTGCTCCTGGAACCCCGGCTGGCCAGCCGCCGACCGACCGAGCTTCCGCAGCCCTACGTGAAGTGGGCCTACGAGCCGGCCCGGCCGCAGGACATCCCCGCGGCGATGCTGCGGGCGTACGCGACGGCGGTGCAGCCACCGGCCGGGCCGGTCTTCCTCTCCCTGCCGATGGACGACTGGGCCCAGCCAGCCGACCCGCCGCCCGCGCCGCGAACGGTGGCCACCCGGTTCGCGCCGGACCCGCAGCGGTTGGAGGAGTTCGTCCGGGTGCTGGCCGGCAGCCGCAACCCGGTGCTCGTGTACGGGCCGGGGGTGGACCGCTCCGCGAGCTGGGCGACCGCCGTCGCGCTGGCGGAGCGACTCGCCGCGCCGGTCTGGTCGGCTCCCGCCACCGAGCGGGCGGTGTTCCCCGAGGACCACCCGCACTTCCGCGGCGTGCTGCCGTACGCGATCGGTCCGCTCGCCGAGGCGCTGAGCGGACACGACACGGTGCTGGTCGTCGGCGCCCCGGTGTTCCGCTACTACCCGTACGTGCCGGGCGGGCACCTGCCCGACGGCGCCCGACTGCTGCATATCACTGACGACCCCGACGAGGCCGCGCGAGCCCCGGTCGGTGACAGCCTGCTCAGCGACCCGGGGCTGGCCCTGACCGCGCTCGTCGAACGGGTGCCGCCGAGCGACCGGCCGGCACCCACGCGGCGGGACGCACTGCCACTGCCGGAGGTCGGCACCCCACTGAGCGCGGACGCCATGTTCGCCGCCCTGGCCGCACACTGGCCGACCGACGGCGTGCTGGTGCAGGAGTCACCATCCAATCTGTCCGCGCTGCGTCGTCAGCTGCGGATCAGCCGCCCGGCGTCGTACTTCACGATGGCCAGCGGCGGCCTCGGCTACGGTCTGCCGGCGGCGGTCGGCATCGCACTGGCCGAGCGGGACAGCGGGCGCGGTCGCCCGGTGGTGGCGGTGATCGGCGACGGCTCCTTCCACTACTCGGTGCAGGCGCTCTGGACGGCCGCGCGCCTGGCGCTGCCGGTGGTGGTCGTCGTCCCGGTCAACCAGCAGTACGCGATCCTCAAGGCGTTCGCCGAGCTGAAGCACACCCCCGGGGTGCCCGGCCTGGACCTGCCGGGGTTGGACGTCGTCGCGATCGCGGCCGGTTACGGCTGTGCCACGCAGGTGGTGGAGACCCCCGATCAGCTCGGCGCGGCGCTCGCCACCGGGCTGCGCGCCGACCGGCCCACCGTGTTGCCGGTGCCGATCAGCACCGACGTGCCCAGCCTCCTCTGAGCCGGGTCAGCGCGGTGCTGTCGACAGCGGGGCGCCGGTGAAGACGTCCAGCACCGGCCGGCTGCCCAGCGGCGCCGCGAGGGTGACGGTGACCGGCGCCAGTTTCAGCAGGGCGATGCATTCGCCGGTGGCCCGGGTGACGCCGCCACCGACCACCACGACGTCCGGCCGTTCCCACACCAGCGGCGTGATCCCGGTGTCGCACGCGCCGACGCCGAGCCGCACGGTCAGCCGGGCGCCGTCAACGGCGGCCAGGTCCTGGGCCGCCACCAACCCGTCCGGCAGCGGCCGGGCCGGCGCGGTGGGCTCGGGGACGGGAGTGACCGCCGTCGGCGCGACGGCGAGCCGGACCACCGGGGTGGCCAACTCCTTGATGGTGAACAGCCAGGCCGGGACCTGCGCCACGCCCCGACTCGTGCGCACCGGCACGGCGCCGAACGTGACACCGGTGACGGTGAGCGGGAGACACGCGGTCTGCGTGCTGCTCGTGGTCCACCCGTCGGGCCCAGGTTCGACGGTGGGGCCGCCGGGGGTGGGCCGGCCGGGCTGCTTCGGCCGCCCCGGGCAGGGCAGTGGGTCACCCTGGTCGAGCTGCCGGTACGCCTCGGCGGCGCTGACCAACGGCAGCGTCAGCCGTCCGTCCGGGAACTGGATCTCGCCGCCGACCCGGGTGGGGGGTATGCCGACCTGCTCGCGGTACCACCCGGCCCGGAAGGCCGCCTCGGTCTCGGGGGTGAAGCCCGGGTCAGCGGTGAGCACTGTCGGCCCCTCCAACGGCACGTAGCCAGTGCGCCAGTCGGGGCCGGGCCGCCACGCCTCGGCGACCTGAGCGGCCCGCTGGTCGAACGCCTCCGCGCCGCGCGTCGGGCTGCGCGGGCCGCCGGCCGGACCGGCGTCGGTCGCGGCACATCCCGCCACGAGCAGCAACGGGAGCACGAGCAGCAGGGCAGGCCGATTCATGTACGGTTCGACGCCTCCGCCGACCGACCGGTTCCCGACCTGGGCTCAGGTCTCGCCACCCAGGTCCGTCTGGTACGCCTCCCAGAGCAGGTCGGCGCCGCGCCGCCGATGCCGGGCCAACCTCCGCAGCAGATGCCCGGCCCGGTGTCGCAGCTCATCGGGGTGCGCCTCGGGCCGCTCGGCGATCTGCTGGACCGCCAGGATCGCGGCGACGATAGCCACGTGTTCCCGGGTCAGCAGCCGCACGCCGTGGACCAGTCGCGGCGACTGGGTGAGCAACTCCCGGTAGAGGCCGGTGGGGCCCTCGGTGACCCGGACGTGCTCGGCGAAGCCCTGGCGCACCGGACGCAGCCGAAGGAGAACGTCGTCGCGCCAACGCGGCTCGGTGCTGGCGACGGCGACGGCCCGGCCGAGGGCGTGCACGTCACCGGCGAGGCCGGCCGGGCGCGGCTCACCGGGTAGACCGATGGATTGGGGATCGGCGGGAAGCCCCGCCGGATGCGCGACGCGCGGTCGGGTGACGAGTGACGGCTGCTGGACCGGACCGGTGACCATGGCACCTCCCGCGCGGCGGCGCTGCTACCCCGTACCGCGATGGTGAGGCTGCCCGGCACGCCCTGTCCAGAGCCCTGAGCCGTCTCTTCTGCCCCTGTGAACCCACCGACCCCACCAGCCCCGCTGGTGCGCCCTCACCACCGCACGGGCCGCCTGCGACGTACGACCGCCTCAGTCGGTCGACTGGTGCTGAGCGTAAGACCCTTTCGACACAACGAAGCGCCCCGGCCGGTGGGCCGGGGCGCTTCGTTCGAGGTGGTGGAGGTGCCGGGAATCGAACCCGGGTCCTTCGCCGGTTTGTCAGGGCTTCTCCGAGCGCAGCTCGCTGTGCCTCTACTCGGCCCCACCGCTCACGCGAGCAAGTTGGTGTGACGGGCCCAGTCGCTGATTAATCTCGCCGCACGGACCCCGCGACCGGGTCCGATTGGCCAGCCTCCTAGCTGATGCCGGCTACTGGGACGAAGGCGTTCCCAGGCCGACAGACTTAGCTACTCGCCTCAGGCGGCGAGAGCGAAGTCAGCGCGATTTTGCTTGGCGCTTATAAGTTTCCGACGACCGATTCTCGAGACGACGTCGGCTTCCTCGGCTCGCTTCCCCTGTCGCTGCGTACGAAGTCGAAACCAGTCACCCCCTCGACAGGCCGCCGATGTGGCGGCACTGACAAGACTAACGCCTGCCGCAACAGCTTTCATCCCGAGCCCCGGGCCGGCACGCCGACCCGGACAAACAGGATGAGCTAGTCGTCCATGCCCTTGCCGCGTCGACCGGACACCCGGGCGATCTCCCGGTCCGCGTCCCGCTTGGCGAGGTCCTGACGCTTGTCGTACGACTTCTTGCCCTTGGCCAGGGCGATCTCGACCTTGGCCCAGCCGTCCGAGAAGTAGACCTGCAACGGGACGATGGTGAAACCGCCCTCGCGGGTCCTGCCGAGGAGCTTGTCGATCTCGCCCCGGTTGAGCAGCAGCTTGCGGGTACGCCGGGGCTCATGGTTGGTCCAGGTGCCCTGGGTGTACTCCGGGATGTGCATCGCGTGCAGGAACAACTCGCCGTCACGTTCCTGCGCGAACGCGTCGACAAGTGACGCACGCCCGGCCCGAAGCGACTTGACCTCGGTGCCGGTCAGCGCCATGCCCGCCTCGTACGTGTCGAAGATGGCGTAGTCGTGGCGCGCCTTCTTGTTGGAGGCGACCACCTTGCGCCCCTTTTCCCGTGGCATCGGTGCCACCCCCTCTCCTTCGTCAGCGGCCGGGCTCACCCCGGCCGGACAACCGATCATGCTACCCGAATCACAAGGACCCTCCCGCGCCGTTTATTTCCGGCTGCGGGAGGGCCCTCGGGAGACGACGGGACGACCCGTCCGGTGCCTAGACCCGCAGGTAGAAGCGCAGGGTGACCCAGGCGGTGCCCGCGCTGACCAGAACACCGACGCCGGCCATCAACGGGAAGATGAACAGGATGTCGCCCCAGGTGATCGGCGAGAGCAGACCCTGCAACGCGCTCAACGACCCGTCGAAGAGCAGATACTTCGCCGCGACCAGGGCCACCAGACCGAGCAGTGAGCCGATCAGGCCGGCCACCACGGCCTCCAGCACGAACGGCGCCTGGATGAACCAGTTGGACGCGCCGACCAGCTTCATGACCGCCACCTCACGCCGCTTGCTGTACGCGGCCACCTGAATGGTGTTCGCGACCAGCAGCAGGGCGGCGATCGCCATCACGACGGCGGCAGCCAGAGCGATGTTCTGGATCGAGGTGAGGATGTTGAAGATCTTGTCGAGCAGTCGACTCTGGTCGATGATCTCCTCGACGCCCGCGGTGTCCTTGTACTGGTCGTAGACGTTCTTGTACTGCTCCGGGTTGTTCAGCTTGAGCCGGAACGCCTCGGGCAGTTGGTCCGGCTTCACGGCGTTCACCAGGTCCGGCGCGTCCTGGTACATCTCCTTGAAGCGCTTGTACGCCTCGTCCTTGTTGACGTAGATGACGTCCTTGACCAGGGGGTCGCCATCGAGCTTGGTCTGGAGGTCGGTGCGCTCCTGCTCGGTCACCTCCTGGGTCAAGAAGATCGAGACTTCGATGTTCTTGTAGTAGAGGTCCTTCATGTCGTCGACCTGGCGGTACATGAGACCGCTGGCGCCGAGCATGGTCAGCGAGACCGCCATCGTGATGATCATCGCGATGGACATGGTCACGTTGCGCCACAGTCCGACCAGTACCTCGGACAGGACGTATTTCACGCGCATCGGGATTTCCTCCGGGTCTCCGGCATGAGGTGTTCGTCGTCAGGCTGCGCAGGGGTGGAGCGCCGGCTCACCCGTAAACGCCGCGGGCCTGGTCACGCACGATGCGACCGCTCTCAATCTCAACGACGCGGCGGCGCATCTGGTTCACGATGTTGGAGTCGTGGGTGACCATCACGACGGTCGTGCCGGTGCGGTTGATCCGGTCCAGCAGGCGCATGATCTCGATCGAGGTGTCCGGGTCCAGGTTTCCGGTGGGCTCGTCCGCCAGCAGGATCAGCGGACGGTTCACGAACGCCCGGGCGACGGCGACCCGCTGCTGCTCACCACCGGAGAGCTCGTGCGGATAGCGGTGCTCCTTGCCACCGAGCCCGACCAGCTCCAGCACCTCCGGCACGACCCGGCGGGCAACCGCCTTCGTCTTGCCGATCACCTCGAGGGCGAACGCCACGTTCTCGTAGGCGGTGCGGTTGGGCAGCAGCCGGAAGTCCTGGAAGACACAGCCGATCGAACGCCGGAAGTGGGGTCGCTTCCAGGAGCGCATCGACGTGACGTCCTTGCCGTTGACGACGACGCGGCCCTTGTTGGGGGCCACCTCGTGCAGCAGCATTTTGATGATCGTGGACTTGCCGGAGCCGGATGGACCGATGAAGAAGACGAACTCGCCCTTCTCGATCGAGACGGACACGTTGTCGAGCGAAGGCCGGGACGCCTTCGGGTACGTCTTCGTCACTTGCTCAAGCTGAATCACGGGTGGTGAGTCTACGCGGTGTAACAACTGAGCCAAGCCCCACGCCCCGCCGATCCGGCGCGAGTCGTCGAATCAGGCTCCTACCTGGAGATCGACGACGCGCTCCGCCCGCGCACCGTCACGCACCGTCGCCGGCGAGCTGCCGCTGCTTGCGCCAACGGATGCCCGCCTCGATGAAGCTGTCCAGATCGCCATCGAAGACCCCGCTCGGATTGCCGGTCTCCTGCTCAGTTCGGAGATCCTTCACCATCTGATACGGGTGCAGGACGTAGGAGCGCATCTGGTCGCCCCACGAGCCGGCCGCGTTCTCCTTGAGCCCCTCGAGCTTGGCCTGCTCCTCCTGGCGCTTGCGCTCCAGCAGTCGGGCCTGGAGCACCCGCAGCGCGGAGGCCTTGTTCTGCAACTGGGACTTCTCGTTCTGGCAGGTCACCACGATGCCGGTCGGGACGTGTGTCAGGCGCACCGCCGAGTCGGTGGTGTTGACGCTCTGCCCACCCGGCCCGGAGGAGCGGTAGACGTCGACCCGAATCTCGTTCTCCGGGATGTCGATGTGGTCGGTCTGCTCGGTCACCGGCAGAACCTCGACGCCCGCGAAGCTGGTCTGCCGACGACCCTGGTTGTCGAACGGGCTGATCCGGACCAGCCGGTGCGTGCCCGACTCGACGCTGAGCGTGCCGTAGGCGTACGGCACCTTGACCGCGAAGGTGGCCGACTTGAGGCCCGCCTCCTCGGCGTACGAGGTCTCATAGACCTCGGTCGGGTAGCCGTGCCGCTCCGCCCAGCGCAGGTACATCCGCAGCAGCATCTCGGCGAAGTCCGCGGCGTCCACGCCACCCGCGCCGGCCCGGATGGCGACCAGCGCCTCCCGGGAGTCGTACTCGCCGGAGAGGAGCGTGCGGACCTCCATCTCCTGGATGGCCTTGGTCAGCCCGGTGATCTCCGACTCGACCTCGGTCAGCACACCCGGGTCGGCCTCGGCCTCGGCCAGCTCCAGCAGCACCTGGGCGTCGTCGAGGCCGGAACGCAGGCTGCCCAGCTTGCTGATCTCGCCGTTGACGTACGACAGCTGCGAGGTGACCTGCTGGGCCTTGGCCTGGTCGTCCCACAGGTCGGGGGCGGAGGCCTCCTGCTCAAGGCGGGCCTTGTCCTCGTGCAGACGGTCGAGGTTGAGGACGGCCTCGATGTTTCGCAGGGTCGCGTCGAGTTCCTTGAGCTGTTCGGCGTAATCGGCAGCGGTCACGACACACAAGCGTACTGCGCGGACGAGGAGTGAGCTTGCGAGCCCCGCAGGTTCGCGCCAAATCGGCCCTGCGCTCCCGCTGCTGGAGCAGCGCGTCTGCTGTCGGCGAATCTGCCGGCCGTCACCCGACGGGGGCGGACTTCAACCACGACAGGGCCGCCCGGTGGTAGGCGACGGCGAACTCCAGCGCGCTGGCGTCGTACGTCTCGCCGTCCCGTTTGGCGTTCTTCACCTGCTCCCGGACCTGGGCGAGGGCCTCGGTGTGGTATTCGTTGGCCGAGGCGTACAGGCCCTTCAGCTGGCTGGCGGAGTGCAGGTTGCCGAAGGCCATCCGGAGCGCTATCGGGTTGCGGATGGTGTCCCGCCCCGGGTTCTCCGCGAGCCAGCGGGAAAACGTTCGTTTTCCGGTGGCGGTGAGTGCGTAGGGCTGGCTCATCCGCGGGCCCGGCTTGCCGAGCCGCACGAAACCCCGCTCAGCCAGCACCGGCAACTCGCGGTACACCTGACTGCGGGTCATCGACCAGTACGGCGCCAGACGGCGCTCAGCGGCGGCCATCAACTGACCGCCTGTCATCGGGCCCTCGTGGAGGAGGCCGAGCAGGGCCGCCGCCGTAGGGTTGACTCCGGAATCCGCCATGCCCACTACGCTGCCACTTTGCGCACCCGGCGTCCAGGATTTGCCGGTTTGCCACCCGACAGGACTTCCTAAGTGCACTGTCGGCGACAGACTGTCCGTTGAGGACTATCGATGGATTGCCACATTCCGGGCGTCCGCCGGCGGCGCCAACGCGCGCCGCCGGCGGGTCGGCGCCGGTCAGCCCATGTGGGGGTACGTGTGGTCGGTCGGCGGCACGAAGGTCTCCTTGATCGTCCGCGGGGAGACCCAGCGGACGAGGTTGAGCCAGGAGCCGGCCTTGTCGTTGGTGCCACTGGCGCGGGCGCCTCCGAAGGGCTGCTGCCCGACCACCGCGCCGGTCGGCTTGTCGTTGATGTAGAAGTTGCCGGCCGCGTACCGCATGCGTTCACCGACCGACTCGACGACCCGGCGGTCGGTGGCGAACACCGAGCCGGTCAGCGCGTACGGGGCGATCGACTCGGCCTGCGCGACCACCTCGTCGAACCGGGCGTCGTCGAACACGTGCACGCCCAGGATCGGCCCGAAGTACTCGGTGGTGAAGGTCTCGTGGGCGGCGTCGCCGCACTCGAAGAGCGTCGGTCGCACGAAGTAGCCGACCGAGTCGTCGGCGGTGCCACCGGCCAGCACCCGGCAACTGTCGTCGCCGGCGATCAGCTCCAGCGCGGCGGTGTGCCGGGCGAACGCCTTGTCGTCGATCACCGCGCCGCCGAAGTTGCCGAAGTCGGCCACGTCACCGTAGGTCAGCGAGTCGGCGGTGGCCGCCAGCCGGTCCCGCAGCCCACCCTCCCAGATAGAGCGCGGCACGTACGCCCGCGAGGCCGCCGAGCACTTCTGGCCCTGGTATTCGAACGCGCCGCGGATCAGCGCGGTGTGCAGCGCGTCCACGTCGGCGCTGGTGTGCGCGACGACGAAGTCCTTGCCGCCGGTCTCGCCGACCAGGCGCGGGTAGCCCCGGTAACGGGAGATGTTGTCGCCCACGGTCCGCCACAACTGCTGGAAGACCTTCGTCGAACCGGTGAAGTGGATGCCGGCCAGATCCGGGTCGGCGAGCACGACGTCGGAGACCTCCTCGCCCCGGCCGGTGACCATGTTGATCACGCCAGGCGGAAGGCCGGCGGCCTCGAACAGCCGCATGGTGAAGTGCGCGGCGAACTGCTGGGTCGGGCCCGGCTTCCAGACCACAGTGTTGCCCAGCAGGGCCGGCGCCGACGGCAGGTTGCCGGCGATGGCGGTGAAGTTGAACGGGGTGACCGCGTAGACGAAGCCCTCCAGCGGGCGGTGGTCGAAGCGGTTCCAGACGCCGGGCGAGGACGCCGGCTGCTCCTCGAGCAGGCGACGCGCGAAGTGCACGTTGAACCGCAGGAAGTCGATGAACTCGCACGCCGCGTCGATCTCCGCCTGGATCGCGGTCTTCGACTGGCCGAGCATGGTGGCGGCGTTGAGAGTGTCCCGCCAGGGACCCGCGAGCAGCTCGGCGGCGCGCAGGAAGATCGCGGCGCGCTCCTCGAAGGGCAGCGCCCTCCACATCGGCGCGGCGTCCTTGGCCGCCCTGGTCGCGGCGCGCGCGTCGTCGTGGGTGGCGTGCGCGGTCACCCCCAGCACGTGGGCGTGCTTGTGCGGCTGCACCACGTTGATCGGGTCACCGCCGGCCATCCGCTGCTCACCGCCGATGGTCATCGGCAGGTCGATGCGCTCGGCGGCGAGCTCGGTCAGCCGCCGCTGGAGCCGGTCCCGGTCGGGGCTGCCCGGCTCGTAGTTGCGAACCGGCTCGTTGCGCGGCTCGGGAACGGAGAACACGGCATCCATCAAGGCTCCTGGCGATCTCGACAGCAGTGGCGAAACCGGACCCGCGGGCACCGACCGGATGGCCGGACACCGGACGCCACACGGGAGGCCGAGCAGCGGCGGGACCTCCCGTGATCCTCCCACGGCGGGCTACGCGACCCACGTCCGCCATCGCCCTGCGCCAAGGACCGCCCCACCCCTCCTCCCCTTACCGAACGGCCTCGATCCGTCCCGCTGTCCCGGGGCGACAGGCTGCCCAGCCGGCCCGCGTACCCTGAATGGTCGGTGACCTGCCGCCTCGAAGGGGAGACGATGACCAAGCAGCCCGGCCGCGTCCCGGCCGCTGAGTCGGACGAGCCGGCGGTCGACGCGGCCAGCGCCGGCAGTCGGCCGCTGCCCGCCCCCGGCGCAGCAGTGCTCGCGCTGCTGGCGCTCGGTTGGCTGGCTGCCATGCTCTGGTCCACCCGGGAGGCCATCACCTCGGCGGCGGCCGGGGTCACCGCGATCAGCCTCTCCGCGTTCGCCCTGCCCGGCGTGATCTCGGCCGCGCTGGTGGCCGGGGCGGCCGTCGCGCTGGCCGGTGGCAACCTGCTGGCCCGCCGCTACGGCGACTGGGCCACACTGCGCTTCGCCGGGGCGATCGGCGGCGGAATGCTGGTCGGGCTCGCTGCCGCGGTGGCCATCAACCTCACCTACTTCGACACGTCCACCACCAACGTGATCGCCGGCACCACGGCGGCGGCGGCGATCATCGGGGGCGCGCTGGCCGGCGCGCGGACCGCCCCGGCGATCGGTGCTGTGGTCACCGCCGCGCTGGGCACGCTGATCTTCGTGGTCGCGTTCAGCCGCGCCCGGGACCCGCTGTTCGACCTCTTCGGTGCCGGCGACAGCCAGGAATCGTTGATAAACGCGGCCAAGTGGGTGTCCCGTACCGAATCGCTCGTCGCCGGGCTGCTCGCCGGGCTACTGGCCTTCGGCTACCTGACCTGGGCACGGCGTCGCGCCGTCCGCCGCGACCCGGACACCCCGGCGCTGCGCTGGCCGGCGTATCTGCTCGCCGGGGCCGGCCCGGGGCTCCTCCTGCTGCTCGCCGAAGTGATCATCCGGATCGGCGGCCGGTCGCTGCTCGACCTCGCCAGCGCGCTGAGCGAGGCGGACGCCGTGGCGCAGACCTCGCTGGGCACCTCGCGGGTGGACAACGGCATCTGGGTGCTCTTCGTGGGGGCGCTGACAGCGCTCATCGCGTTCGGCCGCACGCTCAGCCCGGCCCACAGCGACGACGACGAACCGGCCGACGGTCCGGACCCGGTGGCGGACCAGCTCGCCCCGGAGGACGACAAGCCGGGCTACGCCAAGGCGTTCGACGCCGACCCGGCCGAGACGTCCGACGGCGACGCGGCTGAGACGTCCGACGCGGACCCCGCGAAGGCGGACCCGGCTCGCTGACCAGGCGCGCCAGGACGTTGGTCCTCATGGACGGCATGATCGCGGTCCTGCGGTGGCTTCAGGAGAGAGGCGGATCTCCTGGGGCTGTTGGAACTCGCCGCGCTGCCGACCATTCGGGAAGAGCGCCATCAAGGTCGTCGATGGCGGTGTTGACGTCGTCTCCGAAGGCGACTGGAGACTGATCAACCCCTGACCGGGACGTCCCTTCAGCCGAGCCGGGTGTCCGGCTCAGGCTGCCGCTCCGGGCTCCGACCTGCTCAGTCGGTCGCGCCTAGCAACTGGTCCAGCTCCGTCACGTCGTACCACTCCAGCTCGTGGTCCTCGGCGCCGTCGACGGTGAACTGGGCGTCCGGGTCACCAGCCGCCGCCTCGGCCACCACGTCGGCCGCCGCGCCGATCCCCTCGGCCGCGTCCGCGCTGTCCACGTGGATGGCCGCGACGGCGCCCACCGGCACGGCGTCGGTCAACGTCACAGTGCTGGAGCCCAGCTCACCGTCGCCACGACCGACAGCTGCCGACGGCAGGTCGACCGAGACGACGACGCGTCGGCGAGGAGCGGTCGGGTCGGCCCGGAGCAGGTGCAGGGCGTCCTGGGCAGCTCGGGTGAAGGCGACGTACTCCAACTCCTCCTCGTCACCCTCGGCGTACCACTCGCGCAGCGCCGGGGTCACGGCGTGCGCCTGGTCGGCGGCCAGCCCTTCCTCACGCAGCCGGGCCAGCATCGGCACGGTCGCCGGCACGTACACCCGGACAAGCTCGTCGGTCACCGGTCGTCTCCCCGCGTCGTCCTCCACCGGCGGCCGCCGGCACGGGCGCAGATCATGCCGCACGCCGTGACCGTCATACACCCCGCCTCCGCCCGGAGGAAGCTCCCAGCCGGTGTGTCCCGCGTGGTCGCCCCGGCCCCCGACCCGGGGCTGGTGCTGGGCGGCGGAGGCTGTCGGTGGCAAACTGAGCCAAACGACATCAACCCCGGGAGTTCCTGTGGAGCCGAGGTTCCTGCTGCTCTCCGACGTGGCCGCCGAGCTCAACGTGTCTGACTCGCAGGTCTACCACATGGTGCGCAGCGGAGAACTGCCGGCGATCAAGATCGGCGGGCGCGGCCAGTGGCGCGTCGAGCGCGCCCGCCTGGAGGAGTACATAGCGCGCAAATATGACGAGACGGCAGACTGGGTGCAGAGCAACCCGCTGGTCGACCGCGACCCCGAGTAGCACAGCCCCGACCTGACTTGTTCGCCCCACCCGCGCCGGAGCGTGATCCACACGGTTTTGCGGAAGTCGGGGTATTCGGACCGCTTGGGACCCCGCGATTTCAAGGAACCCGAGTGGATCATGCGCCTCGTCGGGCGGAGGCTGCCTCGAAGCCATTGACCGGGACCGTTCTGTCGCTCAGAATTGAGCTGGTCGTAGGCAAACGAAGGCAAACGCAAGATCAAGGGGGCCATGATGAGCGGAGCGCGACCCGGTCCTTCCCGACCACCCGTGCGACTGCGCCCCGTCCCGCCCTTCGACCCGCCGTACGTTGACGAGGCCGACGGGTCGTACTGGCCGGTGCCGACCGACGGTCAGCTCGCCCTCGACCTTTTCGCCTCCACCCGGCCCAGCCCGGTCCGGCCGCCGGAACGGCGAGCAGCCCTGCGCCCGGTGCCCAGCCGGTCCACCACCACCCATCCGGTCGCGTCGTTGCCGCCGTCGACCGCGCCGGAAACCACCCGAGCCGCGCACCGCTTCGTCGGCACGTGCCTGGAGGTGGTCAACGGCTACCGTTCGCCGACCCAGGTGCGAGCGCTGCTCGACCCGGCCAGAGCGGGCGACCTGCTCACCGAACTCGCCCGCGCACCCGGCCGGGCCGGGACATCCCGCCGCCGCACCGGCCGGCCACTGGTGCGGCTGTTACGCCTGCGAGTCTGCGAGCCCCGGGAGACCGCTGTAGAGGCGGCAGCCGTCCTCACCGGCACGGGCGGCCGCAGTTGGGCGATGGCACTGCGCCTCGAACATCGCCGGGGCCGCTGGCTCTGCGTTGCCCTCCACGTGCTCTGACCACACCTGCCCCCGGTCGTCGGCGGGGGCTCGACGACACCGACGGGCCCCAGCCTGGGTAGGCCGGGACCCGTCGGTCAGACGCTGTCAGTGCGGCTGCTGTCGGCGCAGACGCTCTCGGTGCAGGTGCTGTTGGTCAGTTGCCGCCGTTGGGTGCGCCATGGCAGCGCTTGTACTTGCGGCCCGAGCCACACGGGCACGGCGCGTTGCGGGACGGGCCGTTGCTCGCCTCCGCCTGGTTCGGCGCCGGCCGGCGGGCGGCCGACGGAACAGTCGGGCCACGCAGCCCGGACGCCGGCCGCTGCGGAGCGGACGGCGCGCTCTGCCCCGGTGCCGCCGGAGCACCCTGAGCCGGTCGGCCCACACCGAGCGCCGGAGCCTGCTGCTGGGCCTGCTCCACGGCGACCGCGCCGGGGCTGGCCTCACCGTCGATGGTGGGCGCGGAGTATTGCAGGCCCTGCCGCCGCGGTGCCTGGTTGAGGCCCTTGGCCCGGATCTCCACCGGCTTGTCGAGCAGGGTGACCTCGTCGGCCCCCTCCTCCGGCTCCGGTTCGGTCACCTGGACGTCGACGTTGTAGAGGAAACCGACGGTCTCCTCCTTGATGCCGTCCATCATGGTGGCGAACATGTCGAAGCCCTCGCGCTGGTATTCCACCACCGGGTCGCGCTGGGCGTACGCACGGAGGTTGATGCCCTCCTGGAGGTAGTCCATCTCGTAGAGGTGCTCGCGCCACTTGCGGTCGATGACCTGGAGCAGCACCATCCGCTCGAGTTGGCGCACGCCCTCGGAGCCGACCTCCTCCTCACGCCGGTCGTACGCGGCGTTGGCGTCCTCCTTGATGCGGGCGACAAGGAAGTCGGCGTCCATGCCGGCCCGGGAGCCACCGGCCTCCTCCTCCAGCTCCTCGATCGTCACGCCGACCGGGTAGAGCTGCTTCAGGCTGGACCAGAGCTGCTCAAGGTCCCAGTCTTCGCCGTAGCCGTCGGAGGTGGCACCCCGCACGTACGCCTCGACGGTGTCATCGATCATGTTGCGGACCTGGTCGGAGAGGTCTTCGCCGTTGAGCACCCGGAGCCGCTCGGCGTAGACGACCTGGCGCTGCTTGTTGAGCACCTCGTCGTACTTGAGCACGTTCTTGCGGATCTCGGCGTTCTGGCCCTCGATCTGGGCCTGGGCGCTCTTGATCTGCTTGCTGACCATCTTCGACTCGATGGGCACGTCCTCCGGGATGTTGAAGCGCTCCATCACCGCCTCGACCGCGCCGGCTCGGAAGCGTCGCATCAGCTCGTCCTGAAGGGACAGGTAGAACCGGGACTCGCCCGGGTCGCCCTGCCGGCCGGCGCGACCGCGCAGCTGGTTGTCGATCCGCCGGGACTCGTGCCGCTCGGTGCCCAGCACGTAGAGGCCACCGGCGGCCGAGACCTCTTCCGCCTCGGTGTCGCAGGCCTGCTTCCAGGTGGGAAGGACCTCCTCCAACGCCTTGGCGTAATCCTCCTCGTTCTCCAGCGGGTCGAGGCCGCGCTGGCGCAGCTCGTTAGCGGCGAGGAACTCAGGGTTGCCGCCGAGGAGGATGTCGGTGCCACGGCCGGCCATGTTGGTGGCCACGGTGACCCCGCCCTTCCGCCCGGCCTGGGCGATGATCTCGGCCTCCCGGGCGTGGAACTTGGCGTTCAGCACGTTGTGCGGGATGCCGCGTCGGCGCAGCAACTGGGAGAGGATCTCGGAGTTTTCCACCGAGACGGTGCCGACCAGCACCGGCTGGCCCATCTGGTGCCGCTCGGCGATGTCCTCGATGACGGCGTTGAACTTGGCCTTCTCCGTCTTGTAGATGACGTCCGGCCGGTCCTCGCGAACCATCGGGCGGTGGGTCGGGATGGTCACGACGCCGACCTTGTAGACCTTGTTGAACTCGCTCGCCTCGGTCTGCGCCGTACCGGTCATTCCGGACAGCTTCTCGTAGAGGCGGAAGTAGTTCTGGAGGGTGATGGTGGCCAGGGTCTGGTTCTCCTGCTTGATCTCCACCCCCTCCTTGGCCTCGATCGCCTGGTGCATGCCCTCGTTGTAGCGACGGCCGTGCAGGATGCGACCGGTGAACTCGTCGACGATCAGGACCTCACCGTCGCTGACGATGTAGTCCTTGTCGCGCTTGTAGAGCTCCTTGGCCTTGATGGCGTTGTTGAGGTAGCCGACCAGCGGGGTGTTCACCGACTCGTACAGGTTGTCGATGCCCAGCCGGTCCTCGACCTTGGCGACACCCCGCTCGGTCACCGCGATGGTGCGCTTGGAGTAGTCGACCTCGTAGTCGCCCTCACCGTCGGTGCCGGGCTGGAGCCGAGCCACCACGCCGGCGAACTCGCCGTACCAGCGGGCGGAGTGCTCGGCCGGGCCGGAGATGATCAGCGGGGTGCGGGCCTCGTCGATCAGGATGGAGTCGACCTCGTCGACCACCGCGAAGTTGTGCCCGCGCTGCACCAGCTCGTCCTTCGACCAGGCCATGTTGTCGCGCAGGTAGTCGAAGCCGAACTCGTTGTTGGTGCCGTAGGTGATGTCGCACTCGTAGGCGGCCTTGTGCTCGGTGGCCGGCCGGTTGGGCAGCACCACGCCGACGGTCAGCCCGAGGAACTCGTGCACCCGGCCCATCCACGCCGCGTCACGCTGGGCGAGGTAGTCGTTGACCGTGATCACGTGGACGCCCTTGCCGGAGAGGGCGTTGAGGTAGACGGCCATGACCGAGGTCAGCGTCTTACCCTCACCGGTCTTCATCTCGGCGATGTTGCCGAAGTGCAGCGCCGCGCCGCCCATCACCTGGACGTCGTACGGGCGCTGGCCGAGCACCCTGGCGGCCGCCTCGCGGGCCACCGCGAACGCCTCCGGCAGCAGGTCGTCGAGGGTCTCACCCTCGTCGAGCCGCTCCCGGAACTGTTCGGTCATGCCGGCCAGTTCCTCATCGGTGAGGTTGACGTAGTCGTCCTCGATCGAGGTGACGGCGGCGGCGATGGCCTTGAGCCGTCGCACCATGCGGCCCTCGCCCGCGTTAAGGACCTTTTCCAGAATCGACACGGATCAACGCTCCCCTAGACAGTCTCGAACCATCGTAGGCGCTCCATCGGCGCGATGGTCACTGGTGGCGGTGCTCGACCCCACCGAACCCGACATAACTCGCGTCCGGCGCACGCTCCAAACGTTATCCGGTTACGCCGTCGGCGAACGCTACGGCAGGATGCACGAGTGGAGCCTGTGGAGATCATCGAGGACGGCGTGCTGCTGCGGCCCTGGCGAGAGACGGATGCCGAGGCCGTGCACCGAGCCTGCCAGGACCCGGACATTCAGCGTTGGACCACCGTACCGCGCCCGTACCGGCCGGAACACGCGCACGGATTTGTCACCGGGATGAGCCGGACGGCGTGGGCCGACGGCACCGGGGCACCGTTCGCGGTCTGCGATCCGAGCACCGGGGAGCTGCTGGGCTCCAGCGGGCTGATCTCGATCGACAAGGACGGCACCGGTGAGATCGGCTACTGGACGGCGCCCTGGGCGCGTGGTCGGGGCGTGATGGTCCGGGCCGCCCGGGCAGTGGCCCGCTGGTCCTTCGACACCCTCGGGCTTCGCCGGCTCATCTGGCAGGCCGAGGTGGGCAACCACGCCTCCCGGCTGGTGGCCCTCCGGGCTGGTTTCCGGATCGACGGCCGGTTGCGGCTGGCCAACCCGGCGCTGCACGGCAGCGCGGACGGCTGGATCGGCTCGCTGCTGCCCGGCGAGGTGCCGGCCGCCGGGTCGACCGGGCCGGCCGGACCGGGCACCCTCGCCGCCCGGCGGGCCGCCGTCTTCGGCCGCCCGCAGCCCGTTCTGTTCGCCGAGTCCAGGGCCGGCGAGCTTCGTCTGCGGCCCATGGAGGAGCAGGACCTGGACGCCGTGGTGCAGACCTCCCAGGACCCGGAGACCATCCGCTGGACGACGGTGCCGGACCCGTACGAGCGCGCCGACGCGCAGGGCTTCCAGGCTTACGGCCGGGACGCCTGGGCTCGGGGGGACGCCGCCTGCTTCGTGATCGCCGACCCCGACGACCGGTACGCGGGCACGCTCGAACTGCGGCTCTCCCCCGCCGACCCGCTGGTGGCCGACGTCGGCTTCGTGACCGCGCCGACGGCCCGGGGTCGGGGCTATCTGCCTGCCGCGCTTGTCGCGGTCAGCGCCTGGGGCTTCAGCACGTTGGGCCTGGCGCGGATCGAGTGGAAGGCGAACGTGGGCAACACGGCCTCCCGCCGGGCGGCGGAGAAGGCGGGCTTCCTGATCGAGGGAACCGCCCGCGGCGGTGTGCAGCACCGGGGTGAACGGGTGGACGTGTGGGTCGGTGCGCTTCTCGCGAAGGATCTGGGATGAACCTGCGGCCGGTCGTCGAGGCGTACGGGGTGCGGCTGCGCCCGTTCCGCGCGCAGGACAGCGCCGACGTGGTCGACGGCTGCGCGGACCCGCTGACTCAACGGTTCGTGTCGAACCTGCCGACGCCGTACACCGAGACCGATGCCCGCTGGTGGATCGACGTCGGCGCCCCCGCGGCCTGGACCGGCGGCGGCACGGCGTACGCCGTCGCGGACCCCGCTACCGATCGGCTGCTCGGAGCTGTGGGGTCGAACAACCCGGTGCCCGCCCGGGGTCAGCTGGAGATCGGCTACTGGATGCGGCCGGTGGCGCGCGGTCGCGGGCTGGCCACCGCGGCGACTCGCGCGCTGAGTGAGCACGCGTTCGACGCCGGGGCGGCCCGACTGGAGCTGCTCACCGAACCGGAGAACGGCCCGAGCCAGCGGGTCGCGCTGGCCGCCGGCTTCGGCTACGAGGGTCTGCGCCGGTCGGCTGGTGCGTCCCGCGACGCGGGCCGGCACGATCTGCTGGCCTGGGTACGCGTCGCCGGTGATCCGCCCGGCCCGGCCGCCCGGCTGCTGCCCGACCTGCCCGGCGGGGTGCTCACCGACCAGGTGGTGGCGCTGCGTCCGCTCGCGCCGGACGACGCGGCGCTGATGTACCTGCTGCACAGCCGACCCGAGGTGGTGGCGAACCAGGCGCCGCCGGTGCCGCCGACCCGTGAGGCGATGGAGCGGCGTTGTCGTCTCTCCCAGAGCGGCTGGCTGACCGGCGAGATCGCCCGGCTGCTGATCACGGACGTGGCCAGCGGAGAGCCCGTGGGCAGTTGCGGGTTGTCGTACACCGACGTGGCCGTCGGCGAGGCGTCGGTCGGCTACGCGTTGCTGCCGGACTGGCGTGGCCGGGGGTACGCGACGCGGGCGGTCCGGTTGCTCGCGGGCTGGGCGTTCGGCCCGGCCGGTATCGCCCGGCTGTCGGCCGGCACGGTGCCGGACAACACCGCGTCGCACCGGGTGCTGGAGCGGGTCGGGTTTCGGCGCGAGGCCGTTCAGCGCGGCCGGCTGCCCGGGCTGGCCGGCGCCCGTCTGGACGACCTGACCTTCGCGCTGCTCCCCGCCGACCTCCGCTGACGGATCATGGAGTTGTGGTGGGCGTTTCCCCACCACAACTCCATGA
The DNA here is from genome assembly GCF_040607155.1 of Micromonospora sp. NPDC005324. NCBI lineage: Bacteria > Bacillati > Actinomycetota > Actinomycetes > Micromonosporales > Micromonosporaceae > Micromonospora > Micromonospora sp. NPDC005324. The sequence continues at coordinate 271,392 of NZ_JBEXGE010000002.1, read as the reverse complement.
TCGACGCGGATCGGCTACCTGTCAGGTGGCGAGGGAGATGATGCCGTAGTCGTACGCGTGACGCCGGTAGACGACGCTCGGGCGGCCGGACTCCTTGTCCTGGAAAAGGTAGAAGTCGTGGCCGACAAGCTCCATCTCGAACAACGCGTCGTCGATGGTCATCGGCTCGGCCGGGTGCACCTTCTCCCGGGCGATGTGCCACGGCTGGTCGTCGTGCTCCTCTTCGACGCGCTCCGCGACCGCGGTGCCGGCGCGGGCGCCATCGCTCGGCGCGCTCAGCGCGCTGGGCACCAGGTCCGCGACCGGCAGGCCCGCTGTGGCCTCGGCGACGGAGATCGGCGCGTGCCGGCCCCGGTGTACGCGGCGGCGGTCGGCCGCGCGGCGCAGTCGGGTGTCGAGCTTCGCGATGGCCGCGTCGAGCGCGCTGTAGAAGTCGTTGGTGCAGGCTTCGGCCCGAATGACCGGGCCCCGGGAAACGCAGGTGATCTCCACCCGCTGGCAGTGGTCGGCCTGGCGCGGATTGCGCTCGTGAAACAGCTCGACATCAACGCGAATAAGTTTGTGGTCGTAGCGTTCGATCTTCGCGAGTTTCTCGGCTACGTGTACCCGGTAATGGTCCGGCACTTCGACGTTTCGGCCCTTGACCACGATGTCCACGTGACCTCCCTTGTTCGGACGGTCTTCGATCCGGTTACCCGGCCGCGCGCCGTGGGGAGACCCGCTGGCGTCGACCGGTTGGTACGGCTACGCCTCCTCTCACCGCCAGGGGCGGGTGGAACGACCTCCTACCCCCGACAGCGAAACGCTAACTCTTGTTTGCCCGGCCGTCACCCCATGTTGCCGAGACCGCCCAGGATTTTTCGCACCTCATACACCAACGGGTGAAACGGAAACACTATCGGTTACGACTGGTGTCTTTTCTCGGTCGCCGCGAGCACCGCCGCGACGCTCGGTCCCCATCCCGTCGCGGTCAGCACCCGGCTCGCGGCGGCGAGGGTCACGCCGGTGGTGACGATGTCGTCGAGCAGCACCACGACCGGCGCCGCGCCTCCGGCACGACCCCGGACCGGCCCGGTCGAGCGGGGCTGGAAGGCCGCCTCGGCCGCCGCCGCGCGCCCGGCGCTGTCCAGGGTGACCGAGTCGGGCCGGGGCGACGCCCGCAGCGGACGATGCACCCGCACCGCCCAACCGCTGCGGTGGAGCCGGGCCGCGCAGTGCCGGGCCAGCCGGTCGAGGTGGTCCCCGTAGCGGGACCGGGCCGCCGCCGCGGTGTCCGGGACCGGAACCAACGCCAGCGGGCGGGCCCCACCGACGGCCGCCGCGACGACCTCGGCGAGCAGCGCGCCGAGCGGGCGGGCCAGGCCGTGTCGGCCGTGTTCCTTGTACGCCAGCAGAGCCTCGCGCAGCGGACCCGCGTACGGGCCGAGGGCGACGCAGGACGGCAGGCCCGGCGGGGCGGGGGTGGGGCGGACCGCCCGTGGCCGCAGTTCACCCAGGGCCACGACACAGGCTGGACAGACCCCGTGCCGCAGGCCGGGTCGGCGCTCCCGACAACCGGCGCAGTCGGCGGGCAGCACCAGGTCGGCGAGGTCCGCCCAGAGACCGCTCACCGTGTCAGTAGAGGAAGAACGGCGCCGACGGGTTGCTCGGCCGGACACCTGTCGGCACCGGGGCGATGTCGCGTACCCGGCCGGGCTCGATCCGTTCGAACGGGCTGCTGCGGTAGGCCACCCCGTTCGCCTCGTACATGTAGGCCCCGCTGGGCGCCCGCACGCTGCGGTTGGTCGGGTACGCGGTCAGGTGGGTGACCTTGGCGCCGAGTTCGGTCTTCAGCGGCGTCTCCAGGGCGCCGTCGACACTGACCTCGTAGATCGCCGGCTGGCCGAACGACCCCGCCACCACGAGCTGGTCCTCCCTGCCCCAGTCGACAGCCGTCGGGTTGGTCAGCGAGGTCACCAGCTCTCGGGGCGGGCCGATGGAGACCCCGCCGCCGTCGAGGTTGACAGCGGCGACGTAGAGACGGCCGCCGGCGATCAGCGCCACCCGCTGGCCGTCCAACGCGGCGGCCACCGCGGTGACCCCGGCGGAGGGCAGGTTGAGCGGCACCGGATACATCCGGGCCGCCTCGTCGAACCGGTAGAGCTGCCCGTCGGCCACCACCAGGCCGCGGCTGGGACGGTTGTCGACGGTACGCAGCCAGACCGGTCGACCTATCGCGGAGTAGTCGGTGCCGCTGCGGCTGAGCACGGAGACCGGGTCGGCACCCGTGCCGACGGCGAGTCGGTACCGGTTCTTGCCGCTGCCGGAGACCACCATCGCGGCGAGGATCCGGCGGTCCTTGGCCAGCCCGAGGCTGGCGGAGACGACGTTGCGGTTGGCCTCGGGTGTCAACGGCACCGTGCCGCTGGGCTCGCCTTCGAAGTCGAGTGGGTGGATCGCGCCGTCGTACACACCGAAGCGCTGCGGGCTGGCGGCATGCGGGTAGAGCGCCCGGGAGCCTCGTCGCTCACCCAGGTCCACAACGGGCTGCGCGTTGTTGCGGATCTTCAACTCCAGTTGGCCGGGGAGGTCGCCCAACGACCAGGCGATCTGCGTGATCAACTGATCGATTCCGTTCTGGTCGTCACCGGACATGTCCAGGTTGACCTCCCATCGACCGTTCCCGCCGGTGGCGTTGTTGATCAGCTCGGTGCGGTCCGGCAGCCCGACGACTCCCGGGCGCAACCAGTCGGAGGGGCCGCCGACCAGCCACTTCACCACCTCGTTGACCTGCCGCTCAACCGGCACCGCCTGCGGCCGGTAGCGCTGGTCGGGCACCAGGCGGCTGCGGTCCGAACTCCAGAAGTAGATCGTCTCGTCCTGGTAGTACTGACGAAGGGCGATGTCGCTGAGCAGCAGCACGTTGGGCGGGTTGATGATGTAGAGGCCGGCCCGGTCCTCGTTGGCGCCGCTGTTGGAGGACGCGATGCGCAGGCCGAACTCGTACTCCGTCTCGGTCGCCACCGGTGGGGCCAGGGTGCCGTTGGTCCGCAGCACCCCGATCTGCTGCACGGCGATCTTCACGGTCGTGGTCGTGTCTCTGTTGAGGGTGTAGACCGCCTCGCGCAGCCGGACCACGTTCAGCGCGACCTCGCTGCCCTTCTTGTCCTGTAGGCGGATCCTGTCCTCCGGGGCGATGAACGCCTTGACCCGCTCGTACGCCCGATCCGGCTCGCCTGCGGCGGCGGACAGGAAGTTGCTGACGAACGTCTCGTTGACGCTGCCGCTGGCCGACCGCGTCGGTGGCTCACTGCCCCGACTGATCACACCGGCCTCGGTCGCGGCGCCGCCCTTGCCGTCGACCCGCACGTCGGATGCCGCCGGGATGCCACAGCCGGCGCCCAGCAGCACCATCACGCCGAGAGCCCCGAGCACAGTTGGCCGTCTCACGAGCGCACCTCCGTCCGCTGCCCGTCCCCGGCCGGAGCCGGGCCGATCGCCAGTGCCCCGCCGGTGCCGGGACCGATGGCCAGTGGGCCACCGTCGCGGGGGCCGAGGAACGGCAGGGCGGCGTCGGCCGGCACCAGCCGCAGCGGTGAGGTGGTCAGCCGATCGCCCGCGCGGGCCGGCAGGGTGAGCCGGAACTGCGCGCCCTGGCCGGGAGCACCCCACGCCTCCAGCCAGCCGCCGTGCAGCCGAGCGTCCTCCAGGCTGATCGACAGGCCCAGGCCGGTGCCCCCGGTCTGCCGGGCGCGGGACGGGTCCGCCCGCCAGAACCGGTTGAACACCAGCTTCTCCTCGCCCACCTTCAGCCCCACGCCGTGGTCGCGGACGGTGATCGCCACGGCGGTCTCGTCGATGCCGAGGGTGATCAGCACCGGGCGGGCCTCACCGTGTTCGACGGCGTTGCCGACGAGGTTGCGCAACACCCGCTCGACCCGGCGCGGGTCGACCTCGGCGATCACCGGCGTGCCCGGCAGGTCGAGTTCGATCGGTACGCCCACCCGCTCGGCCAGGCCAGCCAGCCGGTCGACCACCCGGTGCACCACCGGCACCAGATCGGTCGGCTCGGAATCCAGCATGGCGAAGCCCGCGTCGAACCGACTGATCTCCAGCAGGTCGGTGAGCAGCTCCTCGAATCGATCCAGCTCGGCCTGGAGCAGCTCGGCGCTGCGGGCGACCGCCGGGTCGAACTCGTCGCGCTCGGCGAAGATCAGGTCGGCGGCCATCCGGACCGTGGTCAGCGGGGTACGCAGCTCGTGGGAGACGTCGGAGGTGAAGCGGCGCTGCAACCGGGACATCTCTTCCAGGCGCAGGATCTGCCGTTGCAGGTTGGTGGCCATCTGGTTGAACGACGCGGCGAGCAGGGCCAGGTCGTCCTCGCCGTTGACCACCATCCGCTGGTCGAGCAGGCCCGCGGAGAGCCGCTGGGCGGTTCGTGCGGCGACCCGGACCGGGTTGACCACCAGCCGGGTGACCAGCGCCGCGAGCAACCCGAGCAGGATCACCAGCGCGACCCCGGTGGCCACCACTGTGGCTCGGGCGTCGCCGGCGGTGACGTCCTGCCGGCCCAGCGGCACCAGATAGTAGAGCTCGATCTGGCCGAAGCGGGTGGGCACCGGCGAGCCGTAGACCAGGTATTTGGTGGTATCGCCGGTGAGTCGCCCGGTGCGGATCTGGCTGGCGACCTTGCCGTCGGCGATCGCGGCACGCAGCTCGGGGCTGATCAGCGACTGGACGTTCGCGGAGGGCGAGGTGCGCGTCTGGATGTCGTTGGGGTAGTCGTCGGCGGTGATCGCCACCACCACACCGCTGGTCTGCTGGGGGTCGCCGCCGGCCAGGTAGTTGACAGTGCCGTCGATCGTCTCCTGGAGCTGCGCCTCCTGCGGCTGCCCGTAGAAGGAGACCTGCTTGGCCGCGTAGCTGGCGCCGCTGGTCACCCGCTGCCGGACGTCGCTGCGAGCACTGTCGAGCAGGATCGTGGTGATCTTGTCGGCGATCAGGAACGCGAACCCGCCGACCAGCAGGCTGGACGCGACGAGCGTGATGGTCACGACCCGGACCTGGAGCGAGCGGCGCCAGGTCTGGTGCGCCCGACCCACCGCCCGGGCGACCCGACCGCTCACCGCACGCCAGAGCTCCCCGCCGGCGCTGGGCCGGCGGGCAGCAATACTCGGGGCGGGTGGGGGCGGCGAGGTCGACACAGTGCGACCAGGCTATCCGGTCCCTGCCTTGTAGCCCACGCCCCGCACGGTCAGGATGATTTCCGGTCGCTCCGGGTCCGGCTCGATCTTGGCCCGCAACCGCTGGACGTGCACGTTGACCAGACGGGTGTCGGCCGCGTGCCGGTAGCCCCAGACCTGTTCGAGCAGCACCTCGCGGGTGAAGACCTGACGTGGCTTGCGGGCGAGCGCGACCAGCAGGTCGAACTCCAGCGGCGTCAGCTTCACCTCCTCGTCGTTGCGGCTCACGGTGTGCGCCGGCACGTCGATGGTGATCTGGTTGTCGGGCGGCCCGATGGTGAGCATCTCCGGGGCCACGTCCTCGCCCCGGCGCAGTCGGGCCCGCATCCGGGCCACCAGTTCCTTGGGCTTGAACGGCTTGACCACGTAGTCGTCGGCGCCGGACTCCAGGCCGAGCACGACGTCCACGGTGTCGCTCTTGGCGGTCAGCATGACGATGGGCACGCCGGACTCCGCACGGATCGACCGGGCGACGTCGATACCGCTCATACCGGGAAGCATCAGGTCAAGCAGCACGATATCGGGACGACTGTCGCGAAAAGCGGCCAACGCCCGCTCGCCGTCCGCCACAAACGAGGGCAGGAAACCCTCACTGCGCAGCACGATGCCGAGCATCTCGGCGAGCGCGGGGTCATCGTCGACCACCAGTACGCGGGCTCTCATGGGATTAATATTGCATCCTCATTCAGTTCGGTGGGACCGGCGTCCGCCGGTAATGCTTCGCGCCGCCGTCAGAACGGTGACCGCGGTCCGCCGCGGCGGCGCCACGGGCTGCGGTACCTGGCGCACGGATGGCCGTCGCCAGGCTGCCACCATGATCCCCCTTCGGCGCCGCCCGGCGCCACCGCAGGCCGGGCCGATCCGGTTGTCGCCATCCGGACGACGGTCAGCCGAACAGCCCACGCCCCCAGTGGTCCCCGCCGTCGCGTACCCCGGGCGGACAGGCGAACACGCCGCTGGAGACGTGTCGTAGGTACTCGTTCATCACGTCGTGCCGGGCCAACTGCGTCTGGATCGGTACGAACTGACGCCGTGGATCGCGCTGGTAGGCGATGAAGAAGAGACCCGCGTCGAGCCGGCCGAGGCCGTCCGAGCCGTCGACGAAGTTGTAACCCCGGCGCAGCAGCTGGGCGCCGCTGTTCCGGCTCGGGTGGGCCAGCGCGACATGGGCGTGCTCGGCGATCACCGGCTTCCCGTCCGCGCCACGCGCGGCGAAGTCGGGCTGGTCGAACTCGTCGCTTCGACCCAGTGGCGCGCCACTGCCCTTGGTCCGGCCGACGATCTCCTCCTGCTCGGCGAGGGAGGTCCGGTCCCAGGTCTCCACGAGCATCCGGATCTTGCGGGTGACCAGGTACGAGCCTCCGGCCATCCAGTCCGGCCCGTCGCCCGGCTGCACCCACAACTGGTCGCGCAGCAGCTCGGTGTCCTCGGCCTTGAGGTTGGCAGTGCCGTCCTTGAACCCGAAGAGGTTGCGCGCGGTGGCCTGGTCCCGTGAGGTCGACGAGGTGCGGCCGAAGCCGAGCTGCGACCAGCGGACGCTCACCACGCCCATGCCGAGCCGGGCCAGGTTGCGGATCGCGTGCACCGCCACCTGCGGGTCGTTGGCGCAGGCCTGGACGCAGAGGTCGCCGCCGGAGAGCTGCGCCTGCAACGCGTCGCCGGGAAACTTCGGCAGCTCGGCAAGGGCTGCGGGCCGACGGTCGGCGAGGCCGAAGCGGTCCCGCCCGTCGGCGTCGCGGAACAACGTCGGCCCGAACCCGATGGTGAGGGTGAGCTGCGAGGGAGGCAGGCCGAGCGCTTCGCCGGTGTCGTCCGGTGGGGCCTCCGGCATTCCGCCGACCGCACCGAGCACCCCGGCGTCGCGTCCCGCGGTCATCCGGGCGGCGGCGGCCGTCCACTGCTCGAGCAGTTCGATCAGCCGGGCCCGGTCCTTGGTGATCACGTCGAAGGCCACGAAGTGCAGCCGGTCCTGCGCCGGGGTGACGATGCCGGCCTGGTGCTCACCGTGGAACGGCACCGCCCCGGCCGGGTGGTCGCTCGCCGCGGCCGGGCCATGGGAGCCGTTCAACAGCGCCCCGGCGCCGGCCGCCACTCCGGCGACCCCGGCCACCCCGGCGCCGGCCAGGGTGATCGCCCGGCGCCGGGTGAACCTGCTCCCGCTCATCGACTCGACCCTTTCTGCCAGGTGGTCACTTCGCGACGGCCGCGGCGACCTTGCTGATCGGCTCGGCGAGCGCGTTGATCCCGTCGGAGAGCTCCTTGAGCTCGGCCTTGCTCAGCGCGGTGTGCAGCTTCCACCCGTCGCCGTCGCGGTGCTTGCCGAGCAGTCCCTCGACGTTGGTGAACTCGGTGTCCAGCTGCGTGACCAGCTCCGGCGAGCGCTGCTGCAACGCGGGCCGCAGGGCGGACACGGCGGCCTTGGAACCTTCGAGGTTGGCGGCGAAGTCCCACAGGTCGGTGTGCGAGTAGCGGTCCTCCTCGCCGGTGATCTTGCCGCTGGCCACCTCGTCGAGCAGTTCCTTGGCACCGTTGGCGAGCTGGAGCGGGGAGAGCTTCTCGGCGTTGGCCTTGGCCACGATCTCCTTGACGTCGACCAGCAGTCGGTCGGCGATCGGGCCGTCCTTGCTGATGTCACCGGACTGCCAGAGGTCCTTCTCGATCCGGTGGAAGCCGGTGAACTCCATCCCCTCCTCGATGACCTCCTCGCGGCCGTCGATCTTGGGGTCGAGGTCACCGAAGATCTCGGCGACCGGCTCGATCCGCTCCCAGTAGGTGCGGGCGACCGGGTACAGCGCCTTCGACTTCGCCACATCGCCGGCCTTGACCGCGCCGACGAACTCCTCGGTCTTGTCCAACAGCGCTGTGGTCTGGCTCTTGACGTAGCGCTGGTAGTTGTCGGTGGCGTCACCCAGCGCGGCGTCGGCGGTGAGCGGCTGCGCCGACCCGCTGACCTTGAGCGCGCCCCGGATGCCCTTGCCACTCATCCCCGGCTTGCAGGCCGTCTGGTACGTGCCGGCAGGCAACTCCACGTGCAGCTCGCGGCTCAGCCCGGGGGCGATGTTCTCCACCTCGCCCATCACCCGGTCGCCGTCGGCGTACACGTAGAACTCGGTCACCTTCACGCCCGAGTTGGTGATCTTGAAGGTGGCGGTGCCGGCGCCCAGGTCGGTCGAGCCGACCTCACAGGCGGTGTCGCTGGCCTTGACCACGATCGGTCCCCCGGACGCGGCCGGGTCACCCTTGTCGGAGTCGGAGCAGGCGGCCAGACCGGCCGTCGCCAGCACGCCGGCGGCGGCCAGCGCGAAGAACTGGGTGGTACGCATCTGGGCTGTCTCTCCTCGTGGGTCAGGCACGCTGCGGCGTGGACGCCGCCTCGGCCTCGGCGCCGGTGTCGGCCCCGCGCTCGGTGACGGTGGTGGTGGTCGCGGTGGGTGCCGGCTTGCGCCGGGCCGGTCGCAGGAAGAGCAGGAGCACCGGTACGGCGTACGCGACCCAGGCGATCATCTCCAGCACGGTGGGCGCGGGAGTGACGTTGAACATGCCGGCGAGCAGGGCTGCGTACCAGGTGCTCGGGTCGAGCACGCTGGTGATGTCGAAGGCCAGGTCGTTCAGGCCGGGCAGGACGCCGGCCTCCTGGAAGTCGTGCACGCCGTACTTGAGGATGCCGGCAGCGACCAGGATCAGCAGCGCGCCGGTCCAGGTAAAGAACTTGCTGAGGTTGATCCGCAGGGCGCTGGCGTAGAGCAGCACGCCGAGGACCACGGCGGTGACGATGCCGCCGATCAACGCGAGCAGCGGGCCGCTGTCGCCGGCCGCGCCCTGGGCGGCCGAGTAGAAGATCAGCGCGGTCTCCAGCCCCTCGCGGATCACCGCGAGGAAGGCCATGCCGGCGACGGCGAGGGACCCGACGGCCAGCGCCTCGGTGAGCTTGCCCCGCAGTTCGCCGGCGATGGTCCGGGCGGCCCGACGCATCCAGAAGATCATCCAGGTCACGAAGACCACGGCGGCGACCGAGGTGATCGCCTCGAACAGCTCGCGATCCTCGGAACGGGACAGCAGCGAGGTCGACGTGTACTCGATCAGCCAGCCGAAGAGCACCGAGAGCGCCACGGCCAGGCCGACGCCCGCCCAGACCTGCGGCAGCCGATCCCGCCGCTGCGACTTCACCAGGAAGGCGACCAGGATGCTGACCACCAGGGTGGCTTCCAGCCCTTCCCGCAGACCGATCAGGTAGGTGGCGAACATCCGAGCTCCGAGTAGGTTAGGCACGCCTTGGCTGACTTAGGGCAGGCATACCTTCCTCCCTGCTCAGGGCGCTCGTCAAGTCGTTCACGACAAGCTCACTGGCCCGTGACGAAGACCCACGGCCGCCCGGCACCCGGTCGGCTGTGGGAGGATCCCCGCCGTGAGGGGATTCCTGCCGTGGTTGGCGGTGCTGGCCGTGGTGCTGCTGCTCAGCGCGCTACGTCTGCGGGCGCTGGCCACAGTCGTGTCGGTCGGCTGGCTGGTCTGGTGCCTCTGGACCTGGTTCCGCCCCACCCGCCGCAGCTGACCGCGCCCCCGCCCCCGCCTTCATCCCCGCGATCTTGCACTTCCTGCGGCGGCATATCGCGCCAAAAGCCGCAACCCTCCAACCGAAACTGCAAGATCGCGGAAGTGGTGGGACGACGAACCGGGCCGGCTGCGAACAGCCGACCCGGTCCGGAGATGTCGATCAGTAGCGGTAGTGATCCGGCTTGAACGGACCCTCAGTGGAGACGCCGAGGTAGGCGGCCTGCTCCTTGGTCAGCGTGCTCAGCTTGGCACCGAGCGCGCCGAGGTGCAGCCGGGCCACCTTCTCGTCCAGGTGCTTGGGCAGCACGTAGACGCCGATCGGGTACTCCTCGGTCTTGGTGAAGAGCTCGATCTGGGCGATCGTCTGGTTGGCGAACGAGTTCGACATGACGAAGCTCGGGTGCCCGGTCGCGTTGCCCAGGTTCAGCAGGCGACCCTCGGAGAGCACGATGATGGCGTGCCCGTCGGCGAAGCGCCACAGGTCGACCTGCGGCTTGATGTTGATCCGCTCGACGTCGGAGCGCTTGGCCAGCCCGGCCATGTCGATCTCGTTGTCGAAGTGGCCGATGTTGCCGACGATGGCCTGGTGCTTCATCCGGGCCATGTGCTCGTTGGTGATGACGTCGAAGCAGCCGGTGGCGGTGATGAAGATGTCGGCCTGCTCGACCACGTCGTCCAGGGTGGCGACCTGGTAGCCGTCCATCGCGGCCTGCAACGCGCAGATCGGGTCCACCTCGGTCACCACGACCCGGGCACCCTGGCCGCGCAGCGACTCGGCGCAACCCTTGCCCACGTCGCCGTAGCCCATGACGACAGCCATCTTGCCGCCGATCAGCACGTCGGTGGCGCGGTTGATGCCGTCGATGAGCGAGTGCCGGCAGCCGTACTTGTTGTCGAACTTGCTCTTGGTCACCGAGTCGTTGACGTTGATGGCCGGGAAGATCAGGGTGCCGGCCCGGTGCATCTCGTAGAGCCGGTGCACGCCGGTGGTGGTCTCCTCGGTCACGCCCTTGATGCCGGCGGAGATCCGGGTCCAGCGCTGGCCGTCCTCGCCGAGCGAGCGGTGCAGCAGCTGGAGGATGACCGCGTACTCCTCGGAGTCGGCGGACTCGACCGGCGGGACCGCCCCGGCCCGCTCGAACTCGGCGCCCTTGTGTACGAGCAGAGTGGCGTCGCCGCCGTCGTCGAGGATCATGTTGGGGCCATTGCCGGCTTCGCCGGTATCGCCAGCCGAGCCCGCAGGCCATGTCAGAGCCTTTTCGGTGCACCACCAGTACTCCGGCAGGGTCTCGCCCTTCCAGGCGTACACCGGAACCCCGGCCGGAGCCTCGGGGGTGCCGTCCGGGCCGACGACGATCGCCGCCGCGGCGTGGTCCTGCGTGGAGAAGATGTTGCAGGACGCCCAGCGCACCTGCGCGCCGAGCGCGACCAACGTCTCGATCAGGACGGCGGTCTGGATGGTCATGTGCAGGGAGCCGGTGATCCGCGCGCCGGCGAGCGGCTGTGCCTCCGCGAACTCGCGACGGATCGCCATCAGGCCGGGCATCTCGTGCTCGGCGAGCTGGATCTCTTTACGCCCGAACTCGGCGAGGGACAGATCCGCCACCTTGAAGTCGCCGTCGGCGAGCGTGCTCGGCCGGGCCTCGGACGGCGTGCCGCTGGCGGCTGCCGGGAGGGTGCTGGTCATGAAAGCTCCTGTCGAACGATGTCTGCGCCGACCCTCCACCTTACGCGCGTCGACAACGGGCATCAGGCACGGTCCGCGGACAGCGCACGGGGCGGTCGGTGGTGGACGGACCTTCCCGCCCACGTCCCGCCCGCCCCGTGCATCCCCCCGGTTTGGTTCCCCCGCACGTTCTCGGACCGTCGTCGCGATAACGCTGCGTACTCATAGAGTCACACTCAGGCAAGTCGGCGTCAAGCTATTCCGGGAAAGTCGGACTTGTGTCGTTGTTCGGAGCTGGAGTCAGCGCAGCCCGGACGTCGCCACGTACGCCACGCCGGCACCCTCGATGCGCAGCGGCGCTCCCGACGCCGTGCCGATCGCCGCCTCGCCCGAGGCCAGCGTCAACGCGCCGGCACCGTCGTCCACGGTGATCGAACCGCCGGCGCAGAGCACCACCCGAGGGCCGGGCAGCGGCAGCGGCAACGTCACCGAGGGCACCGCCGCGTCGACCCGCACCCGGTGCAGCGCGAAATCGTCCACCGGCACGGGCCACCAGTCCACGCCCGGGCCGACCGGCTGCGCGGCCCGCACCGGATCATCGAGCACCTCGAAGCGCAGCACCCGCAACAACTCGTCGACGTCCACCCGCTTCGGGGTCAGGCCGCCGCGTAGCACGTTGTCGCTGGCCGCCATGATCTCCACGCCGCAGCCGCTCAGGTAGGCGTGCAGATTGCCGGCGGGCATCCAGATCGCCTCCCCCGCCTCCAGCCGCAGGTGGTGCAACAGCAGCGCGACAAGCGCACCCGGATCCCCCGGGTACGCCTCGGCCAGCCGGCGGGTCAGCTCCGCGTCCGGGCCGTCGGCCGGCGATGCCACCACCGAGGCCAGCAGGTCGTGCCGCTTGGCGACCGGCCAGCCGAGCAGCGTCCGCACCGCCGTCCGCAACCCCGCCGGCCCGGCCCGCAACGCGGCGACCACCGGCGCCAACGCCGGTACGCCGAACGCGGCGATCGCCTCGGCCGACTCCGCCGGATCCCGGAACCCGCACAGCGCATCGAACGGGGTGAGAGCGACCAGCAACTCCGGCTTGTGGTGCGGGTCGGAGTAGTTGCGCCGCCCCTCGGGGCGCCCCGCCTCCGCCGCGTAGCCGGCCTGCGCCTGTTCGGCGTCCGGGTGGGCCTGCAGGCTCAGCGGGGCATCGGCCGCGAGCACCTTGAGCAGGAACGGCAGCCGGCTGCCGAACCGCTCGGACACCCGCTGGCCGAGCCACTGACCTGGTTCGTCCCGCACCAGGTCACAGAGGCTCACCCGCAGACCGGCGCGATCCACGTGGGCCGGGCCGCCCGGGTGGGCCCCCAACCACAGCTCCGCCTCCGGGCCCGCGCTCGGCACCGATCGCCCCTGGAGGAGGGCGATGGCCGAGCGCGAGCCCCAGGCGTAGTCCCGGATCGGCCCGTACAGTGGCTCCACCCGTCAGCCCCCGGGCCGCCCGGCCGCCTCGCCCGACGCGTCCTGCGGCTGCGGCACGGCGGTGTCGGCAGCGGCACCGGTGCCGGCCTCGGCGGCGGCGGCGCTGTAGACGTCCGGCTCCAAATAGATCACCCGGGCGACCGGCACCGCTGCGCGGATCCGCGCCTCGACGGCGTTGATGCCACGGGCCAGGTCGTGGGCGCTCTCCCACTCCGGAACGGCGATCTTGGCAGCCACCATCAGCTCTTCCGGGCCCAGGTAGAGCGTCTTCATGTGGATGATCCGCTCCACCTCGGGGCCGTCGGTGACGGCCCGCTCGATGGTTGCCAGCTCGGACGCCTCGGCGCCCTCACCGAGCAGCAGGCTCTTCGTCTCGATGGCCAGCACGACGGCGATGACGACCAGCAGGATGCCGATCATCGCGGTGCCCGCGGCGTCCCACTCGCCGTTGCCGGTGATCAGCGTCATGGTGACGCCGAACAGGGCGAACACCAGACCGACCAGCGCGCCGAAGTCCTCCAGGAGCACCACCGGCAGCTCCGGCGCCTTGGCGCGACGGATGAAACGCACCCAGGACTGGTTGCCCCGGACGTGGTTGGACTCCTTGATGGCGGTGCGGAAGGAGAACGACTCCATGATGATCGCCGCCACCAGCACGACCACCGGCAGCCAGTGCCAGGACTCGATGCCGCCCTTTTGATGCCACTTGTGGTACGCCTCATAGAGCGCGAACAGGCCACCGATGCTGAACAGCACGATGGACACGATGAACGCGTAGATGTAGCGCTCCCGGCCGTACCCGAACGGGTGTTCCGGGGTGGCCGCCCGCTTCGCCCGCTTGCCGCCGAGCAGCAGGAGGCCCTGGTTTCCGGAGTCGGCGACCGAGTGGACCGCCTCGGCCAGCATCGACGACGAGCCGGAGAGCAGGAACGCGATGAACTTGGTGACGGCGATGCCGATGTTGGCCAGCAGGGCGGCGACAATCGCCTTCGTCCCACCGTTGGCGCTCATGCCACCGCTCCGCTTCGCCGCACGAAGCCGACCGGTCCGCGCATGACGCGCCGCCCCCTACGTTCGTTCACTGGTTCGACAGCTCCTTCATTTCGGTGATGGCCGGAACGGCCATCGGGTCAAGCCCGTGTGCCAGGGCAAGGTAGATCGAGGCGAAATCCGGAACGGCGATCAGCGACGCCAGCCGCTCCAGCGCGGAGCCGCCCTCGGCGGTCACCACGTCGCACCGCACGCCACGGCGCTCCGCGAGGGTCTGCACCGCGTCCGCACGGCGCTCCTCGACGGCGAGCGGCTCGTCGGTGTCGTCCTCGGCGTTGAGCCCGCCGTCGCGCAGCAGCACCAGCCGCAGCCGGGTGCCCTCGCCGTCGTCCTCGGCCGGGTCGGCGAAGATGTCCCGCTCCCCCTCGGCCAGGCCGCCGAAGACGCCGTCGAGCAGCCCGACCCGACCCCGCCCGGCCTCACCCAGCGCCCCGGTGACCACCGGGTAGCGGGCGTTGGCCGACAGGGTGTCGCCGAACCGGCGGGCCGCCACCGTGGCCAGTGGGGACGAACCCCAGACGATCGGGATCGAGCCGGCCAGAGCCAGCGCCAGCGACTTCGCCGGGTTGACGAAGGACTCCGCGGCGGACCGGCAGCGGTCTGCGTCCGCGTCGAGCCGGGCAGCGGTCTCCGCCAGGTCCGCCTCGTTGACCTTCACGAGCCCGAGGGAACGGGCGGCGAGCAGGACCGGCACGGTCAGCGCCCAGAGGCTGGCCCGGGCCGGGGCACGCCGGGGCACCGGGATGAACGGCGCCCGGGCCTGCTCGGCGATCGACTGCAACTGCGAGTCCGGGGCACCCACGGCGACGAGTCGGGCACCACGGCGGTGGGCCGCCTCGGCGGCGCCGAGCGCCTCCGGGCTACGTCCGGACGCGCTCACCGCGATCACCACGTCGGCGGCGCCCACCCAGCCGGGTACGCCGGCGGAACGGTGCCCGATGATCGGGACCGGGCAGCGTGGCCCGGCGACAGTGGCCAGCACGTCCCCGGTACGCCCGGCGGTGCCGATGCCGGCGATCACGACGGCTCGGGGCCGCCCGTCGTCGGCGAGCACCGCGAGGTTCGCCTCGGCCGCCAGCGCGGCGCTCTCGCGAACCTGCGCACCGGCCGACGCCGTGTGCCGGAGCATGCCGCCCGGGTCGGCCTCGGCCAACGCCTGCGGGTTGTCGAGCAGGGCCTCGTCGGCGTCACGACGCCCGCTGACCCCGGCCGTACCGTCGATCATGAGGACTGCCCGGGGCCGCCGCGCGCCTCGTCGAGCAGCAGCACCGGCACGTCGTCGCGGACCTCGAAGATCCGACCGCACTCCGTACAGGTCAACGTCTGCGCCTCGGCGTCATAGGAGAGCGGGGCGTGGTGCGTGTCCGGACAGGCGAGGATCTCGAGCAACTGCGGATCCAGGGCCATGGCGCGGCTCCTTCCACGTGTACGGCTTGACCGACGGCGGTGCCGACCGGCGCAGGCGATCTTATCGGCGAACGCGGTCGAGCACGTCGTCCCGGAGCGAGACCATCCGATCCCGGGTGGGCGCCTCGACGTTGAGCCGCAGCAGCGGCTCCGTGTTGGAGGCGCGCAGGTTGAACCAGGCGCCGTCGGGGAAACGCAGGGTGAGTCCGTCCATCTCGTCAGCCACCGCGTCGGGGTACGCGGCGCGCACCTCGGCCACCGCCGCCGCCTGGTCGGCCACCGTCGAGTTGATCTCGCCGGAGGCGATGTAGCGCTCGTACTCACCGGCCAACACGGACATCGGCAGCGACTGCTCGCCCAGCGCGGCCAACGTGTGCATCGCCGCCAGCATCCCGGTGTCGGCGAACCAGAAGTCCCGGAAGTAGTAGTGCGCGGAGTGCTCGCCGCCGAAGACGGCGTTGGTGCGGGCCATCTCCGCCTTGATGAAGGAGTGCCCGACCCGGGCGACGACCGGCTGCCCACCGTGCTCGCGGATGATCTCCGCGACGGCGCTGGAGGTGATCAGGCCGTGGATCACCGTGGAACCCGGGTGCTTGGCCAGCTCACGGGCGGCGACGAGTGCGGTGATCGCCGACGGTGAGACCGGCTCCCCGCGCTCGTCCACCACGAAGCACCGGTCGGCGTCACCGTCGAAGGCCAACCCGATGTCGGCCCCGTGCTCGACCACCGCGCGCTGGAGGTCGACCAGGTTCGCCGGGTCGAGTGGGTTGGCCTCGTGGTTGGGGAAGCTGCCGTCCAACTCGAAGTAGAGCGGAACGATCTCCAGAGGCAGCGGCGACAGGGCCGCGTCGCCCAGCACTGTCGGAACGGTGAAGCCACCCATGCCGTTGCCGGCGTCGACGACCACCTTCAACGGCCGGATGCCGGAGAGGTCGACCAGCTTGCGCAGGTAGCCGGCGTAGTCGGGGAGCAGGTCGCGCCGCTCGGCGGGCCGGGTCGGCGCACCGGCGGGACGCGCGTCGCCCGAGTCCAGGAGGGCCTGGGCCCGCTCCCGGATCTCGGCCAGGCCACTCTCCTGGCCGATCGGGCGCGCGCCGGAGCGGCACATCTTGATGCCGTTGTACTGCGCGGGGTTGTGGCTGGCGGTGAACATCGCGCCGGGCAGGTTGAGCGAGCCGGACGCGTAGTAGAGCAGGTCGGTGGAGGCGAGGCCGATCTCGATCACCGAGCGCCCCTCGGCGCGTACGCCGGCGGCGAACGCGGCGGCCAGGCCGGGCGAGGTGGCCCGCATGTCGTACCCGACGACGACGGCGTCTCCCGGCTCGTCGGTGGAGGTGAGAAGCTGGGTGAAGGCGGCGCCCAGTGCCCTGGCGGCCCGTTCGTCCCACTGGTCCGGCACCGTCCCGCGGACGTCGTACGCCTTCACAATCTGGGACAGATCAGACACGTGTTCCACTCCTTGGCCGCAGGTTAGACACCGATCCTGAGCCTAACGGAGGGCCAGGCCGTACTCCGCTCAGCCGGGGAGCCGGGGAATGAACACGGTGTGGCCGCCGCCGTCGGTGGGCGGATCACCGGGGTTCGGGCGACCGTCGGGCCGGGCCGGCATCGGCTGGGTGGCCTCCGGTGCCGGGGCGGGGGTCGTGTCCGGCCGGGCACCGTAGACCCCGCCGGCGGCGGGACGCGGTGACGGCACCGGACCACCCCAGGCGGCGGCCGGCGGCTGCTGGCCGTACACCTGACCCGGGCGACCGGGCGCGGCCGGCAACCCACCCCCGGCGCGGTAGGTGGTGCCGCCGGGGTTGTCCGGCAGCGTGCCGGGCGCGTCGTCGGACGGCTTCCGGTCCTGCCGCGAGCGACGGAACAGCAGCACGATGAGCAGCAGGCCGACCGCCACCAGCACGATGCCGAAGTACATCACCGGGGATCCTCCTCCGGACGACTCGGCGGCGGTCGCCGTGGTGTTCGGCGCGGCGGTGACGCCGCCCTGCGCCGCCGGGTTCACCGCCTCGTCGACGGTCGCGACCTCGGTCGGGCTCGGAGTCGGCGTCGGCTTCTTCGACGGCGACGGCGTCGGCGACGGGGTGACCCGCGCTCCGGTCAGCCGCGCCGCGTCGGTGGCGTGACCCAGCGTCTGGCCGGCTGCGCTGATGCCCGCGCCCGTGACCACGAGACGGCCGCCCGGCGAACCCGCCGCGAACGCCACCCGGTAGCGCACCGTGATGCCCTTGCCCTTGCACAGCGTCGGCTTCGAGGGTGACGTCTGCGCTGTCGACACGGTCCCGGCGCCACCGGTGACGGCCACCGGGAACCAGCGCCCGCCCGCGTTGACCTCGACCGTCACCTGGTTCGGCTGGAGACCCTCCAGGCTGAAGCCCAGCGCGGTACGCAGCAGGACGCACCCGTCGGTGCGCTTACGCACCGCGACGTTCACCCCCTGCGCGGAACCACCGGCGGCGAAGCTGCTGGCCGCGCCCACCCGGACCGAGTCCTGATCGGCCAGCGCCGGCGACGCACCGAGCATCACCAGGCCGCCCGCAAGACCGCAGACCGCCGCGAGCCGTGCCGCGCGTCGACGCACTGTCATGATTACCTCGCCGTTCTCCCCGGGTGGGGTCCGCGGGTCAGGCTACTACCGGCCCACCTGCCCCACCGGTGATAGAGCGCCCCGGATGTGTGCGGCGTTACGGTTTACGGCTCGCCGCGCCGACCTGCTGGTGACCGGACTGACCAGCCAGTCAGCGCTCCTGCTCTGCCTCGGCGAGGACGTCGCGGCACAGTCGGTCGGCGGTGCGGGTCGTCTCCGGCAGTCGGTAGCGCGGAGTCAACGCCAGCACCTGCGCGGTCGCGTTCTCCAGGCTCATTCGATGGCCGACGCTGACGAAGACCGGCTTCACCCCGTCGCGGGTCCGCAGCACCCGACCGACGACCTCACCACCGTCGCGCAACGACGACCAGGAGCCCCGCTCGGCGGACGGCGGATTCCACACCCCGACCAGCGGCGTCTTCGCCACCCCGATCGCGGGCAATCCGGTGACCACCCCGAGATGGCAGGCGAGCCCGAACCGGCGCGGATGGGCCAACCCGTGCCCGTCGCAGACCAGCAGGTCCGGGATGGTCGTCAGGCGGTCGAGCGCGGCGAGCAGCGCGGGCAACTCACGGAAGGCGAACAACCCCGGCACATAGTCGAACGCGGGTCGCCCCACACCGACAGCGGAGTCCACCACCGCCAGGGTCCGGGCGTCCAGGACCGTCACGGCCGCCGCCAGCAGGTCACCACCCTCGGCGTACGCGACGTCCAGGCCGGCCACCGTCGCGGGCAGGCTCGGCCCCGGCCCGACCAGGTCCACCAGCGGCCGCAACTCCTCCTGTACGGCCACGGCCTCGGCGACACTGCCCGGCCCTGCGGTCCGCGTGGCCGCCGCGCTCGTCGCTTGCGGTGATCCACTCGGCTCCACGGAAGTCGGGCCATCCCACGGCCCCGGATGCCCCGACTTCAAGGAACCGGAGTGGATCACCCTCGGCCGGAGGCGTCGGCGCCATCCCCGGCGGCGCTACCGTCCGGGCGACCCCGGGCAGGGTCACCGTCGGTCCGACCCCTGATCGCACCCAGGCCGAGCGCGAAGGCAATGCCGAGCGCGACACCGAAGGCGACGCCACCCTTCGCACCGAACACGGGTATGCCGATCGCCAGGCCGATCAGGATGCCAACCGGCCAGGTCCAGAGGTAGGACTTGTCGCTCTGCATACCGGATCTCGCCATGCGTCGATCTTATTCGGCTCCGCCGGGGCCCCGCCGATCGCCTTTCACGCTGAGGAAAGCCCCAACTCGTCGCGGGCCTCCTCGACCCACCGACCAACCCCGTGCGCGCCGCTGTCGGCCGCCAGCCCGGCCGCCTCGTCGAGCAACTCACGGGCCGCATCCCGATCACCGTCGCTCGCGGCGAGATCCGCCAGACCGATCAGATTCGCCGCGACACCGGCGGTGAAGGACAACTTCCGGCGCAACCGGGTCGACTCGGTCAACAGCTCCCGCGCCCCATCAACACGACCGGCGGCCTGCTCACCGAAGCAGAGGTGCCGCAACACGTACGACAGCGTCAGCTCATCCCCTGCCGCGGTAGCCAACTCGCGCGCCCGGGCGAAGACCGGGTCAGCGGCCGCCTGGTCCTGCCGGATCACCTGGTGGACCGTCCCCACCCAGAAGAGCGACTCGCCCTCACCGCGGGCATCGCCCAACTCCCGGTAGAGCCCCGCCGCCCGCTCGAAGAGCGGCAGCTCCTCCGCGTCCTCCACCCCGGTGTCGAGGAAGCGGGCGTGCAGGAGCCGCCCCCGAGCCAGCGCCACATCCGCGTCCAACGCGGTGAGGTCACGCTCCGCCTCGTCCAACGGCTTCGCGTCGCCACCGAAGACCGCCTGCTCGTACCGCACCCGCGCCCGTACCAGCCGGGCGTCCAGTCCATCGGTCGTCATCGACCCGTCCCTCCGTCTGTCCATCCGCGAAGCATGCCTACTTCACTCTCGCTATATCGGGGTCCGCGCCCGGATCACCGGCCGCGCGAAGCTGCTCCTTGAACATGACAAACGTCCGCTGCCGAATCCCACGAATGAGCGCCACCTGTCCCCTCGCACGCTCAATCACTGCCGACCAGATGACTGCGGGCCACTGGCGCTGGCACCAGGCGTGAACATGGCTCGGATGCCGTCCTCGTCGGGCAGCGCGGTGCCCCCGCTGACGGTCTCAGCCACCCTCTCGGCCGTCGCCCGATCAACGGTTTCGAAGCGGTCGACGTTTCGATAGTCGTTGACGAAGCGCACGACCAGTGCTGGATCGAAGGCCCAGTGCCCACTGCGGTGATCCCAGAGGATGGCGTTACCTGCGCCTACGTCCATCACGAAGAGTCCGGCTGGACCCCCGAGCCTCTCGTCATTCCGGTAGATCACGTAATACGTCAACAATCTCTTTCTCCAAATTGGTGGCGACGTCCGCAGCTATTGGGAAATCAGAAGAATCTAAACCCAAGTCATGCAACACCTGTGAGAAGCTGATCCCTTGACGTTCGAGCCACGACCGATACTTCTGCCAGGCGTCTCCGTTCTTGCTCAACCACTTGGCAAAGCTTGCGTCCTTGGTCGGGAAATAATCCTCCAAGCCGGGCGGGACAGAGTCCGACATCCGGCGCTCACGGTTAGTGGCAAGCATCCGGAGGAACGCGTGCACATGCTCCTCCGGCCGGCTAGAAACCCGGCGCAGGATCTCGTAGTCGCCGTGAGTCTGCATCCACGCTTCCCGTGAGTCACGCGTGTGCAACTGCAGTTCAACTAGGAATCCGTCGGCAGCTCGTAGGGTGCAGTTGAATCCGTAGAACCTGTTGCCTGCCCTCCAAAAGTTCTTGAGGTCCGACTGTGGAACGGAGAACCCGGCTTCCGTGAGGCCCGCGAGCACCAATTGAACGCCCCGCCGATAGTTCTCCCCCGATGGCATCTCGAACAAGAACCGGAGGACGTCGTTCACCGTCTGCGAGAATTCCTCGACCCCAATGTTCAGACCCCGTGCCTCATCGACGAACTTCCGTGCCAGCGAGCCCAGCCCTTTCACGCGAAAGTCGCGGTCGCGCAGCTGCACCAGCTCTTCAAGGCCCAGAGCCTCCGTCACATTGCGCCCGACCTGGGTCAGAGTCTCTTCGACTCGATCGGCGACTGCAAGGGCGCGACGTTGGAGCTCCGTCAGAGCCGCCAACTCGCCTACGGAAAGTCCCGCCAACTCAACGGCTGGATTAGCTAGTTCATTCGCTGCGGTCGGATCACTACCCAGCCTGTCCGGATGCTGCGAAGAACCTGGGCCGTCGAGGAGCAGGTACATCCGGTTGATGTACGGGTCGCCGTGGCCGCCGTCGTCGTGCGTCGGCGGGTGATCCGGCAGGTCGGGCCGTTCGCTGAACCTGCCCCGGGGTAGTCCGCCGAGCGGCATCGGTCTGCCGTCCCCGCTCAGCACCAGCGCGTCGATGCCGACCACGTCGCTGTAGAGCGGTCGGTCCCGGACCACGCCGTTCTGCGGGTCCACGTAGAGCACAGTGCCGTTCTGGTTGAGCGCCACCCAGGCGTGCGAACCGCCGTGCGCCCACTCGGTGACCAGGAACGAGTAGCTGCCGTGGCCGCCCAGCAGCAGTTGGTCGTGCAGGTTGCGGTAGCCCCGGTCGGCGGCCTGCCGCGCTTGGGCGGCGTCCGTACGTTGGCCGGGGGCGAGGAGTTGCTGGAAGCGCCCGCCGGTCGCGTCCTCCACGCGGCCCGGGCCGCCCGACTCGCCACGAATGGGGCGCCGGATGTCACCGTCGAGGTAGCCGTCGAAGGTTCGGGGCGCCGACACGCGGGGGCGCCCGTGCACCCATGTCTCGAACAGCGACAGTGTGCAGTCCAGGCAGTTGATGCCCCGGGTGGCGTCGGCCGCGGGACCACCGTCGTTGAGCAGCCCGAACCAGCCGCCCCGTCGGGGGTCGGCAGTGCGGGTGACGGTGCCGTCCGGATCGCGGGGCATCTGTCGCTCGACGTCGACCTGGTGCAGGGCGAGCGGTGGCCGGAGTCCTCCGGGCTGCCCGTACGGCCGGAAGTCGTCGATCGGCGGCGGATCGTCGTCGCCGGTGAGCCTGGACGGGCCGGCAGTCTCCACAGCGCCGAGTGCGAGGGCGCCCACGTCCCGGTTGGCGTGCTCGAAGGTGGCGCTGATGTCCACGACCGGCGGGGCCGTGGTGCCGGCCAGCACCGCGTCTGCCAGGTCACGCCATTCGGAGTACGCGCGAGCTTCCTCGTTCGCGGCGCGCTGCCAGCCGTCGGCCCACTGCCGGTTGCCGGCCTGGTGCAGTTGTCGGGCGTAGGTGGCGTACTCGACGGCTCGGCGATCGTGCTCCACGGCACGGGTGCGCAGTCGGGCGGCTTCGGCCTGCCGGCGGTTGTCCTCGAACCCGATCCGCAGCGATTCGTAGTGGTCCTGGTAGCGCCGCCGCTCGGCGGCCTCCGCCGCTGCGGCCCACTGCGCCGCGTACGCGTCGTTGGTCTCGGGCTCACGCACCCTCGGGGCGCCGAACGCGGCCACGTCGACGGGGATCGACGCCCTTCCCCGGGCCGGATGGTCGGGCGCTCGCACCGGTGCGGGTGTCTCTCGGGTCGGGATGCGCGACGGCACGGCGAACCGACCCACCACTGGTGGGGTGGGGGCGACCGGCAGCGGGCCGTTGGTGGTGGTGGGGACGCCGAAGGTGACGGGTGCCGCCAGCCCGGGGTTGATCGTCGGTGTTGAGGGTCCAGTCGCCGGAGACCAGGCGGTCGGTCCAGAGGTGGTGGCGTGCGCCGAACCGCCGGGGTGGGCCGGCGGCGCACCGGTGGCAGTCGGCCCGCCGCCCGATTCGAGGGGGCCGGCCACGGGCGCGGACACCGACGAAAGCCTCGGATCAGCACCCATCGCCGATGTGGCCGGATCAGCACTTACCGCCGACGTGGCCGGATCAGCACCCACTGCCGAGAGCGTGGGGTCGGCCGCTACCGGGTGCGGGACTCCCGCTCTGTCCCCGAGCGACCCGCCCGTCGACGCTGTCGCCTCGGAAGCGCCTATCGGCTGGTCAACCGCGTCCATGTCGGACACGGCACCGACCGGCATCGGTGCGGGCGCGACCGGAGATGCCAGCCCGGCTCCCCGTGACTGCTCGACAACCGGTGGCGTCGGCGCAGCCAACTGGTTCGGCGACGACGCGGCGACGGGCTCCGTCGCCTGCGCCGGAACGCCCGCAGCCGTAACCAGACCCCCCGAAGCCAGACCACCGGCAGCCCCCGCAGACACAGCCCCCGCCGCAGGCGGGACGGCCGCAGACGCGGCCTCCGAGGAGGAGAGAGCCGCATCCCCCGCGACAGGCAGCACGGACGGCAGGGAGGGTCCGGTGAACGACGCTCCGGCGAGGGCGTTGGCCTGCGCGTCGAGCCGGGCGCGTAGCGCGTGGTCGGTCTGCCCGGTCGCCGAGCCGGTGGCCCCGGACGCGGCGGCGCGCGCCACGTCCTCCATCGAGGTCAGGCCCTGACCGGTGGCCAGGCTCGCCGCGCTCTCGGCGAGCACCTCGCCGGTCATCTCCCGCCCCAGGTGCTCCCCGACTTTCGCCGCTCGCCCGGTCGCGTGCCGGCCCAGGCCGGCCAACGGCGCCACCGCCCCGCCGGCCAGCCCGCCCACCGCCGAGGCGCCGAGATCGGTCAGGTCCAGGCCGTGTGCCCGCCCGGTGGAGTTCTGGTACGCCTGAGTGGCCAGGGTGACACCGGCCTCCTCGGCGGCCTCCTCCAACCCTCCCCGGGTGGCCCGCTTGGCGAGCCCGCGTGCGCCACCTCGGGCGACCTCCTTGGCGGCCCGCTCGCCGGCCTCCTTGAGCCCGTGTTTGAGGGACTTGCTGGCCAGTTGGCCCATCAGCCGCTTGAAGATCTGTTGAACCAGCAGCCGCGTCGCGGTGATCGCCGCGCCGGCGGCCGGGGTTGCCGCACCGGCGGTCAACACCGCCGCCACTGCCACGGTGAGCAACTCGATGACCAGGATGCCCAGCTCGATCCAGACTTCCAGCTTGGCGCCCTCGATGTCGCAACCGCACTCCTCGACCAGTCGGCCCAGGTCGGCCGTGACCGCGAGCAGCACGGGCAGCGGGGCGTCGGCGCCCTCGGCGATCCCCCGCCAGGCCGCCTCGAACGCCGCGTCGACAGCCCCGACGCCGCCGTACCCGTTGTGCACCTCGACGGCGGCCGCCGCGGCGTCGGCGTGCGGCCCGGCGAGCACCGAGGCGACCGCGTACCACTGGTCGGCGACGTCCCAGACGGCCCGCTCGTTGCCCTCCGGCCACTGCACGCCGACCACCCAGTCGAGGGCCTCGTAGATCCAGCCGGGCACGTCCCAGGGCGCGTGGTCCAGCGGGTGCGGGATGGGGCTCGGCAGCACGCTCATCTCAGATCGTCGGCCGTCAGCGCCGGTCGGCGGCCCGACCGACCCGGGCGGCGCTGGCCCCGTCGGTCTGCACGCTCGCGTCGACCGCCTCGACCACGTCGCTGCCCAGTTCGGTGATGCGGTGCCCGACGCCGGCCCAGGCTCGCAGCACGGTCTGCTCGAACCCGCGGTAGTTGCGCTCGAAGGCGGCGCCGATGTCGTCGCGACCCCAGGGTCGGACGCCGCTGGCGGCCTCGATCGCGCCACCCTCCGCCGCACGGCGGGCAGTCACCGCCTCGCCGGCGAGCGCCAGGTCGGCACCACCCCGGCGGGCCCGGGACGGATCGAGCCAGAGCTGCCCGTCGGTCATGGCGTCGCCTCACCTTTGCCGAGGACGGCGTCGGCCCGACCGAGCAGCGTGGCGTAATCGCCGGTCTTGAGGAAGTCCATCGTTCCGGAGCCGGCCGGCATGGTCTCGGCGACGAGGTCGCGGGTGGCGTCGGCGGCGGCGGTCGCGGCGGCCCGGATCGTTTCGGTGATCTTTCGGCTGAGCGCGTCAGCGTCGCGGTCCCGGTAGATGGCCGGCGTCAGCTCGACCTCGATCACCTGGCCCTGCGCGCCCACTGTCGCCGTCACCTGCCCGTCGGCCGACCGGCGGGTCACCCGCAGCGCGGCGAGTCGCGTCTGGAGAGTGTCCAAACCGGATCTCAGCTGCCGGTACTGTCCATAAACGTCGTCGAATCGGGCCCGTAGCTCGCGATTGACGCCGCGGTCCGCCTGTTCGTCCACCGCCGCCCTCCCGTCACCGTCGGTAGAGCGAAACAATACCGGCTGCCATCGATCCGTGTAGTCCGGTAGTTTCAATGCGTGATCGACCGTCAACAGGCCGAGCAGCTCGCGGCCACCTGGGCCCGCCGTGACTCGCAGCGCCTCGGCCACGAGTGCACGGCGATGGTCGACGAGTTCGACCTGGGGTGGGTCATCACGTCCGTCGTGCCCACCGAGGTGCGCACGGTGCCGGGCGACCTGCCGACGACAGTCATCGACAAGCAGACCGGCACTGTCACCACCTGGCCTCGGGTGCCGAGCACTGTGGTGGCGGAGCTGTACCGGCGCAGCCAGCCCCCTGGGCCGACCGCTCCCCGCACTGTCGACCCGTCGAGCCTGCTGCTCCGGGAAATCCATCGGGGCGCCACCCCGAACACCGCCGCGCACCTGACCATCGACGGACGGCTCTGGACGGCTCAGGGCACGAAGGCCGACGTGCCACTCCGCCATCACCCGCTGGTCCGCGACTATCTCGACCAGTTGCCACCCGGCGAGCTGGTTCGCGGCGGGGAGGCTCACGCCGAGCTGATCGTGATCTCCGACGTCCTGCACGAGTACGACCACCGCCGCGCCGCCGAGGGCATCGCGCCGATGGGGCGGGCCGAGGCGGCGGCGCTGCTGGAGGGCGCTCGCTTCGAGATCTTCCGGGTCCGCGAGCCGGGTGATCCCGCTGGTGGGCCCGCCGAGCGACCCTGCGACTCGTGCATCTCCTTCCTGGTGCGGGCGAACGTCCTGCCGGAGTCGGCCCGCGCCTACACCGAGACCTGGCAGGCGCCGGAGGCCCCCGACCCCGATCCTGGGCGGTTCCCGGCGGAGGTCGCGAACGCGCTGGTCGCGGCCGGTTGGCGGCCACACATCGGGGATCAGATCATGGCCGCCGCCGCCGTACGGGACGTCACGTCGGTGCCGGGGCGCAACCATCGGCACGAGGTCTTTCCCGCCGCCGTGGAGGCGCTCACCGCGTTCCCCAGCCTGGTCGGTGCGCGGCGCGGCCGGGGCGAGCAGGTGTGGATCTCCCGTTTCGACATCCGCCCGCACGCCATCGCACACACCGCCGACACCCTCGCGGACTTCGGCGTGGTGCTCGGCGTACGCCTCTTTCCGATCGGCACCGAGCAGCAGGACAGCATCCTGGCGGTGGACGAGCGCGGCCGGGTCTTCGCGCTCGACCAGTCCGGCGAGTGGTTCCTCGGTGACACCATCGACGCCGCGCTGACCACCCTGCTGCTCGGCCGCGCCCCCGCCCGGGTGCGCGACGACGGCACCTGGCAGGCCGACCAGGTGCCGGCCTAGAGCGTGAGGCCGGTCAGCACCATGACCCGGGGCTCGGTGTAGTCGTCCATCGCGCTGCGCAGCCCTTCCCGGCCGACGCCGCTGCCCTTCACCCCGCCGTAGGGCATCTGGTCGGCGCGGTACGACGGCACGTCGCCGACGATCACGCCGCCCACCTCCAGCGCGCGGGCGGCGGCGAAGGCCACGTCCAGGCGCCGTGTGAAGACGCCGGCCTGCAAGCCATACGCCGAGTCGTTGACAGCTGTGAACGCGGCCTGGTCGTCGGCGACCGGGGCGACCACCAGCACGGGTCCGAAGACCTCCTCGGCCACGACCTTGGCGTTCGCCGGCACGCCGATGAGCACCGTCGGGGGGTAGGTCGCGCCGTCGCGGAGGCCGCCCACCTCGACGGTGCCGCCGGCGGCGACGGCCTCGGCCACCCACGTCTCGACCCGGCGGGCCGCGTCCTCGGACACCATCGGCCCGACGTCGGTCAGCTCGGACGCGGGGTCTCCGGTCCGCAGCCCCCGCACCGCCGCCACCAGTCGGGGCAGGAAGTCGGCGTACAGGGCGTGGTGCACGTACACCCGTTGGACGGCGATGCACGACTGGCCGGCCTGGTAGTTGGCGAACGTCGCGATGCGCTGCGCGGCGAAGTCCAGGTCCTCGTCAGCGGTCCAGTCCGCACAGAGCACCGCGGCGGCGTTGCCGCCCAGCTCCAGCGTCACGTGTTTCTCCGGCACGGCGCGGCGGATGGCCGCGCCCACCGGCCCGGAGCCGGTGAACGACACCACCGGTAGCCGGGGTTCGGTGACCAGTTCGGCGGCGCGGTCGTTGGGCAGCGGCAGCACCGAGAACATCCCGGCCGGGAGGTCGGTCTCGGCCAGCAGTTCGCCGAGCAGCAGCGCGGTCAGGGGCGTCGCGGGAGCGGGCTTGACGATGATCGGCGCGCCGACGGCGATGGCCGGCGCCACCTTGTGGGCGACGAGGTTGAGCGGGAAGTTGAACGGCGTGATGCCCAGCACCGGCCCGCGCGGCACCCTGCGGACCAGGGCGATCCGCCCGCCGGCGGCCGGGTCGGTGTCGAGTCGTTGCAACTCGCCGGAGAAGCGGCGGGCCTCCTCGGCGGCCCAGCGGAAGGTCGACACCGCACGCCCGACCTCGGCGCGGGCCCACTTGAGCGGCTTGCCGTTCTCCGCGGTGATCAGGGCGGCGATCTCGTCCGCGCGCTCGGCGAGCCGTCGGGACACGTGGTCGAGGGCCGCCGCGCGGGCGTGCGCGGGCAGGGCCGCGGCCTGCGCGGCCACCCCGGCCGCCGCGGCGACGGCGGCGTCGACCTGGTCGGGCGTGGCGACTGTGGTACGCCCCACCGGGCGGCCGTCGTACGGGTGGTGGACGGTCAACTCACCCTCGCCGGTGGCGGGGCGGGAGGCGACGAAGAAGGCTGCGGGCTCCACGCCGAGCAGCGTAGCCGAGCTACCAGTCGACGGAAACAGTCGCGATAACCCTTGTCTGCCGCGAATTCAGTAGCGAAGATGGCAGAGAGATTGCGATAACCGCCGCAGAACCGCGCCCCCGGCCCCCTCGGAGTGATCCCTCATGAGTGACCAGCAGCAGCTGCGCAACTTCGTCAACGGCTCCTACGTCGACCCCTCCGATGGCGGTTACGCCGACCTGGTCGACCCCTGCACGGGTGAGGTGTTCGCCCAGGCCCCGGTCTCCGGCGCCGCCGACGTGGACGCGGCGATGAGCGCCGCCGCCACCGCGTTCGAGAGCTGGCGGGAGGTCACCCCCGCCGATCGGCAGCGGGCACTGCTCAAGCTCGCCGACGCCGTGGAGGCACGCGCCGCCGAGCTGGTCGACGCCGAGGTGCGCAACACCGGCAAGCCCCGCCAGCTCACCGCCGAGGAGGAGCTTCCACCGGCGGTGGACCAGTTCCGGTTCTTCGCCGGTGCCGCCCGAATGTTGGAGGGGCGGTCCGCCGGGGAGTACCTGGCCGGGCACACTTCCTACGTGCGGCGTGAGCCGATCGGCGTGTGCGCACAGGTCACTCCCTGGAACTACCCGCTGATGATGGCGGTCTGGAAGATCGCCCCCGCGCTCGCCGCCGGCAACACCGTGGTGCTCAAGCCGTCGGACACCACCCCGGTGTCCACGCTGCTGCTCGCCGAGATCGCCGCCGAGTTCTTCCCGCCGGGGGTGTTCAACGTGGTCTGCGGCGACCGGGACACCGGTCGTACCCTCGTGTCGCACCCGACCCCGCAGCTGGTGTCGATCACCGGCTCGACCCGCGCGGGCATGGAGGTCGCCGCCGCGGCGGCCCCCGACCTGAAGCGCACCCACCTGGAGTTGGGCGGCAAGGCCCCGGTGGTGATCTTCGACGACGCGGACGTGTCGGCGGCCGCCGAGGCCATCGCGCTGGGCGGCTACTTCAACGCCGGGCAGGACTGCACGGCGGCCACCCGGGTGCTCGCCGGCCCCGGCGTCCACGACGACTTCGTGGCGGCGCTCGCCGAGCAGGCCCGCAACACGAAGACCGGCGCCCCGGACGACGCCGACGTGCTCTACGGTCCGCTGAACAACGCCAACCAGCTCACCCGGGTCAGCGGCTTCGTGGACCGCCTGCCGGACCACGCGGCGATCCAGACCGGCGGGTCCCGGCAGGGCGAACGCGGCTACTTCTACGCGCCGACGGTGGTCTCCGGGCTGCGTCAGGCCGACGAGATCATCCAGGACGAGGTGTTCGGGCCGGTCATCACCGTGCAACGCTTCTCCGACGAGGACGAAGCGGTGCGCTGGGCCAACGGCGTCGACTACGGCCTGTCCGCGTCGGTCTGGACGCGCGACCACGGCCGGGCCATGCGGATGACCCGTCGACTGGACTTCGGCTGCGTCTGGGTCAACACGCACATCCCGTTCGTCTCCGAGATGCCGCACGGTGGCTTCAAGCACTCCGGGCACGGCAAGGACCTCTCGGTCTACAGCCTGGAGGACTACACCCGGATCAAGCACGTCATGCACAACCTGGGGAGCTGACCCATGCCGACTTCCGAGGAGCTGCACAAACGGCGCGGCGATGCCGTGGCCCGGGGTGTCGGCAGTGTGATCCCGTCCTACGTGGACACGGCGGCGGGCGCAACGATCACCGATGTCGACGGCCGGGAGTGGATCGACTTCGCCGCCGGCATCGCCGTGACCAGCGTGGGCAACTCGGCTCCGAGGGTGGTCGAGGCGGTCCGGGCGCAGGTGGAGCGGTTCACCCACACCTGCTTCATGGTCGCGCCGTACGAGTCGTACGTGGCGGTGTGCGAGCAGCTCAACGCGTTGACGCCCGGCGGGTTCGCGAAACGCTCGGCGTTGTTCAACTCCGGCGCGGAGGCGGTGGAGAACGCCGTCAAGGTCGCCCGGCACGCCACCGGGCGGCCGGCGGTCGTGGTGTTCGACCACGCGTACCACGGCCGGACCAACCTGACCATGGCGTTGACCGCGAAGAACATGCCGTACAAGCACCGGTTCGGGCCGTTCGCCGGGGAGATCTACCGGGTGCCGATGTCAAACCCGCTGCGCGATGGTGGGCTCTCCGGCGCGGAGGCGGCGGCCCGGGCCGTCGAGATGATCGAGAAGCAGGTCGGCGCGGAGAACGTCGCCGCGCTGCTCATCGAGCCGATCCAGGGCGAGGGTGGCTTCGTCGTACCCGCGCCGGGTTTCCTGCCCGCGCTGCGCGCGTGGGCGACGGCGGCCGGGGTGGTCTTCGTCGCGGATGAGATCCAGACCGGTTTCTGCCGAACCGGTGACTGGTTCGCCTGCCAGCACGAGGGCGTCGAACCCGACCTGGTGACGCTGGCCAAGGGCATCGCCGGTGGTCTGCCGCTGGCCGCGGTGACCGGCCGGGCCGAGCTGATGGACGCGGTGCACGTGGGCGGGCTCGGCGGCACGTACGGCGGCAACCCGATCGCCTGCGCCGCCGCGCTGGCCACCATCGAGACCATGCACGAGCTGGACCTGGCCGGCGCGGCCCGACGGATCGAGTCGGTGCTGGTCCCCCGGCTACGGGCCATCGCCGAGCGGAACCCCCGGGTCGCCGAGGTACGCGGCCGGGGCGCGATGCTCGCCGTGGAGCTGGTGCTGCCAGGCACCCTCACCCCCGACCCGGTCGCCACCGCGGCGATCTCGGCGGCCTGTCACGCCGCCGGCCTGCTCACCCTGACCTGCGGCACGTACGGCAACGTGCTGCGCCTCCTGCCCCCGCTGGTGATCTCCGACGGGCAGCTCGGTCGGGGTGCCGACCTCCTAGACGCCGCCTTCGGCTGAGCGGCAGAGCAGGCTGGGCGGCCGAGCAGGCTGGGCGGCCGAGCAGGCTGAGCGGCGGAGGGGCCTGGTGCACGGGCCCCTCCGGCACTGTCAGCGAAGCACCTCAACCGTGTTGCGACGCACCAGGTTCTTGCCCGGCTCGCGGATCTGCTCCATGGCGGCGGAGTTGAGCAGCACGCAGCTGCCCGACGGGCCGGTCACCGTCACAGTGGTCGCCCGGTTGTTGTCCAGGTTGGTCACCCGCAGCCGGGTCCCCACCGGGAACTGCCCACTGGTCGCCGCCGGCCCGGCCGCCTCCTCGAAGAAGGTGATCGCCCCCGAGCACGCCGACCGGGGCGCCGGGCCGGGCGCGCCGGGCGACGCGGCGCCGGGACGGACGGTGCCGGGGGCCGGAGCGCCGGCGGGCGGGGCCGCACCGTCGACGCGTTCCACCACGTTGCGGCGGATCACGTTCTTCCCCGGCTCGCGGACCAGCTCCATGGCCGCCGCGTTGAGCAGCACGCAACTGCCCGAGGGGCCGGTCACCGTCACAGTGGCCGCCCGGTTGTTGTCCAGGTTGGTCACCCGCAGCCGGGTCCCCACCGGGAACCTGTCGCTGGTCGCCGCCGGCGCCCCGCCCTCCGCCGAGAAGGTGACCGAGCCGGAGCAGACCGACGACCGTGCCGGAGACGTGTCGGCGAACCCGAAGCTGGTCCCGACCGACACGCCCACCGCGGCGAGCACCGCCACGCTCGCTGCCAGCACGTGCCTGCGCTGCACCCTCATCGCCGTCACTCCCGTCCTCGGTGGTGTCCTCCACCCACCGGTACGGACCTGAGCGTCCTACCGTTCAGCCGGCACGGGTATCGATCGTGCGGCGGCCAGGTCCACCGGCCCGTACCGGGTGTGCGGGGCACCGGTGATGAGCGCCCAGTAACGGTCGCCGTACGACCAGTGCCACCACTCGGTCGGGTAGTTCACCATCCCCGCGCCGCCGAGAGCGTCCACCAGGATCTGCCGGTGCCGACGGGCGGTGCCGCCGATAGTCGGCGCGTCGGTGAAGCAGGCGTCGGCGCTGTCCTCCGGGGTGGCGTCGATGGCCGTGCCGAGATCCAGCTCCACCCCGTCGTCGGTGCTGAGCGTCAGGTCCACAGCGCCGCCCGTGCTGTGCGGGGCCACCTCGACCGGTGCGACGAACTTCGTGGTCTCCCGGTGCAGCCGCTGCGGTGACCAGCCCGGGTGCCGTCGGCGCAGCTCGTCCCGGTAGCCGGTGAAGATGGCCAGTTGCGCCCGGTACGGCCGGTAGCCCTCGACCACCAGCAGCCGCAGCCCAGCGGGCAGGGCACGCTGCGCGGCCAGCAGGCGGTCCACGACACCGACGCGCAACCGGGCGTACGCCCCGGCGGGATCGGCGGCCCGGCCGTCGAGCCGCAAATCCGGCAGCTCACGCAGGTCCACGAACTCCTCGCCGTCGTCGGCGCTGGGCACCGCCGCCACCCGGGGGTCGGAGAGCAGGATCATCGGATGCTCCCCGCCGTGCTCGTGAATCGTTCTGCGTGCCGGACCCGGGCCAACTCCACGAGTCGGTCCACCACCTCCCGGTAGCTGACCCCGACGGCGGCCCACACCTTCGGGTACATCGAGTGCGCGGTGAAGCCGGGCATCGTGTTCAGCTCGTTGACGTACAGCTCACCGGCCGTCTCGTCGTAGAAGAAGTCGACCCGGGCCAGACCCCAACCGCCGATCGCGGCGAACGCGCGCAGCGAGAGCTCGCGGACCCGCGCGGTCACCTCGTCCGGCAGCACGGCGGGAACGATCATCGGGTCGGCGTCGCCGAAGTACTTCTGCTGGTAGTCGAACCAGCCGCCGGTCACCCGCACCTCGCCCACCGCCGACGCCTCGGGACGCCAGCCACCGAGCACCGCGCACTCCAACTCCCGGCCGGCGACCCCCTGCTCGACAATGACGAGTTGGTCGTGGCGAAGCGCCTTCTCCACTGCGGCGGCCAGGTCGTCACCCTCGCCGACGCGGGAGATGCCGATCGACGAACCCATGCTGGCCGGTTTGACGAAGAGTGGCCGGCTCAGCCCGGTCACCAGCTTCTCCGGGTCGTCGGCCGCCCGGTAGGTGTGCGCGTCGAACGACACGTACGGGGTGACGGGGATGCCCTCGGCGCGCAGCGCCCGCTTCATCGCCACCTTGTTCATGCCCACCGCCGAGGCGAGGATGCCGCACCCGACGTACGGCACGTTCAGTGACTCCAGCAGCCCCTGCACCACACCGTCCTCGCCGTACGGGCCGTGTAGCACCGGGAAGACCACGTCCAGCTCGGCGTGCACAGCGCCGGGGGCGTTACCGGCGGACACCTGCACGACACCCGGACGCGGACCGGCCCGCAACTCGACGGCCGGCCCGGTCACCACCAACTGGTCGTCGATGGCCCGCTCGCCGGCCGGTCGGTCGCGCAACTCGGCCAGCAGCGCGTCGGGCATCAGCCGGAACCCGCCGCTGCGGGTGACGCCGATGGCGACAGTGCGGTAGCCGCCGCCGGCGAGCGCCCGGGCCACCCCGAGCGCGGAGGCACAGGAGACCTCGTGCTCCGCCGACGGTCCACCGAACAGGATTCCGATCCGAACTGGCGCGCTCACGCCGCCGCCCCTTCCTCAGCCAGGTCGGCGGATCGCGGGGCCATCAACCGGGCCACCAGCGTCGCCTCCACGTTCCCGCCGGTCAGCACCACGCCGACCGTCCGCTGTCGGTCTCTCGCCGGTGGAAGCCGGAGGGCGCCGGCCAGGCCGGCCGCCCCGGACGGCTCGGCGAGCACCTTGAGCTCCGTCAGGATCAGCCGGAACGCCGCAGCGATCTCGTCGTCGTCGACCCGGACGACCCCGCGCAGCCTGTCCCGCACGATGGCGAACGGCAGCTCACCCACGCAGGACGGCCGCAGCCCGTCCGCGATGGTGAGCCCCGGCGCGACCGGCACGCGTACACCTGCCGCGAGGCTGCGGGCGAGCGAGTCGCAGCCCACCGGCTCCACGCCGTACACCTCGATGCCGGAGCCGGCGGCGGCCAGGCACGCGCCGGCCACCCCGCCACCACCACCCACCGGTACGACCAGCACGTCCAACGGCGTCCCCGCGCGCTCGGCGTCCTCGATCAGCTCCAGGCTCGCGGTGCCCTGCCCGGCGATCACGTCCGGGTGGTCGTACGCGTCGACGACGGGGTGACCGCTGTCGTCGCTGAGCCCGTTGGCCACCGCCACCCGCTCGTCGACGCCGGTGCCGGCGAACACCACCCGTGCCCCCGCCGCGCGCGCCCGGTCGACCTTCGTCGATGCCGCGTCGACAGGCAGCACCACTGTCGCCGCAAGGCCGTGCTGCCGGGCCGCCAACGCCACAGCCACCGCGTGGTTGCCGGTGCTCTGCGCGATCACCCCGCTGTGGCCGGCCGCGGCGAGTCGTCCGACCGCGCGCAACGCGCCCCGCATCTTGTACGAGCCGCCGTCCTGGAGGTTCTCCGCCTTGAGCAGGACCCGCGCTCCGGCAAGCTCGTCGATCACCGGGGAGCGCAGCACGGGTGTGCGGACCACGCGGCCGGCAAGCCAGCGGCTGGCCTCCTCGACATCGGCCCGGACCTGGCCAACGGTGCGTGTCATCGTCTCTCCTCTTTCGGGCACACCACAGGCGGGGTCCAGCGGTACGTGGACCCCGGCAAAGGTGGGTGGAAGTGTCAGTTCAAGGTCGGTAGCTGGACGTCGACCCGCAGACCGCCGTACTCGGCGGGCCGGGCCGCGATGATGCCGTCGTGGGCCTGGGTGATCGAGCGGGCGATGGCCAGGCCCAGGCCGGCCCCGCCCCCCTGCGAGGTCCGGTCCCGAGCGAGTCGGCGGAACGGCTCGAACAGACCGGCCACCGCCTCGGCCGGCACGGGCTGGCCGGTGTTGACCACGGACAGCGCGGGCACGCCGCTCACCACGACGGTCAGTGAGCCGCCCGGCCGGTTGTACTTGATCCCGTTCTCCACCAGGTTGGTGACCAGGCGTTCCAGCAGCACCCGCTCGCCGACGACGACCCGGGGTTCGAGGTGGGTCTCCACAGTGACCCCGGCCTCCCGGGCCCGGTCCAGGTACCCGGCCAGCACCGCCTCGACGATCGTGTCCAACCGCTGCGGTATCCGCGAACGGAGGCCCTGGTCGCTCTCGCTGAGCGCGAGCAGCCCCTCGATCAGGCGTTCGTTGCGCTCGTTGGTCTCCAGCAGCTGACTGGTCAGCAGCTCCAACTGATCGCCGCTGAGCGCTCTGGCCATGCCGACCTCGATGAGCGTCCGCTGCACGGCGAGGGGAGTCCGCAGCTCGTGCGAGGCGTTCGCGGCGAAGCGCCGCTGCCCCTCGTACCCGGCGGAGACGCGTTCCATCATCTCGTCGATCGCCCGGGACAGCCGGGCCAACTCGTCGCTGCCCCGGGGCCGGATCCGGTGACCGAGGTTCTGCGGGCCGAGGTGCCCGATCGGCCCGGCCAGGTCGGCGACCGGGCGCAGGCACCACACCGCGGCGAACCAGAGCCCCACCAGGGCGGCCACTGTCACCAGCAGGACGGCCACCAGGGGCAGCATGAACGCCCCCGGCCGCACGTTGTCGCACGCCGTTGTCACCCCGGGCACCGGCAGATAACAGAACCGCCGCCCCCAGCTCCAGGTCACCTCAGCCAACCACTTGCCCATCGCCGGAAGCACCGGCCCGGCCAGCAGCGCCAGCAACCCCAGCAGAATGACCCGACGTCGGGGCGTCCAGCTCACGCCGTGCCACCGATGCGGTAGCCGGCCTTAGGAACGGTGTGGATGATCGCGGGATCGCCGAGCTTCTTGCGCAGGGTCATCACAGTGACCCGTACGGCGTTGGTGAAAGGGTCAGCGAACTCGTCCCAGGCCTGCTCCAGCAACTCCTCGGCGCTGACCACCTGGCCGTCCGCGCGCAGCAGCACGTGCAGCACCGCGAACTCCTTGGGGCTCAACGCGAGGGGGCGGCCGTCCCGGGTGGCCAGGTGCCGGCCCACGTCCAGCGCCAGGCCGTCCTGGGCGAGCACCGGTGGCAGCGCCGGGGCGGACCGTCGCCCGAGGGCCTGCACCCGGGCCACCAACTCGGCGAAGGCGAACGGCTTGGTCAGATAGTCGTCCGCGCCGAGGCCGAGACCCTCGACCCGGTCCCGGATGCCGGCCGCCGCGGTGAGCAGCAGCACCCGGGTGCCGACCTGTGCGTCGGTGATGCTGCGGCAGACCTCGTCGCCGGTGTGGCCGGGCATGTCCCGGTCCAGCACCGCGACGTCGTACCGGTTCACGCCGACGCGCTCCAGCGCGCCGTCACCGTCGTAGCAGACGTCGACGGCCATCGAGAGGCGGCGCAGCCCTTCGGCCACCGTGTCCGCCAACAACCGCTCGTCGTCCGCCACCAGCACCCGCACGTTTGTCCGCTCCCCCAGTTCGGCTTGCCCGGCATACCGTCGCAGGCCCGGGTTAAGGGTTCTGTAAGCACCCGCCGCAGCCATCCTCCACGCGGCTGTCCAGCGGGCAAACCACCGCAAGCCAGTCCTGGGAGACTTCGTGCCCGTGTCGCGTCATCTGCGTCGTCCGTCCCCGAAGGCCACGACGGCTGGCGCTCAAAGGTGAGCTGCATCACGAAAAGCACAGACCCCACCCCACCCCACCCCGCCCACCACCCCGCCGATCATGGAGTTGTGGTGGGCGTTGACTCCCGTTTCACGCCTTATATGGGGCACCAGAACTCCATGATCGACGGGGGCGTGGCGGGGCGAGGGCGGCAGCTAGGGGCAGAGGAGGGGGAGCAAGGTTCGGATGATGTGGGCGGGGCGCCGGTAGAGGTCCTGGTCCGTGAAGTGGCGCATTTGCCATCCGTTGGCGGCGAGCCAGTTCATACGAGCGCGATCGTGCCGGAGGCGGACGCGGTCCAGGTGGGACGAACCGTCGTACTCGACACCGACGCGGTGTCGTCGGTACCCGAGATCCAGGCG
The DNA here is from genome assembly GCF_040607155.1 of Micromonospora sp. NPDC005324. Lineage (NCBI taxonomy): Bacteria > Bacillati > Actinomycetota > Actinomycetes > Micromonosporales > Micromonosporaceae > Micromonospora > Micromonospora sp. NPDC005324. The sequence continues at coordinate 234,666 of NZ_JBEXGE010000002.1, read as the reverse complement.
GTAGAGCGGTATCCCGTTGCGATCCGAGACCCAGACCTGTGGCTCTGGCGTTGGCAGACCGCCGTCCATCAGCACCAGGCGCAGTTGGCTCTCCTGCCGACACTCTGCCCGAGGATCGGCGCGCGGCACGAGATCGCGCGCCTGGCAGACTCCACGCAAACGATCGTGCCGAGCGACCTCGACCCGGAGGTCGTCGGGCTGACAGGCGCCTACGCGAAGGCAAAGATCCAGCAGCGGCATCGCTTCCATCCGATGCAACGAGCGGGCCAGGTCCACCGCGCATCTGGCGGCGGGGGCACAGGGCACTCCGGCCAGCAGCACCGGATCACGCACCGGCAGCACCGCCTCGTGGGTAACGACGCCTCGGATACGCGGGACGTTCTCCCCCGCCGGCACGATTACGTGCACGTTGGGGCTTCGCGTGTCGCCGAAGCCATGCAATTGCGCGCCGGTATGAAAGCCGACGACGGCGCTGGCGGGTAGCCGCCGGAAGATTGCCGGTAGGCGTTCGGCCTGGCCGGCCGATGGCGCGTAGATGCTCCGCGACAGCCGGTGCAGGCGGGACAGCTCGTCAACCTGCGCAGTCGTTCCCGGCTGAGGCCGGCCGCGATTAACTCGGAGTATCGATACAGAGGCTCTGCCATGCCGCAAAAATCTGCTGCACCAGCTCGAACCCCTCGACCCCGACAGAGCGTCCTGTGGATAACCACCCGTCCTGTGCACAACCCCCGCAGCCGTCCCCCTGCGTGCTATACGACAGGTCGGCCGGGGTCGATCATGGAGTTGTGGTGGGGGACAGATGCCCTGTAATAGCGCATTCATCCCACCACAACTCCATGATCGACCCGGTCGGGTCGGGGCGGGGCGGGGCGGGGCGGGATTGGGATCAGTCGCAGCCGTAACCGTCCTTGTCGTTGTCCAAGCGGTAGATGTCCTCTCCGATGACCTTGACGGGTCCGGTTACGTAGGCGGGGCCGTCGCCCTTGCCAGGCAGGCAGTCGACGTCGCTGGCGATCGGGACGCAGCCGCTGTAGTTCGGGTCGCACTTCGACGACTGCGGCTTCTTGGTGCCGACGGCGACGACCTGGGTCACCGGCTGCTTCGTCACGGCGGATTTGACCAGCTTCTTGGCCGTCCGCACGCCGTCGGTGGTGGTCACCTCGTAGATCAGGGTTCGGACGCCGTTCACGCCCTTGGTCCGGACGACCCGCTTGCCCTCGGCCAGCGACGAGTCCTTGACGGTCCGCTCGCCGTACCGGACCGTGGCCCGCTCGGTCACTGTCGTCACCTGCACCACCGGCACGGCCGCCGCCGACGAAGGCGCCGTGGCGGGCTCCGACGAGGGCACGGCAGAGGGCACCGTGGAGGGCGCGGCGATCGGCGACTCCTGGGCCGGGGCTTCCTCGGTCGGCTCGCCGGGCGCGGCCAGAATCGGCTGCTGCGGCTGCTCGGCGGCGGTCCCGGTCTTCGTCGGCTCCGGCTCGCCGGTCAGCGCGCCGACGATGGCGGTGCCGGTGCAGCAGAGCAGCAGGAGCGACAGGGTCACCGAGCCGAGGATCACGGCGACCCGGCTGGCGGGAGTTGCGCGGCGGAACCAGTTCCTTCGGGGCGTCTGGCCGAACGACGGCGGATACTGCGGCCCCGGGTGCTGTGGTGGTTGCATCGTCACGGCGATGAGTGTCGTCGCAAACACAGTCTGCAATATCCCCCGTCGCGTCCGTCACCTGCGCCTTTCGCTCCGCGGGAAAGATCGGTGGGCGCGCTCACGGGCGACGAGTCGACAGGCGCGGCAACCCGGCAGGTCAACAGGGCAGGGCCGATCGTGCGCGTGTCGGCACCAACAAAAGCCGCAGATCCCCACGCACCTCATCGACAAGCGAGCAGAGGCCGAACGGCGACGACGGAACTGTCGCGAAGCCGTCAGCGGGGCAGACTCACCGCTCCTCCATCGCCCATGGTGACCCGTAACCGTTCAGCAGGTCGAGGAAGGGCATCGGGGGCAGTGCTTCCGGCCCGAGCACCCCGACGCCGGCCCACGCGCCGCTGGCAAGCAACTCCAACGCGACGACCGGGTTGACGGCGGTCTGCCAGACCACGGCCTGGTGCCCGTACTCCCGCATCGACCATTCGTTGTCCACCACGTGGTACAGGTAGACCTCGCGGGGTTGCCCGTCCGGGCCGAGGCCGCGGACCCAGGTGCCGGCGCAGGTCTTGCCGCGCATCCGGGCACCGAGCGTGGCCGGGTCGGGCAGACTCGCGGCCACCACGTCGCGCGGGGAGACGTCGACGCCGCGTACCCGCACCGGGGCGACCGCGTCCAGGCCGAGCTTGTGCAGCGTCTTGAGCACCTCGATGAACTCGTCGCCGAGGCCGTACTTGAAGGTGACCCGCCGGGCCTTGACCCAGCGCGGGATGAGCAGCACCTCCTCGTGCTCGACGTTGACGCACTCGACCGGCCCGATCCCCTCCGGGAAGTGGAAGACCTCCGGCTCGGAGAACGGTTCGGTGGTGAACCAGCCCCGGTCCCTCTCCCACACGACCGGCGGGTTGAGGCACTCCTCGATGGTGGTCCAGATGGAGAACGAGGGCGCGAAGTCGTACCCGTCGACGGTGAGGTTCGCCCCGTCCCGGACACCGATCTCGTCGATCTCACTGAACAGCTCGTCGGCGGCGTACCGGGCGAACACGTCGGAGAGGCCGGGCTCGACCCCGATGCCGCACAGCGCCAGCCGACCGGCCGCCGACCAGGTGTCGGCCAGCGCGAACTGTTCGTCGCCGAGCTTCACGCCGGTCTCGACGTGCGACAGCGACATCGCCATGTCCAGGTAGTCCGCGCCGGCCGCGAACGCGCCTTCGAAGATCGGCATGACGAACCGCGGGTCGACGGCGTTGAGCACGTGCGTGATCCGGTGCTCCCGGCACAGCGCGGTGACGGCGTCGGCCGAGGAGGCGTCCACCTGAGCGGCGACGAAACGGTCACCGTGCCCGGCGACCGCCCGCTCGGCCCGGACGGGGTCGTGGTCGGCGACGACCATGGTCTCGAAGAAGGTCCGCCGGGCGGCGATGGCTACGGCGGCGGAGCCGACGCCACCGGCGCCGACGAGGAGGACACGCATCAGGAATCAAACCCCAAACCGAAACGATCGAGAGTACGGAGCCAGAGGTCGCGCCGGCCCTCGCGCGCGTCGGCGCGGGCCAGTGACCAGCGGGTGAGATTGATGCCGACCGCGCGGACGGGTTCCGGCGGAAACGGCAGTGGCTTGCGGCGAACCAGGTCGAGCCCTGTCAGCGGGGTGTTCCCGCCGTCGAGCAAATCGAGCAGCACGCGGGCGCCGAAGCGGGTGGCCCCGACGCCGAGGCCGGTGTAGCCGGCCGCGTACGCCAGCCGACCGCCGTAGGCGGTGCCGAAGAACGGGCAGAACCGGGTGCAGGTGTCGATGACACCGCCCCAGCGGTGGCTGAACCGCACGTCGGCGAGCTGCGGGAACGTGGTGAAGAAGTGGCGGGCGAGGGTGGTGAAGGTGGCCGGTCGTTGCTCAAGCTCGGGCGCGACCCGGTTGCCGTAGTGGTAGACGGCGTCGTAGCCGCCGAAGAGGATCCGCCCGTCGGCGGTGAGCCGGTAGTAGTGGAACTGGTTGGCGGTGTCGGCGAGCCCCTGTCGGTTGCGCCAACCGATGGCGTCGCGCTGGGCCGGGGTGAGCGGTTCGGTCATCAGCACGTGGTCGTAGACCGGCACCAGGTACGCCCGCAGCCGGCGCAGCAGCGGCGGGAACGCGTTGGTGGCCAGCACGACCCGGCGCGCCCGTACCGAGCCGGGTTGGCCGGCGGCCCGGGTGTCGGCCGGGCCAGGGTCGGCCGGGTGGGCAGCGGGATCGGTGCCCAGGGTGCTGGCGTGCAGGGCCGCGCCGTCGGCGCGCAGGCCGGTGACCCGGGTGTGCTCGTGCACCCGTACGCCGAGGTCGAGGCAGGCGCGGCGCAGCCCCCAGGCCAGCTTCGCCGGGTCCACCATGGCCACCCGGTCGGCGTCGAACATTCCACCCAGGTACGTCGGCGAGTGCACCTCGGCGCGCACCTCGTCCCGGTCGAGCAGCCGCACCCGGTGGCCGTACCGGCGAGCCAGGTCGGCGTCGGCGGCCAGCCCGTCGAGTTGGTACGGCTCGACGGCGACGGCCAGCTCACCGGTGCGCTCGAAGTCGCAGTCGATGTCGAACGTCGCGACCGTGGCGGCGATGGCGTCCAGGTTGTCCCGGCCGAGGCGTTCCAACTCGCCGACCTCGTCGGGGAACCTGTCGACGCCGTTGGCGAGGCCGTGGGTCAGGGAGGCGGCGCAGAACCCGCCGTTGCGCCCGGACGCGGCCCAACCACAGGTCCCGGCGTCGACGAGCAGCACGTCGCGGTCCGGGTCCGCCTGTTTCGCCAACAGCGCGGCCCACAGTCCGCCGTAACCGCCGCCGATCACCAGCAGGTCGGCGGAGTGCCGACCGCTCAGTGGCGGTAGCGGGTCGGGGCGGTCCGGGCGATCGAGCCAGTACGGCACGGGTGCCGCGTCGGCCAGAGCACGGCCGGCATGCGCGGGCGTCATCAGGGCAGACCCCACACCCGGGGCGGGTGCCCCGCAGGACGGCCACCCCGATCGGCGCGGCGGGCTGTGGTCATGACGGCCGCCGCGCCTGCGGTGCCGGCCCGGACAGCAGGTTGGCGCGGCGGGCGCGTCGACCGCGCAGCGAGCTGAGCCCCACGAGCAGCAGCGCGACCGCGAACATCGCGGTGCCGATCACGTTGACCTGCGAAGGGATGCCACGCTGGGCGGCGCCCCAGACGTACATCGGGAACGTGACAGTGGTGCCGGCGTTGAAGTTCGTGATGATGAAGTCGTCGAAGCTCAGCGAGAAGGCCAGCAACGCGGCGGCCACGATGCCGGGCAGCACCAGCGGCAGGGTGATCCGCCGGAAGGTCTGCCACTCGTTGGCGTAGAGATCCATGGCGGCCTCCTCCAGCCGCCGGTCCATCCCCGCGAGCCGGGCCTTCACTGTGACCACCACGAACGAGACGCAGAACATCACGTGCGCGATCACGATGGTCCAGAAACCCTGCGGTACGCCCGCCGACACGAACAGGGCCAGCAACGACGTGCCCATCACCAGCTCCGGGGTGGCCATCGGCAGGAAGATCAGCACGTTGATCCCGGATCGGCCACGGAAGCGGTGCCGGACCAGTGCGAAGGCCATCAGAGTACCGAGCACTGTGGCGACCACCGTGGCGAGAAAGCCGATCTGCACGCTGCGGACCACAGCGTCGCACATGTCCGAGGTGGCGCACGGCTGCCGCCAGTTGTCCAGTGTGAACTCGTTGAAGTCGTACGACAGCCGGCTCGACGGCCTGTTGAACGACAGCGCGGCCACCACCAGGATCGGCAGCGCCAGGTAGCCGAGCACCAGCAATGCCACGATCATCACCCAGCGGTCCGCCAACCAGCGCGAGAGTCGCATTAGAGGACCTCCTCCGTGCCGGCTCGACGGAGGTAGCCGTAGACCACAGCGAGGATCGCCGCCATCAGCAGGAACGACAGCGCGGCGCCCTGCGGGTAGTCCAGTCGGACCAGGAACGCCGAGTCGATGACGTTGCCGATCATGTATTCGTTCGGGGTGCCGAGCAGTTCGGCGTTGATGTAGTCGCCGCTTGCCGGGATGAAGAACAGCAGCGTGCCGGCGACCAGACCGGGCATGGACAGCGGCAGCGTCACCCGACGGAACGCCTGCACCGGGCTCGCGTACAGGTCGGTGGCCGCCTCCAGCAACCGGGGGTCCAGCCGCTCCAGGCTCGCGTACAGCGGCAGCACCAGGAACGGCAGGAAGTTGTACGTCAGGCCGAGCACCACAGCGAACGGGGTGGCCAGCAGCCGACCGTCCGGGGCGAGCAGGTGCACGTCGCGCAGCAGACCAACGAGCGCGCCGTTGTCCGAGAGGATCGTCTTCCAGGCCAGGGTGCGGACCAGGAAGCTGGTGAACATCGGCGCGACGACGCACACCAGCAGCAGGTTCTTCCAGCGGCCGGCCTTCTGCGCGATGGCGTACGCCAGTGGGTAGCCCAGCAGCAACGCCAGCACCAGGGCCAGCCCGGCGTAGCCAAAGGAGCGCAGGAACTGCGGCCAGTACGCCTGCACCACGTCCGGGTAGTTGCTGACCGCCCAGGTCATCGCGTACCCGGTGGAGAGCGAGCCGCTGGGGTCGTACAGGCTGGCCGCCGCCAACTGCACCAGCGGCACACCGAAGAAGATGAGCAGCCAGGCCGCACCGGGCAACAACAGGAGGTACGGCAGGAGCCGGCGTCGCCCGGACCGGGCTGCCGGTGGCGCGGGTGGCGGGTGCCCCGCTCCGGTGGGCGCCAGCAGGGTCACGACGACGCACCCACCGGCTCGTCGAGGACCGGCGACGTCCGGTCGGTGTCGGCGGCGTCGCGGGGCAGCAGGAACGCGTGCTGCGGATCCCAGTACGCCACTGCCTCGCTGCCGACCGCCACCCGCGCCGACGTTCCGCTGTTGGCGGCGAAGACCGACAACTCGGTGCCCCAGCCGGTGCGCAGCAGGTACTGCGTGCTGACTCCCACGTACGACGCGTCGGTGACCACTCCGGAGACGTGCTGATGCCCTGCGGGCACCTGGTCGGCGGAGCCGACCAGAATCAGCTTCTCCGGGCGTACCCCCAGGTAAACCGGGCCGTGCTCGGCCCGCGACCGGCCGGCGGGCACCGAGAAGCGCGTGCCGTGCGCCGTCACCGCGACGTCGCCGCCACTGGGGCCGGTGGCCTCGCCGGCGAGCAGGTTGGACTGGCCGAGGAAGTTCGCCACGAAGGCGGTGGCGGGAAACTCGTAGAGGTCGGCCGGGGCACCCAGCTGCTCGATCTGGCCGGCGTTCATCACCGCGACGGTGTCGGCCATGGTCATGGCCTCCTCCTGGTCGTGGGTGACGTGCACGAAGGTGATGCCGACCTCGGTCTGGATGCGCTTCAGCTCGATCTGCATCTGTCGGCGCAACTTGAGGTCGAGGGCGCCCAGCGGCTCGTCGAGCAGCAGCACCTGCGGCCGGTTGATCAGGGCGCGGGCCAGCGCGACACGCTGCTGCTGACCTCCGGAGAGCTGGGCCGGGCGGCGGCTGCCGTAGCCGTCGAGTTGCACGAGCGACAGCATCCGGGTGACCTCGTCGTCGACCGAGCGGATGCCGCGTCGGCGCAGCCCGAAGGCGACGTTCTCGAAGATGGTGAGGTGCGGGAAGAGCGCGTAGCTCTGGAAGACGGTGTTGACCGGTCGCTTGTACGGCCGCAGCCGGGCAATGTCCCGGTCACCGAGCAGCACCTGGCCGCTGGTCGGCTCCTCCAGGCCCGCGATCATCCGCAACGTGGTGGTCTTGCCGCAGCCGGACGCGCCGAGCAGCGCGAAGAACGAGCCCTGCTCGATGGTCAGGCTCAGGTCGTCGACGGCGGTGAAGACGCCGAACCGTTTGGTGAGGTTGGCCAGGCGCAGGTCGCCGGCGGGTGTCTCGTGCGCCATCCTCATCACGCCCCGATGACCTGTTGGAACTTGCCCTCGTACTCCTTCTCCTGCTTCTCGTCCAGGGCCATGAATACCTTGGACTTCGACAGCAGCGCCTCGTCCGGGAAGATCAGCGGGTTGGCGGCCAACTCGGGGTCGATCTTCTCCATCTCGGCCTGAGCGCCAGTGACCGGGCAGATGTAGTTGACGTACGCGGCCAGCTTCGCCGCTACCGCCGGCTCGTAGTAGTAGTTGATCAGCGCTTCGGCGTTGCCCCTGTGGGTGGCCTTGTTGGGGACCATCATGTTGTCGCTGTAGAGCATCACGCCGGAGTCCGGCGCGACGAACCGCACCTTCTCGTCCTCACCGGACAGTTGGATGACGTCGCCGGACCAGCCGATGCACGCGGCGATGTCGCCCTTGGCCAGGTCGGGCGCGTAGTCGTTGCCGGTGAACTTGCGGATCTGCCCGGAGTCGACGGCCTTCTTGAGCTTGTTGAGGGCGTCGTCGAACTGGGCGGCGGTGAAGTTCGCCGGGTCGTGCCCGTTGGACCCGAGCAGCAGGCCCATGGTGTCGCGCATCTCGCTGAGCGCTGTCACCTTGCCCTTGAGGTCGGGGCGGGTGAGCAACTCGTCGACAGTCCGCAGTTCCTTGGTGACGTTGCCGTTGTACGCCAGACCGGCGAGGCCGGACTGCCACGGAATGGAGATCCGGTTCTCGGCGTCGAAGGGGCGGTTGAGCAGGGACGGAAGCAGGTTGGCCTGCACGTTCGGGATCTTCGCCGGGTCCAGCTTCTGGATCCAGCCGAGCCGGATCATCCGGGCCGCCATCCAGTCGGTCAGCACGATGATGTCCCGGTCGGTGCTCTGGCAGGCGGCGAGCTGGTTCTGCACCTTGCCGAAGAATTCGTTGTTGTCGTTGATGTCCTCGGTGTAGGTCACCTGAATGCCGGTCTTCGTGATGAACTCGTCGAGGCTCGGTCGCTTGGACTCGTCAGTCTCGTCAACGTCCATGTACTGCGGCCAGTTGGCGAAGGCCAGTTTCTTCTCGGTACCGGAGAGGTCCTCGCTGACGCAGCCAGCTTCGGTCTGCTGCGCGCCCTTGGTGCCGCAGCCCGCGAGGCTGCCGCCCATGGTGAGCAGGGCGGCCGAACCGAGAGTGCCGGTGAGCAGTCCACGCCGGGAGAGGGGCCGGAGGGGAGTACGCATGACGACTCCTAGGGGGTCATCGTCGGCGGGCGGGACGGGGAGGCACGCCGGCGGGAATGTCGGGAGGGTCAAGTGCCATGGACGACTGATCCTGACATGAGGTGACCTCCCTTACAAGGGATTCCGTTGCGGGAATAGCGATGCACGACGAAATACGCCAGACTACGCGGGGATACACGCGCGACATCACGATTCGGGACATGGGGAGCGGGCAATGACAAACCGGCAGCACGAGAACAGCAACGGCGGTCGCCGCGTCGCTGTCCGTGAAGGCGCCAATCACGCTCTGCTGGATGACGTGGCCAAGCAGATCATCGAGCAGCTCCAGGAGGACGGCCGCCGCCCGTACGCGACGATCGGCAAGGCGGTGGGGCTGTCCGAGGCGGCGGTCCGCCAGCGGGTGCAGCGGCTGCTCGACTCCGGCGTGGTGCAGATCGTGGCGGTGACCGATCCGCTCCAGCTCGGCTTCAACAGGCAGGCGATGATCGGCCTGCGTACCGACGGCGACCTGGAGGCGGTCGCGGACCGGCTGGCCGAGTTGGACGAGGTCGACTACGTGGTGATCACCGCTGGGTCGTTCGACCTGCTCACCGAGGTGGTCTGCCGCAACGACGACCACCTGCTGGAGATCCTGCAACGGCTGCGCGCGGTGCCCGGGGTGCTCTCCACCGAGGCGTTCGTCTATCTCAAGCTGCGCAAGCAGACCTACACCTGGGGTACGGCCTGACGCCTGGTCTTGATCTGCGATCCCGGGGGAATCAGCGGCGCGTGGTGCGGACCTCTTGGACGAACGACGCCCAGGCTGTCGGCGCGAAGGTCAGGGTGCCGCCGTCGCGGTCCTTGCTGTCACGCACCAGCACCCGGCCGGGCAGGTTGTCGGCCACCTCGACGCAGTCACCACCGTTGTTGCTGCTGCGGGTCGAGGTGCGCCAGCGGGCGTCGGTCATGTCCATGTCGTGGCCACTTCCCTGATCAGCTCGATCGACCGGCGTTGGGGGAACGCCTCGCCGGTGACGCTCTCCCACCTGCGTCCCAGGCTAGCGACGTCGAGGGGATCGGTCACGACCTGACCGCGGAGCTGGTTGTCGAGATACGCCAATTTCGTCCCGTCGGGCAGCCGGCCCAGCACGAAGGGGCCGGCCAGCCCGGTGTGCCACGGGCTCTCGGCCGGGATGACCCGGACCTGCACATGCTCCCACTCGGCCACCCTCGCGAGGTGGGCCAGTTGAGCGGCCATCACGGTGCGGTCGCCGACCGGCCGGCGCAGCACCACCTCGTCGATCACCGCCACGAGCTGCGGTGGAGCATCGCGGCACAGGACCGCCTGCCGTTCGAGGCGGCCCGCCACGATCTGGTCCACCTCGGACGATGCGACCAGCCCACCGGTGCCCAGGATCGCCCGGGCGTACCCCTCGGTCTGGAGCAGACCTGGCACGAGCAGCGGCTGGTAGGACCGGAGCGAGGTCGCGTCCTGCTCCAGCTCGGCCCACGGCCGGAACCACGACGGCGGAACGGCTCCGGCCAGAGGTCGGCCGCGTCCCGACGCAGAACCTCGGCCACCGCCACCCGGGTACGCGGATGCGGAATGCGCCCCGCAGCGAGCCACCGTGCCGCCGTCTTCGGGTCGACGCGGACCTTCTCGGCCAACGACTCGACAGTCTCCCCCGCCTCGGCCATCGCCACCCGCAACGCCTCGTTCGCCATCGGACCCTCCCGCCGCTCCTCCGTGCCGTGTCGGACGACCCCTGACCCTCCGCCCAGCAGGCGCGCTGCGACGCCGCTCGATGCACGTTGCGGCGGACGTTAGCCACGCTGCGTGTCCGTGTCTGCGACTTACCGGCGTGTTGCGGTGGGACGTGTTGGAGGGCAAGCAGGACGCCCTGCGACCGTCCCCGAAGTGCCCCACCAGCGTCCCCAGGCCGGCGCCTCCCCCGACCCAGGGCCGACCGGCGGCCGAGGGAGGCGCCACCACCGGCGGGCCCTTTGGAGCTGATGTCGCAAACGATTCGACGGTCGGCAGGCGCGACCTGGCGCCTTCAACGCCCGCCAACACGCCCGCAGAGCCGAGCGCCATCCCGACCGGCGGCCGTGATGTCGCAGACGATTCAGCTCCAAAGGCCGACACCAGCACACCTCCGCCTCCCGCCGACCGCCGACCGCCCAGGCAGCTGTGCGGATTCCGTTGCATCCTTGACACCTGTGCGCTAAATCCGTCGCCAACTGGCCGTGATACCGCCGATAACACTTGCTTCGGAGGTCGAGACTGTGCGATAACCGTTGGCAGAGCGGCCGGCCTCATCCCTTTGACCGGCCCGACGACCGATGGGGCTGACATGGCCAACGCCACCGACCACCTCTGGATGCACTTCACCCGGATGGCGAGCTACTCCGCCGGCGAGGTGCCGACCATCGTGCGCGGCGAGGGAGCGTACGTGTGGGACGCGCAGGGTCGCCGCTACCTGGACGGGCTCGCCGGGCTCTTCGTGGTCAACGCCGGCCACGGCCGCACCGAGCTGGCCGAGGCCGCCGCCAAGCAGGCCGGCGAGCTGGCCTACTTCCCGCTCTGGTCGTACGCGCACCCGAAGGCCATCGAGCTGGCCGAGAGGATCGCCGCGCTCACCCCCGGCGACCTCAACCGGATCTTCTTCACCACCGGCGGCTCCGAGGCCGTCGAGGCGGCGTGGAAGCTGGCCCGCGCCTACTTCAAGCGCACCGGGAAGCCCAACAAGTACAAGGTGATCAGCCGGTACATCGCCTACCACGGCACCTCCATGGGCGCTCTGTCGATCACCGGCCTGCCCGGCATCAAGAGCGACTTCGAGCCACTGGTGCCGGGCGCGATCAAGGTGCCGAACACGAACTTCTACCGGGCGCCCGAGCACGGCGACGACCCCGAGGCGTTCGGCCGCTGGGCCGCCGACGAGATCGGTCGGGCCATCGAACGGGAGGGCCCGGACACGGTCGCCGCGGTCTTCCTCGAGCCCGTACAGAACTCCGGCGGGTGCTTCCCACCGCCGCCCGGCTACTTCGAGCGGGTACGGGAGATCTGCGACGCGTACGACGTGCTGCTCGTCTCGGACGAGGTGATCTGCTCCTGGGGGAGGCTGGGCGAGTACTTCGGCGCGGTGCGCTACGGCTACCAGCCGGACATCATCACCACCGCCAAGGCCATCACCTCCGGCTACGCCCCGCTCGGCGCGATGATCGCCAGCGACCGGCTGATGGAACCGTTCCTCACCGAGACCGGCATGTTCGCCCACGGGGTGACCTTCGGTGGGCACCCGGTCTCCTGCGCGGTGGCCCTGGCCAACCTGGAGGTCTTCGCCCGCGAGGACCTGGTCGGGCACGTACGCGCCAACGAGGACGCCTTCCGGGCCACCCTGGAGAAGCTGTACGACCTGCCGATCGTCGGCGACATCCGTGGCGACGGCTACTTCTACGGCATCGAGTTGGTCAAGGACAAGACCACCCGGGAGACCTTCACCGAGGCCGAGTCGGAGCGCCTGCTGCGCGGCTTCCTCTCCACCGCCCTGTTCCAGGCGGGCCTCTACTGCCGGGCCGACGACCGGGGCGACCCCGTCATCCAGCTGGCCCCACCTCTGATCGCCGAGCAGCAGCACTTCGACGAGATCGAGCAGACCCTCCGCACAGTGTTAACCGAGGCCTGGACCAAGCTCTAACCCCACCCACCCCCTGTTGATCATGAAGTTGTTGCCATGACACGACGAGGCGGAGGGCAACAACTTCATGATCAACGCCGGAAAGGGCGGGGGCCCGGGGGGCAGGGTTAGTGGTTGGGGGGGATTACTCGGAGGTGGCCTCGGCGGCCGGTCTGGTGCGGGTTCTCGGGGCGGTGCTGGTCCGGCTCCGGCGGGCGGGGGGCCGGGCGGGCGGCTTCGCGGACCGCTTCGGCCAACGCGACCAGGTCGTCAGTGGTGGGCGGCGGCGGCTCGAACTCGCCCTCGTGGCGGACGACGTCCCAGCCCCGCGGCGCGGTGAGGCTGCGGGCGTGCGGCTCGCACAGGTCGTACGTGTGCGGCTCGGCGAACGCCGCCAGCGGCCCCACCACCGCTGTCGACTCGTTGTAGACATAGGTCAATGTGGCGACCGCTTGCCGGGGGCAGCCGTTACGGGAGCAGCGCCGTGGTGACCTCACGTGCGGCAGGGTATCTCCATTACCGGGTCCGGCGCATCGCTTCGCGTTGCGACACGCCCGTCATGGTGATCACAGTCGACCGTCCTGGGCGCGCCGCGCCACGGGAGCGGCGCTGCCGCTGACCAGCCCGAGGCGGGCGCTACCCTTTGCCTCATGACGACCCCGGAACACCGCCGCCCCGGCTCCGGCCGGCGTGCGCATCGTGACCGGCACGGTCGCGGCCTGCGCGGACGGCTGGTGCCGGCCACCGTGCCGCTGGCGCGGACCAAGGCCGAGGTCTTCGACGACCTGGTCCTGGACACCGTCGAGACGCTGGAGCGTCGGTTCGCCAAGGAGCTGGCCGGGGTCGAGTTCGCGGTCGAGGACGTCCCGCCGGATCTGAACGTCTACGACTCGGACGTGCTGGAGGACGGCGAGGTCCCGTTGGCCCGGCTGCTGCCCGGTCGCCCGGGCCGGCAGGAGGTGCCGCCGCGGATCGTGCTGTACCGGCGGCCCCTGGAGTTCCGGGCGATGGACCGTGAGGACCTCGCCGACCTCGTCCACGACGTGATCATCGAACAGGTGGCGAACCTTCTCGGGGTGGACCCGGACGAGCTCGCCTGAGCCAACCCCGGGCGGAGAGTCGGGCGGCCCCCACCGCCTCGACCTCACACCGCTCCGGCGGCCCCCCGCCCAGGTCTGTCGCCCAGACCTGCACCGCTCAGGCGGCCCGCCGCTTCAACTTGCGCCGCTCCCGCTCGGAGAGCCCACCCCAGATGCCGAACCGCTCGTCGTGACCCAGTGCGTATTCGAGGCACTCGGTCTTGACCTCGCAACGCGAGCAGATTCGCTTCGCCTCGCGGGTCGAGCCGCCCTTCTCGGGAAAGAACGCCTCGGGGTCGGTCTGCGAGCACAACGCCCGCTCCTGCCACTCCGGCGCGTTTCCGAGCAGGTCGGCCACCTCAAGCTGGCCGTCCATCAAATGCCTCCTTGTCGCGCACCGGCGTCATCGCCGCTGCAACCCCCCACGCGAAAGGCGTGCTTGTCCGTCCGGTCCCGTTTTGTTGCGTTCCGTGCGAACAACCCCATTCAAATTACACGCGTGTAATGCGTGCGCCGTCAAGCCAAACTTGATAATGGAGTCGCCCTCCCGACACCCCCGGTCGGCCACTCGGGCCGTCCAGCCTCGCAACCTGCCCTATCGATTCAGACCCCGGCCGAGTAACGCCCTCTCCGGCGAGTTGCCCGACTTTTCTGCCGTGGCGCTTCTCCGACGAGTCGTCGACCGGACGGCACCAGAGACCTCCACCCCTAAGCTGATCTTGGTGGGGGACAGGTTAACGCGGTGCGGCGCAGACTGCCCGTCGAGCTGCGGACAGCACTCGCGCCCCGTCCACATTGTGGACGGGGCGCTGTGGTGGAACCGATGCGTCGAGGTCAGCCGGCGGCCCCAAAACTGCTGCTGGGCCAGGCAAACTCGGCTATCTCTCCACCGTGGACAGAGGTCGTGCCGGCGGGCGTACGATCGTCCCACCAGACGGTATAAGTTCCGCTCGGCAGATCGGGATAGACCGCACTGTGGACGAGCCGTCCCGCACCCGACGCTCACGCACCGCCGAGTGGAGCCGCCGTTCGTCGTCGCGACTGATCTCGATCTCCCGACCGTGCAGATCCCGCCCCCTGTAGACGATCAGGGCACCGGTGTCGCCGCCCAGATCGCGACGCCGCCGGGCCCCTGAGGGGACACCGGCGGCGGTCCTCGCCGCGACCGCCGCCGGCACCGCGTGGTACGGCCGGTGGCGGGGAAAGGTTCGACGTCAGGGTCGGGCGTGACCGTACGCAGTCGACCGCTTGCGCGCCGGACGACCGGCGGCCTTCGCGATGGCCCGCAACTGCTCCTCGGTACGCGCCGACCCGTTGTCGGAGCCGGCCATCCGGGAGATCGTCTCCTCCATCAGCGTGCCGCCGAGGTCGTTGCAGCCGCCCTGCAGCATCGCGACGGAGCCCTCGTCACCGAGCTTCACCCAGGAGCACTGGATGTTGTCGATCCGGCCGTGCAGCAGCAAGCGGGACATGGCGTGCACCGCCCGGTTCTCCCGCCAGGTCGGCCCGGGCCTGGCGATACCCGCCAGATAGATCGGAGCATTGGTGTGCACGAACGGCAGCGCCACGAACTCGGTGAAGCCGCCGGTGCGGTCCTGCACACCGGCCAGCACCCGGAAATGCGCCAGCCACTGCCCGGGGTGGTCGACGTGGCCGTACATCATCGTGGAGCTGGACCGAATGCCCAGCTCGTGGGCCGTGCTGACCACCTCGACCCAGGCGGCGGCCGGGAGTTTGCCCTTTGTCAGCACCCAGCGCACGTCGTCGTCGAGGATCTCGGCGGCGGTGCCCGGGATGGTGTCCAGCCCGGCCTCACGCAGCTGGAGCAGCCACTCACGGATCGGCACCCCGGCCTTCGCGGCGGCGGTGACGATCTCCATGGGCGAGAACGCGTGCACGTGCATCTCGGGCACCCGGGCCTTGATCGCGCGCACGATGTCGGCGTACCCGGTGACCGGCATCTTCGGGTCGATGCCGCCCTGGAGGCACACCTCGCTGGCACCGGCCGCCCACGCCTGCTCGGCCCGGTCAGCGACCTGCTCGACGGAGAGCCGGTACGCGTCGGCGTCCCGCTCACGCTGCGCGAACGCACAGAAACGGCAGCCCACGTAGCAGACGTTACTGAAGTTGATGTTGCGGTTGACCACGTAGGTGACGTCGTCGCCGACCGCCGCGCGGCGCACGTCGTCGGCGAGGCGGCACAGCTCGTCGAGCGCCGGCCCGTCCGCGCCGAACAGCGCCAACGCGGCATCGGTGTGTCGGGGGTCGAGCAGCGTCGCCGGGTCGTCGGCGGCGAGCTTGAGCCCGGCCGCCAGGTCACGGTCCGCGCCAATACCGGCCGACACCGGGGGTACGCCCGCCCGGCGCGCGGCCGCCTCCGGGGTGACCTTCCCAGCGACCTCGGACCAGTCGCCGTAGACGCTGTCGAAGTCACCGCGCCGGTCGTCGGTGCGGCCGGTGGTGTCGATGGTGGCGTGCAGGTCGACCCGCCCGCCGAACACCTCCTCCGGCTCCTGCCACGGTCGCCCCTGCGGCATCGCCGACTCGACCGCCATGCCGGTCGACGGATCGGCCAGGGCACCGACGTGCGGCAGCAACCGTGGGTCGAGCCACGGGTCGCCCGCGCGCACGTACTCGGGGTAGATTGTCAACCGCTCCCGCAACGTGAACCCGGCCAGCTCGGTGTGCCGGGCCAACTCCTCGATCTGCGGCCAGGGGCGCTCCGGGTTGACGTGGTCGGGGGTGAGCGGGGAGACGCCACCCCAGTCGTCGATGCCGGCGCGCAGCAGCAGGTCGTACTCGCCGGCGATGAGATTAGGCGGGGCCTGGATCCGGGCCTTCGGGCCGAGCAACAGCCGGGCCACCGCCACCGTGGCGGCCAGGTCGTGCAACTCCGCGTCGGGCATGCCGCGCATCGCCGTGTCCGGCTTGGCGCGGAAGTTCTGCACGATCACCTCCTGGAGGTGGCCGTACTCCCGGTGGGCGCGACGGATTGCGAAGAGCGCGTCCACCCGCTCGGCCGGGGTCTCGCCGATGCCGATCAGGATGCCGGTGGTGAACGGCACCCCGACCCGGCCGGCGTCCTCGAGCACCCGCAACCGGACCGCCGGCTCCTTGTCCGGTGAGCCGAAGTGCGGACCACCCGGCTCGGACCAGAGCCGGGTAGCTGTCGTCTCCAGCATCATGCCCATGCTCGGCGCGACCGGCTTGAGCCGTTGCAGCTCCGACCAGGACAGCACCCCGGGGTTGAGGTGCGGCAGCAGGCCGGTCTCCTCCAGCACCGCCACCGCGCAGGCGCGCAGGTAGTCCACTGTCGAGTCGTAACCGCGTTCGTCCAACCAGGTACGGGCCGCCGGCCAGCGTTCCTCCGGCCGGTCACCCAGGGTGAACAGCGCCTCCTTGCAACCCTGCGCGGCGCCGGCCCGGGCGATCGCGAGGACCTCGTCGCGGTCCAGGAACGGCGCCGGCAGCCGGTGCGGCACCGTCGCGAAGGTGCAGTAGTGGCAGCGGTCCCGGCAGAGCCGGGTCAGCGGAATGAAGACCTTCTTGGAGTACGTGACCACACCCGGCCGCCCAGCGTCCCGCAGCCCGGCGTCGCGGATCCCGCCGGCAAGCCGGAGCAACTCGTTGAGCGCGGCACCGCGGGCGGACAGCAGCGCGGTCGCCTCGTCGACATCAAGCGCCCGCCCGTTCGCGGCCCGGCCCAGGGCCCGCCGCACGCTCGCATCGCTCGGGCCGGAGTGGGTGCGATCAACCATCCACTCACCCTATGCGCAGCCCGACGCCACCCAACCAGTCCCCACCACGCCCGCCCCCACCACGCCCCCGCCCGTGCCGTGCCGTACGCCTCGCCGCCTCGCCCGTGCCGCGCCCACGCCCGTGCCGTGCCCGTGCCGTGCAGCGTCCCGTGCCCGTGCCGTGCCGCGCCCACGCCCGTGCCGCGCCCGTGCCGCGCCCCGCCCACGCCCACGCCCGTGCCGTGTCCCACGTTCCGCCCGCGCCGCGCCCCGCCCCATGCCACGCCCGTGCCATGCCCACGCCCGTGCCGTGCCCCACGCCGCGCCCGTGCCATGCCCCGTTTGCCGGCCACGCCCGTGCCGCGCCCCGCCCACGCCCGTGCCGTGCCCCACGCCGCGCCCGTGCCATGCCCCGTGCCGCGACGCGCCCTGCCCGGCTCCATCGCAGCCCCGCGCCGCGCCGTCAACCCGCCCTGGGCGGGGGCGCACCACCCACCTCGCCCCGTCGATCAAGGAGTTGTGGTGGGTGACAAAGTGTCTCGTAAGGCGCGAATCCGGCACCACAACTCCATGATCGACGGAGTTGTGGTGCCGGAGGCTCGCGATCTTGCAGTTTGTGTCCCCGACTTAGGGACATCTCGCTCGTTTCGACTACCGAAAGTGCAAGATCGGCGCGGTCTTCGGGTCAGCGGGGCTGGTCGGGGTGGTCGTTGGGCTTGATGTGTTGGGTGCGGTCGGTGTCCGGGTCGGCCGGGTGGGAGATGGCCTCGGTCGGGTCGGCGGACTGACGCGGGATCGCCTGAGTGGGGTCGGCCGACGGCGGCTGCCCGAACGGCGGCGCGGCGGGTGGCGGCGCGGCCGGGGACGGCGGCACCGACTGGGGAGCGGGGTTCGCCGGCGGCGCGGACTGCGGGAACGGCGGAGCCGACTGCGGATGCGACGGCGCGGACTGCGGGAACGGCGGCGCGGACTGCGGGAACGGCGGAGCCGACTGCGGGGCCTGGAACGGCGGCGACTGCTGGCCGTACTGGCCAGCCTGCGGGTAGCCGCCGGGCTGGCCGGCCTGCGGGTAGCCACCCGGCTGGCCGGCCTGCGGGTAGCCACCCGGCTGACCGGCCTGCGGGTAGCCACCCGGCTGGCCGGCCTGCGGGTAGCCGCCCGGCTGGCCGGCCTGCGGGTAGCCGCCCGGCTGGCCGGCCTGCGGGTAGCCGCCGGGCTGGCCGGGAGCGGGCCATCCGCCCTGCGGCTGGCCGCCGGGCTGACCCGGGGCCGGCCAGCCACCCTGCTGCTGCGGCCAGCCCGGCTGGGGCTGGCCGTAGACGCCCGGCTGCGGCTTGGGGCGCGGCACGTAGTAGTGGGCACGCCAGATGGTGTAGACCACCCAGGCGGCGATCGCGAAGATCACCATCCAGGCGAACCGGGTGAGCACACCGAGCAGCGCGTCGAGCACCTCGGCCTCGGCCAGCCGGCCCACCGTCCAGATCAGCATGGTCAGCGTGCCGAACAGGGCGCTGACCGCGTACTCGACGACGGCTGCCTGCGTGATCAGCTTCGCCTTCGCCAACACCGGCGAGATGTGCGTGGCCAGCAGCACCGCGAGCAGTGGGAGGCCCACCGCCTCCACCCCGATGAACGCGTAGAAGGCGCTGCCCGCGCGGTCGGTGAAGGAGCTGTAGTCGTTCGGGGCGATGAGCCGGAGCAGGCCCACGAAGAGGAACACGGCGTTGGCGCCAAGCAGCGCGAGCGCGGCGAGCTCCCGTAGCGGCTTGGTCAGCTGGCGGGCCTGCGTCGCGTCAGCGGACGCGGGCTCGGCGGGGCTGGTCACGAGCTCCCCCTCGGGGCATCAACGGACAGGGTGCACGTGAGCCTAGTCTCTAGGGCCACCCAGGGATCGCAGGCGTCACGTGCGCGAGGATGGTCGACATGCGCATCGTGGTTCTGGCCGGCGGCATCGGCGGCGCCCGGTTCCTGCTCGGGGTCCGGGCGTACGCCCGTGACGTCGGCGCGGAGGTGACCGCCGTGGTCAACGTCGGCGACGACCTGTGGTTACACGGGTTGAAGATCTGCCCCGACCTGGACAGCGTCATGTACACGCTCGGCGGGGGCGCCGACCCGGAACGGGGCTGGGGTCGGGTCGGCGAGAGCTGGACGGTCAAACAGGAGTTGGCCGCGTACGGGGCGGAGCCGACCTGGTTCGGCCTCGGCGACAAGGACATCGCCACCCACCTGGTCCGCAGCACCATGCTCAACGGCGGTTATCCGTTGAGCGCTGTCACCGAGGCGCTGGCCAGCCGCTGGGAGCCGGGCGTACGCCTGTTGCCGGCGACGGACGACCGCCTGGAGACCCATGCCGTGGTGGAGGACGACCAGGGCCAGCGAGCGATCCACTTCCAGGAGTGGTGGGTGCGGTATCGCGCCGACATCCCCACGCATCGTTTCGTGTTCGTCGGCGCGGAGACGGCGAAGCCGGCGCCCGGGGTGCTGGACGCGATCGCCTCGGCCGATCTGGTGCTCATCGCGCCGAGCAACCCGGTGGTGAGCGTCGCGCCGGTGCTGGCCGTACCGGGGATGCGTGCGGCGGTGGCGGACGGCCCGGCGCCGGTGGTGGGTGTCTCCCCGATCATCGGCGGCGCGCCGGTGCGGGGAATGGCCGACCGATGCCTGGCCGTGCTCGGTGTGGAGTGCAGCGCGGCGGGGGTGGGGCGGCTCTACGGCGGGCGGGCGAGCGGCGGCCTGCTCGACGGTTGGCTGGTGGCCGAGGAGGACGCGGGCACTGTGGTGCCCGAGGTGACGGTCCGCGCGGTGCCGCTGCGGATGACCGACGAGGTGGCGACGGCGGCGATGGTCCGCGCCGCGGTGGAGTTGACGTGAGGCTGGAGATATTGCCGGTGCTCGGCATCGGTCACGTGACCGGGGGTGACGACCTGGCCGCGGTGATCGCGACTGCCGCGCCGTGGCTGCGCAACGGCGACGTGCTGGTGGTGACCAGCAAGATCGTTTCCAAGGCGGAGGGGCGGCTCGTCGACGTGCCGGCGGACGGGCCGGAACGGCTGGCCGCCCGGGACGAGGTCCTGGCCGGTGAGACCGCCCGGGTGGTCGCCAGCAGGGGGCCGACCCGGATCGTGCAGACCCACCACGGCTTCGTGATGGCCTCGGCGGGGATCGACGCGTCGAACGTGGACAAGACCCAACTGGTGCTGCTGCCGGTCGACCCGGACGCCTCGGCGCGGGCCCTGCGGGACGCGCTGCGGGAGCGTTACGACCTGGACCTGGCCGTGATCGTCAGTGACACGATGGGTCGGCCCTGGCGCAACGGGCTCACCGACGTGGCGCTCGGCGTGGCTGGGATGCCGGCCATTCGCGACCACCGGGGCGAGGTCGACCCGTACGGCAACGAGTTGCAGTTGACCCAGATGGCCGTGGTGGACGAGTTGGCGGGTGCCGGCGAGCTGATCAAGGGCAAGTGCGATCAGGTCCCCGTCGCTGTGGTGCGGGGCTACCTGCCCGCCACCAGTCCGGACGACGCCGGTGGCGCGCGGGCGCTGATTCGTGACGCGGCGCAGGACCTGTTCTCGCTCGGTACCGCCGAGGCTCGCGCCGCGGGGCTCTCCGACGCCGCCACCCTGGCCGACGGTCCCGGTCCGACACCGGCCGACCTGACCGCTGTGCGACGGGCGATCGACGCGGTCGCCGAGGTGGTCGCCCCCGGCACGGTCTTCACACTGGTCGACGAGGCCGAGGTACGCGCCGGTCTGGTCGCCGAGATGCCCGGGTGGCCGGACGGCGCCGACCTGCTGCTCGGCTCGGCCCCGACGCCCGTCGAGCCGATGGGTCTGGTCCGCTTCGGCGCCGATCTGCACCGGCTGCGCGTCGCCCTGGCCGCCCAGGGCGTCGGGTCGACCCTGTTGCCGCCGCCTCCCGGCAGCCCGGCGAGCGCCGCGCTCGCCCTGTAGCGCCGAGCTCACCCTTCGCGGAACGGCCGGGTCACGCGTCCAGCATGGCCCGGCCCAGCGGGGTCAACGTGTGCAGCACACTGTTGCGTTCGCGGTGACTGACCAGCAGGCCGGCGTTGCGCAGCACCGTTGCGTGCTGACTCGCCGCCGCCGGTGAGATGTTGAGCCGGCGGGCGACCTCGCCGGTGGTGCAGCCCTCGTCGCTGGCCTGCAACACCGCCGCCCTGGTGCGGCCCACCAGCGCGGCGAGTGATTCACGGGCAGCACCGGACGCGGCGCCGGCGTCGGCGGACACCAGCGCGCCCAGCCGGTCCACCGGGTAGACCAGCACCGGTGGCAGCGCCGGGTCGAGCAGTGCGACCGGGGTGGCCGCGCAGAAGAACGACGGCACCAGCAGCAGCCCACGGCCGTCCAGGTGCAGCTCCCGGCTGTGCGGGTAGCTGCGGACCTCCAGCACCCCGCTCTCCCAGCGCATCGCCGGCCGGAGGCTGGTGAGCAGGCCCTCGACACCGCCGTCGAGCAGCGCCCGGGCCCGACGCGCGCGGTCCGCCGCCACCGCGGCCTGGATCCGACTCCAGTACGGGCTGATCGCCAGCGACCGGTACTGCTCCATCGAGTCGGCCAGGTGGTGCAGCGCCGACACCTCACCCCGAGCGAGCGCGGCCGCCGAGGAGGGCAGTTGATTCTCGGCGGCCAGCACGCTCAGGTCCCGGTGCAGCAACTCGGTGGGGGTACTGCGGACCGCGTCCAGACCGGCCTCGAAGCCGCCGACGCTGGCGTACGGGGTGAGGAAGTCGGGGAAGTAGCCACGCGGCGGGTTCAACGCGAAGAGCAGGCGGAGCTGATCGGAGGCGGAGTCCTGGCGCAGATCCCGGGCCACGCTGCGCCGCCAGTTGGCGGTCAGCGGATCGCGGGTGCGGCCGCGTAGCACGTGCAGGCTGAGGACCAGCTCCCAGACCGGGTCCGCCGCCGGCGCCACCCGGGTCCGGAGGATGTCCTCCCCAGAGAAGTGGATCTTCAGCATGGAGCGCTCCCGTGTCGCCGGCAGGGGGGTGCCGGTTGACCGTTCGACTCTACCTGGCCGGCACTATTCTCCATCTTTAAGCCTGGACTGAAAAACCTCGACGCCTCCGGGGCCGGTTCGGCATGCTTCCCATGCCCGAACACGGCGCCGCGCGTCAGTGACGCCCGCGCTGCCGGGGGCACCGGGACCGGGGAGGCCCCGGTGATCGGACGGCACCACGAGGGTCTGCGGCCCTTGCTCCGCGGAGGTGCCGTCCGGTCATCCCGCCCCCGCGCCCGCGCCGGCTCAGCCGACCCAGAGCGCGACCCGATGGTCCTCGTCGGTGACGTAGAACGGTCGCCCGTCCAGCTCCGCCACCCCCTCGACGTGGTGAAACGGGGCCAGGTCCGCCACCTGCTCCCCGACGAGCCGGCGCCCGTCGCCCGCCTCGCCGGCGGTAAGCCGGAAGCGGACGTGCCGGGAGGTCACCTCACCCCCACCCGGATGGTCGTCGAGCAGGACCGACCCCTTGCCCAGCGCGTCGATCGACCCGATCACTGCCGCGTACCCGCCGTCCGCCGTCGGAGTGATCGCGCGGAAGCCGGTCAGCTGCCCCGGTGGAGTGACACCTGTCAACACGTACGCGCCCAACGCCCGCGGCCACGCCGGCTCGGCCGTGAACATGCCCGGCACACCGGCCACCTCGACCAGGATCGGCTCACCGGCGTCGGTGACCGGAAAACGCAGCCCGAGCAGCACCGTCCCGGCCGGAGTGAACGCCGCCGCCTCCACGTTCAACGGCAGGTCGCCCGGGGCCAACCGGCTCACCCAGCTCTTCTCCCGGACGGTCCCCCGGGCCAGCGTCTCCACGATGAACCGCTCCCGCACCCGCTCCCCCGCCGGCAGGAGGGTCAGCGGCGACGCCGCGAGAGCGTCGTTCACCGCCCGGTGCAGTCGAAACGAGTTGCGCACCACGTGCACCGGCACCGGCCCGGCCGCCGCGTCGTCCTCGCGGAACCGGGCCACGAAGGCACGCCGAGGTCGCAGCGGGCCAGCCTTCGAGCCGAAGTGGGAGCCGAAGACGTACACCCAGCCGTCGTGGTGGGCGAGCGCCTCACCGTCCTCGGTCCGCCCGTTCTCCACACCGGCATCCGCCCGCACGTGCCGGGCCGTCCACTCCCCGTCGTCGCGCTCCACCAGCAGCGCGAGGCAGCGCTCCACCGGCCCCTCGTCCAGCACCGTCCAGAAGCCCCGCCGGGCACCGTACGCGCGCAGCAGCGCCGCCGACCGCACCGGCAACAGATCGCTGGCCTCGTTACCGGCCACCACGAATTCGACGAGTCGCACTGTCATCGAGCCAGCGTACGGAGCACACGCTCGTACAGTGACGGGGTGCCCGACACCGTGATCACCGGCCCGACCGCCCAGACCACCGACCCCGAGACGTACAAGGCGCTGCACGCCGACGCCACCGCGTTGCTGGAGGGCTGGCAGCCCACCAGCCCGGACGCGGCCAGCGCGCGCGACCGGACCCTCGCGCTGCTCGCCGCCGGCCCGGTCGCGATGAGCCGGCAGCACCGGCCCGGGCACGTCACCGCCAGCGCGTTGGTGCTGGACTCCACCGGCTCCCGGGTGCTGCTCTGCCTGCACGTCAAGTTCGGGCGTTGGGTGCAGCTCGGCGGGCACTGCGAGCCGACCGACCAGACAGTGGTCGCCGCCGCGCTCCGCGAGGCCACCGAGGAGTCCGGGATCGCCGGCCTGCGCATCGACCCGGTGCCGATCGACGTGGACGTGCACCAGGTGCAGTGTCAGGGCGGCTCGGCGCACCACGACGTCCGGTTCGCGGTGATCGCCCCGCCCTCGGCGGTGGAGCAGGTCAGCGACGAGGCCGAGGAGCTGGGCTGGTTCCCACCGGATGAGCTGCCCGAGCCCCTGGCCGGCGGGACCGTCCAACTGATCGCGCCGGCCCTCGCCGCCCTCAGACGTAGCCCTCTTCGCCTCGCTCCTTGAGCTCGTCGACCAGGGCCTTGACGTCCTGTGCCCGGTCGCGCGGGCAGACCAGCACCGCGTCCGGGGTGTCCACCACGATCAGGTCGCGCAGACCGAGCACGGCCACCAACCGACCCGACTGCGGCACGACCACGAGGTTGCTGCTGTCCCGCAGCAGCACGCCCGGCTTGGCCTCCGTGCCGAGCACCACGTTGCCCGCGTCGTCGGCCGGCAGCACGTCGCCGAGGGTGTGGAAGTCACCTACGTCGTTCCAACCGAAGTCGCCCGGCACCGTCGCGACCCGACCCGCCGTGGCCGCGCCCTCCATCACCGCGTAGTCGACGGAGATCTTCGGCAGGGTCGGCCAGATCGCGCCCAGGACGTCGTCCTGCTCCGGGGTGCCCCAGGCGGCGGCGATCGAGGCGACGCCGGCGTGCAGTGCCGGCTGCTGGCGGGCCAGCTCGGCGAGGAAGACGTCCACCCGCCAGACGAACATGCTCGCGTTCCACAGGTGCCGGCCCGAACTGACGTACGCCTCGGCGACCTCGGCGGCCGGCTTCTCCTTGAACTCGGCCACCGGCCGCCACGGCACACCCTCGGTCGGATCGCCGGTCTCCAGGTAGCCGTAGCCGGTTTCGGCACGGGTCGGGGTGATCCCGACGGTCATCAGCATGCCCTGCTCGGCCCCGCGGACCGCCTCCTGGACGGTGCGGACCCAGCTGTCCGGGTCGCGGATCAGGTGGTCGGCCGCGAAGCTGCCCATCACCGCGTTCGGGTCGCGCGTCGCGATCACCGCGGCGGCCAACGCGATCGCCGCGCACGAATCCCGGGGGGAGGGCTCGACCAGGATGTTCTCCTCCGGCAGCACGGTCAGCTGCCGTGCCACCGCCGCGACGTGCGCGGCACCGGTGACCACAAGGGTCCGATCCGGTGTGGTCAGCGGCGCGAGCCGTTCCACGGTCGCCTGGAGCAGCGAGGCGCTGGTGCCGGACAACGGGTGGAGGAACTTGGGATGGCCGGCGCGGGACAGCGGCCACAACCTCGTGCCACTGCCACCTGCCGGAATGACCGCATAGAGCATCCGCACATCATGCCCGACGTACCTGCCCAAAGTGGCACGGGTCACCTGCGGCGGCGCGGAGGATCAGGAGCGGGCGCGACTCCACGCCGCGATGTGCACCTCGGCGCTGGACTCCCAGGTGAATTCCTTGGCCCGGTCGAACCCCGCCTTTGCCAGCGACAACCGCCGCTGCTCGTCGTCGAGCAGGGCAGCCAGGTCGGTGCCGATCTGCTCCGGGTCCTCCGAGGTGTACGCGACCGCGTCGCCGCCCACCTCGGGCAGCGAGAGCCGGGGCGTGGTCAGCACCGGGGCGGCGCACGCCATCGCCTCCAGGATCGGCAGCCCGAACCCCTCGCCGTAGGACGGGTACGCGGCGACAAGGGCACCGCCGAGGAAACCCGGCAGGTCGGCGTAGCGCAGATAGCCGGGGCGCAGCAGACGCAGATGCGACGGCACCTCGGCCACTGCCCGGTCGATGTCTTCGTCGTGCCCCTGCCCACCGGCGATCACCAGGGCCGGCGGGTCGACCCGGTCAGCCACCGCCCGCGCCCACCCACGGATCAGGTTGGGCACGTTCTTGCGGGGCTCCTTGGCACCGAGGAAGGCGACGTAGCTGCTGTTGCCCAGCCCCAGACGCGCGCGTACCCGGGCCTTCTCCTCCTCGGTGGGAGCATGGAAGGCAGCCTGGTCGACGCCGTGGTAGGCCACGTCGATCCGCGTCGGGTCGGCGTCGAGCAGCCGGATCAGCTCGTCCCGGGTGGCCTTGCTGGGCACGATGACCCGGTTGGCGCGGCGCAGCGAGGTCTTGATGGCGCTGCGGAAGAACGTGCGGCGCGACTTGTCGTAATGCTCCGGCTCGGTGAAGAACGTCGCATCGTGCACGGTGACCGTGACCGGACACCCGGCCCGCAGCGGGCAGGTGTAGAAGGGCGAGTGCAGCACCTCTGCGCCCACCTGCTGGGCGAGCAGCGGCAGGCCGGTCTGCTCCCAGGCGAGCCGGGCCGGGCGGTGCGCCACGGCGGCCGGGGCCGGGATGATCTCCGCGCCGGGCAGCATGCGGGTGTAGCGCTCCAGATCGGTGCGGAGGCTGACCACCGCCAGCTCCACCCCCGACCCGCACACCTTGCCGAGGGCACCGAGCAGACCGTCGACGTATCGACCGACACCACCACGGTCGGTGGGGACACTCGTGGCGTCGATGAGCACGCGGGGCGGGCGACCGGCGGTCACGGGGCGACTCCTTGAACTGGCGGGCCTGTGGGGAACAACACTCCGGGGGTAAAGCCTACGCCGGGGCGCGGGGCCGACGCTGACTGCGACCCGACGGTACGCCGACTTGTCATCGTCATCGAGTACGGCCCGCAGGGGCGTATCGTTCGCGCCGATGGCCGACAACATTGCCCGGGTGTTCGCCGACGCGATCGCGACCGACCCGACCCGACCGCTGCTCACCTGGTACGACGACGCCACCGGCGACCGCACCGAACTCTCCGGCGTCACCCTGGCGAACTGGGTGGCGAAGACCGCCAACCTCCTCGTCGACGAGGTCGGCCTCGCGCCGGGCACCCCGGCCGGCGTGCTGCTGCCGCCACACTGGCAGACCGCGGCGGTGCTGCTGGGCTGCTGGTCGGCCAAGCTGAGCGTCATCGACACGCCGGGCGACGTGGGGGTGCTGTTCGCCGCCGCCGACCGGTTCGACGAGGCGCAGTCCTGGTCCGCCGACGAGCGGTACGCCCTCGGGTTGGCCCCGCTCGCCGCCCCGCTCCGGCAGGTGCCGCCCGGGTTCGTCGACTACGTCGTCGAGGTACGCGGGCACGGTGACCACTTCACGCCGCAATCCGGCCCCGGCCCCACCGACGCGCACCTGCTGGGTCGCGCCGAGGCCCGCGCCACCGAGTTGGGCATCGAGCCCGGCGCGCGAATCTTCGTGGACGCCACCCGCTACCCCGACCCGGTCGACTGGCTGCTGGCCCCGCTGACCCGGGCCGCCACAGTGGTCCTCTGCGCCAACCTGGACCCCGCTCGCGTGACCGGCCGCCAGGCCGCCGAAAAGGTCACCCAGACCCTCCCCTGAGCCCCGCCACCCCACCCCACCCCACCCCGCCCCGCCCCGCCGATCTTGCGGTTTCGGTCGTCGAGATGGGTGGAATGCCCCTTGAGTCGGGACAGAAAGTGCAAGATCGCGGGGAGGGGTCAGGACGTCGCGCGGCGTTGGGCCAGGGCGGCGAACGCGGTCAGGGACTCGGGATTGACCAGGGCGCCCTTCGCCGCGGCCTGGTCGACCGGCGTGCCGGTGAGGATCTTCTTGACCGGCACCTCCAGCTTCTTCGCCGAGAGGGTACGGGGCACCGAGCGCACCTGATGGATCTCGTCGGGCACGTGCCGGGGTGAGAGCGCCGTACGCAGTTCACGGCAGATCTTCGCGCGCATCGGGTCGTCCAACTCCAGACCCTCGGCCAGCACCACGAAGAGCAGCAGCTCACCGGCGCCGCCCTCGTCGTCCTCCAGGTGCACGACGACCGAGTCGAGCACCTCGTCGAGCCCTTCCACGACCGAGTAGAACTCGGCGGTGCCGAGCCGCACCCCACCACGGTTGAGTGTGGCGTCGGAGCGGCCGGTGATCACGCAGCCGCCCCGCTCGTTGATGGTGATCCAGTCGCCGTGCCGCCAGACGCCGGGGTAGACGTCGAAGTACGCCTCCGCGTAGCGGGTGCCGTCCCTGTCGTTCCAGAAGCCCACCGGCATGCTCGGCATCGGTTCGGTGATCACCAGCTCGCCGAGCTCACCGATGACCGGCGTGCCGTCGGCGGAACGGGCCTCCACCTTGGCGCCCAACGCCCGGCAGGCGATCTCACCGGCGTACACCGGCAGCAGCGGCACCCCACCGACGAAACCGGTGCACACGTCGGTGCCGCCGGAGAGCGACTGGAGCTGGAGGTGGTCACCGACGGTCTCGTACACCCAGCGGAAGCCCTCGGCGGGCAGTGGCGCACCTGTGGAACCCACGCCGCGCAGCGCCGACAGGTCGGCGACGTCCCGGGGGACCAACCCGGCCTTGCGGCAGGCCAGCAGGTACGGCGCGGAGGTGCCGAAGTACGTGGTGCCGGTCTCCGCCGCCAGCCGCCACAGCCCGCCGAGGTCAGGCTCGGCCGGCCGGCCGGGCTCCGCCCGGACTCCCGGGTTGCCGTCGAAGAGCACGATGGCCGCACCCACCGCCGGGCCGGAGACCAGGAAGTTCCACATCATCCAGCCGGTGGTGGTGAACCAGAAGAACCGGTCGGCCGGGCCCAGGTCGTGGTGCAGGGCGAGCATCTTCAGGTGCTCCAGCAGGATGCCGCCGTGGCCGTGCACGATCGGCTTCGGCAGCCCGGTGGTGCCCGAGGAGTAGAGCACGTAGAGCGGGTGGTCGAACGGCACCGGCGTGAACGTCAACGGCTCGTCGGTGGGCGCGGCCAGCTCGGCCCAGCCCAGCGCGCCCTCGGGCGCGGGGCCCGTCGGGTCGAGGTAGCCGATGCTGACCGTGTGGCGCAGCGACGGCAGCGCGGCCCGGATCGCAGCGACCTCGGCACGCCGGTCCACCGGCTTGTCGCCGTACCGGTAGCCGTCCACGGCGACCAGCACCGTCGGTTCGATCTGCTGCCAACGGTCGGTGACGCTGCGGGTGCCGAACTCGGGCGCGCAGGACGAGAAGATCGCACCCAGGCTGGCGGTGGCCAGCAGCAGGACGTAGGTCTCAGCGATGTTCGGGGCGTACGCCGCCACCCGGTCGCCCGGCGTGACGCCGAGCCGACGCAGCCCGGCCGACACCCGGCGGACCTGCTCGCGCAGCTCACCGGCGCTCAGCGTGACCGGCGCCCGGGTCTGGCCGTGGGAGATCACCACCGGGTCGTCGTCGGCCCGCCCCGGCATCCGCAGCACGTTCTCCGCGTAGTTGAGCGTGGCGTCGGGGAACCAACGGGCACCGGGCATTCCCCGCTCGGCCAGGGTGGCGGTCGGCGGGGTGTGCGCGATCACCACGAAGTGGTCCCAGATCGAGCGCCAGAACCCGTCCAGGTCGGTGGTGGACCAGCGCCACAGCGCGTCGTAGTCGGCAAAGTCCAGCCCGCGGTGCTCCCGCAGCCAGCGCAGGTAGGCGCCGATCCGGGACCGCTCACGTACGTCCGCCGGCGGCGTCCACAGCATGTCACCCACTGCTCCACCCTCCCCCTGGCCCGACACGACACTGTGACTGGGCCGTGGCGCCATCTTGCCCTACCTCGAAGCGCCATTCTGCGCACCGGGTAGGCCAACCGACGCGTGCCCGTCCCACACTCCAACCCGGCACCCCATGTGGGTCAGCCGGCGCGGTGGGCCTGGATGGCGCGGCGGCGGGCCAGCCGGTGCGCTCGGCGGATCTCCGCCTCCTTGTACCGGCGCTCGTCCTCCGCCGTCTCCGGCAGCACCGGGCGGACCGCCCGCGGCGCCCCACCGACGTCCACTCCGACGAACACCAGGTACGCGGTGGCCACCCGGACCGGCGCGTCCTCGGCCGAGTCCCACCGTTCGGCCACCACCCGCACGCCCACCTCCATCGAGGTCTGGCCGGTCCAGTTCACCTGGGCGTGCGCGTGCACCAGGTCGCCCACCCGGACCGCCTCGGAGAAGACGATCTCGTCGATCGCCGCGGTCACCGCGGTGCCGCCGCTGTGTCGGGCGGCAGCGGCCCCGGCCACGTCGTCGACGAACTTCATCAGAACCCCGCCGTGCACGGTGCCGTAGAGGTTGACGTCCACCGCGGTCATGATCTTGCTGAGAGTGACGCGCGAGTACGACGTCGGCTTGCCGGTTGGAGCGGCGGAGAGGTGCTCAGTCATGTCGAAAACGGTACGGTGCGCGGATGCGACATCTCTGGAGCTTCCTCGCCGGGCTGGTGGTGGCGCCCATCACCTGGGTGCTGGTCACACTGGGGCAGGACGGGTCGAGCCGGACGGTCGACCGCTGGGTGGAGATCGGCACGTTCAACACCGCCAACCTGATCGAGCCGGCCGTGTACCTCGGTGTCGGCGGTGTCCTGCTGGGCCTGCTCGGCACGCTGCGCTTCTCGCCGCTGGGCCCGATGGTGGCCGGAGCGCTGCTGGTCACCCCGTACATCGGGATGTTCGTGGCGCCCTTCTCGGTGCGCGACGCGATCCCGCACGAGTGGAAGGTGTTCGGCGACCCGTTGCCGCTGCGACTGCCAGTGGAGAACGGCACGCTCTTCCTGCTCGGCCTGCTGCTGCTGATGGCGACCTTCAGCCAACAGCGGTGGCGGCAGTGGCCGAGCTCGGCGACCGAACCGGCAGCGGCACCCACCCCCGCGTCGGACGGAGGCCCCCGCGACGACGACTTCACGTTGACCGACTGGCCGGCCCCCGCGCCCGCGGAGCGCGACACCGCGCCCCTGACTCTGGGTTACCCGGCGGACTCGACAGCGACCGAGCCGCTGCCCCGCCGGGTGGGTGGCGAATCACCCTGGTCCGCCCCACCGCGCGGTCAACCGCGCCCCGAGGACACCACCGAGATCCGCTGACCGTCGGGGCGGGCCGGTCGACCGGCCCGCCCCTTTCGTCTTCCGGGCTAGTGCAGCGCGACCGCCAGGTCCCTGTCGACAGTGCCGAGGCTGGCGCGGGGAACGACGAGGACCATGACGATCAGCGCGGCGGCCATGCCGCCCGCGATGACGATCGCCATCGGTACGCTCCCGGTGCCGAACAGACCGGCCAGTGGCGCCGACACCGCGCCGATGCCGAACTGCACCGCGCCGAGCAGCGCCGCAGCGGTGCCAGCGGCCTCGCTGTGCCGGCTCATGGCCAGCGCCGGCGCGTTGGGCAGAGCCAGGCCGGCCGCGGCCAGGACCAGCCACAGTGACGCGAGCAGGGTGCCCAGGCCACCGATACCGGTCGCCGCGAACATGACCAGCAGCAGGCCGGCCGCCGTGCCGGCGACCAGCGCGCCGACCAGGATCTGCTGTGGGGTGTAGCGGCGCAGCAGCCGCACGTTGAACTGGGTGGCCCCGATCAGGCCCACCGCGCCGGCCCCGAAGGCGATGCCGAACTGCTGCTCGTCCAGGCCGTACTCCTGCTGGAGCACGAACGACGAACCCGAGACGTACGCGAACAGGGCCGCCATCGCCAGCCCGGCGACGAGCACCAGGCCGACGAACGCCCGGTCGTTGACCAATCCCCGGTAGTCGCGCAGTGTGGCGCGCACCCCGCCGTGCCGCCGACGCGCCACCGGAAGGGTCTCCGGGAGCCGGAACGCCGCCACGACGATCAGCAGCGCGCCCAGCACCGCCAGCGCCGCGAAGACGCCCCGCCAGTCTGTCCAGCTCAGCAGGCCGCTGCCCAAGGTCGGCGCGAGGATGGGCGCCAGGCCCATGACGAGCATCAGCCGGGAGAAGATCCGGGCGAAGGAGGCCCCGCTGAACAGGTCGCGGACCACGGCGGTCGCGACCACTGTGGCGGCGGCGACGCCGAGCCCCTGGAGGACGCGCAGCCCGCCGAGCACCGCGATGTTCGGCGCGAAGACGCACAGGACGGAGGCCACGATGTGCGCGGCCAACCCGGCCAGCAGCGGCACCCGCCGCCCGACCACGTCGGAGAGCGGCCCGATCAACAGTTGCCCCAGCGCGAGGCCGACGAGCGTGCCGGTCAGCGTCAACTGCACAGCGGTCTCGGTGGTTTGCAGGCCCGCCGTGATGGCGGGTAGCGCGGGCAGGTACATGTCGATGGTCAACGGGCCGATCGCGATCAACGCGCCCAGTACGAGGACGAGTTGTGCCCGTTGACGGTTGGTCATCAGGTCGCCGGGCGGCACCTCTTGCGCGACGACGGCATCGCGTCCGGTCTTCTCCACCAACTGCTTCATCATCTCGATCTCTCTGCGGGGCGCGTCGTCACGAGCGGCGGCGCGGGGCGTCACCGGGACCGCGTGGACGTGGCGGCACGGTGTGGGATGCCCGACGGTGGGCAGCGTGGATGTGACGAGGCAGGGTCGTGGCGGGGGCGGCCGGTGAGGCGATGATCCGAGGGTGATCCTCTCGCTCGGCAACCCCTCGGGGGCCCACGGCGTTCCCGGTGTGTGGGGAGTCACCCCGCGCGGTCCATGCTGGCACCGGGACCCTTCAGAGGTACCGCGCCAGGGGGCCCGCCAACTCTTCGTAGAGCTTTCCCCCGCTTCTCCACGATGCCAGCACCAGACCGAGGACGAGCGCGTAGAACGCGAACACCGCGACCCGGGCGCAGACCGGCAGGCCCGGAGCTTGGGACACCAGGTAGATGGTGTAGCCGATCGCGAGGATGAGGGTGGCCGCGTACGAAAAGACGTTCGCCAGCTTGTGCGGCCACTTGCCCTTCTCGTCCCCGAGGTTCATCACCCTCTCCAGTGCCCGAAGACCCATGCCTTCGGACTCTTCGGGCGTGAAGCTCGTGTGCCTGAACAGCTTGTACTCCAGCGCGCGAACCGACAGCGACCGGATCATCGCGGTGACGACGATCAGCGATTGAAAAGCCGCGATGATCCAGACCGGGATCGGAACAAATACGGCAGCCCAGCCCAAGCGGGCGAAAATGTCCTCCGAGAAGGTCGAGCTGGCCGAAATGTAGGCGACGCCGGCGGCGAGCAGCGCAAGTACCGTGCTCTGGCTCGCGGCGCCGTCCGTGCGCTCGGCCTCGTACAGGGATCCGAGGGCCGCTACCTCGTCGGACGGCAACACGTCACTGGTGGAGAGCTGATCGGGCATGACTCGACTCCGTTTCCGCGCCGACAACGGGGCTAGCTGCCGTGAAGCCCGGACCTGGAGGCGAACCACGAAAGCCATTCCAGCCATTACCCAGCGATGAGCATTTCGATGAGTCGATCCAGAGCCCAACATCGAAGCATATGGGTATTGCAGTCAGCGGCGGTTCCGCACGGCGGCGACGGCACGGGCGAGCCGGCGTACGCCTTCGTCGAGAGGGGTGCGGCTGCGGCGGTGGTGAGCAGGCCGGGCAGGTGCCGGCGTGTGCCACCGAACCTCAGCCTGGACGCACCCCGCCAACCGAAAGATCAACCCAGCCTGAGCTGGGAGAACAGCCTAGACGACGTCGGCCAGCAGCTGCCGCGCCATGACGATGCGCTGCACCTGGTTGGTACCTTCGTAGATCTGGGTGATCTTGGCGTCCCGCATCATCCGCTCGACCGGGTAGTCGCGCGTGTAGCCGTAGCCGCCGAGCAACTGCACCGCGTCGGTGGTGATCTCCATGGCCGCGTCGGAGGCGAAGCACTTCGCCGCCGCGCCGAAGTAGGTGAGATCCGCGTCGCCGCGCTCCGACTTGCCGGCGGCCGCGTACGTGAGCTGCCGGGCCGCCTCGAGCTTCATGCCCATGTCGGCCAGCATGAACTGGATCCCCTGGAACTCGGCGACAGCCTTGCCGAACTGTCGGCGCTCGGCCACGTACCCCTTCGCGTAGTCGAGCGCGCCCTGCGCGATCCCGACGGCCTGCGCGGCGATGGTGACCCGGGTGTGGTCCAGGGTCTTCATCGCTGTCGCGAAGCCGGTGCCCTCCGCGCCGATCATCCGGTCGGCCGGGATTCGCACGTTGTCGAGGTAGACCTCGCGGGTGGGCGAGCCCTTGATGCCGAGCTTCTTCTCCGGCGCGCCGAAGCTCACGCCGACATCGGACTTCTCGACCACGAAGGCCGAGATGCCCCGGGACCGGGCGGACGGGTCGGTGACGGCGAAGACGGTATAGAACTCGGACACTCCGGCGTTCGTGATCCACCGCTTCACACCGTTGAGCACCCAGTGATCCCCGTCACGTACCGCCCTGGTGGTCATCGACGCCGCGTCGCTGCCCGCCTCCGGCTCGGAGAGGCAGTACGAGAACATCGCGTCACCGGCGGCGACCGGCGTCAGGTAACGGCTCTTGAGGTCGGCGGAACCGGACAACAACAGCGGCATGGTGCCGAGTTTGTTCACCGCCGGGATCAGCGAGGAGGACGCGCAGGCGCGGGCCACCTCTTCGATGACGATGGCGGTGGCCAGCGCGTCCGCGCCCGCGCCGCCGTACTCCTCGGGGATGTGCGGTGCGTGGAAGTCGGCAGCTCGCAGCGCGTCGTAGGACGCCTTGGGGAACTCCCCGGTCTCGTCGGCCTCGGCGGCGTGCGGAGCCACCTTCGCGGCGCAGACCTCTCGCACGGCTTCCCGGATCGCCTCGTGCTCCTCGGGCAACCGGTAGACGTCGAACGACTCCCCTGCGGCCATCTCGGCCCTCCTCTTCACCACTATCATGCGCAGTCTGTGACGACTCCTGACCGCCGACCGCGCAGACTGAAGACTAGCGACTGCAGTTCAGGTGATGTTACCGGCGCGTAGGTATGGGCAAGATGGCGGACCTTACGCGCTCAGCGATGATGGAGATTGAGACAGTGAGCCACCCTCCGGTGCCCCGCCCAGGCGCCGCAGCAGAATGCGACGCGACGACGCGACGCCAGCGCGAGCGGAGAAGACAGGCGTGACGATCCCCTACCCCACCATCCAGCCGACCCCCGCCATCGCCGCGGTGACTCCGCCCTCGGGCGCACCCCGGCCGCGGGTGACGTTCCTAGGGACGGGTTACCTCGGTGCGACGTACGCCATCTGCTACGCCGAACTGGGCTACGAGGTCCTCGGGTTCGACGTCGACGCCGACAAGATCGCGATGCTGAACGCCGGTCAGGTGCCGATCCACGAGCCCGGCCTGGACGAGCTGCTCCGGCGCAACCTCGCCGCCGGCCGCCTCCGGTTCAGCACCGACATCGCCGAGACCGCCGACTTCGGTGACGTGCACTTCATCTGCGTCGGCACCCCCCAGCGGGCCGACGGCATGGGCGCGGACCTGTCGTACGTCGAGGCGTCGGTCACCAGCCTCGCGCAGCACCTGACCCGCAAGGCGTTGATCGTCGGCAAGTCCACGGTGCCGGTCGGCACCGCCGAGTGGGTCGAGCAGCTCGTCGGGAAGCACACCCCGAACGACCTGGACGTCGAGGTGGCGTGGAGCCCCGAGTTCCTCCAGGAGGGCTTCGCCGTCGACGACGTCCTGCGGCCCAACCGGATCGTGGTCGGCGTCAAGAGCGAGTGGGCCAACGGCATGCTCTACGCCGCGCACAAGGGCGTTTTCGACCTGGCCGCCACGGAGGACCGCGAGGTGCCCCTGGTGGTCACCGACTTCTCCACCGCCGAGCTGGTCAAGGTCGCCGCGAACGCCTTCCTGGCCACCAAGATCTCCTTCATCAACGCGATGGCCGAGGTCTGCGAGGCCTCCGGTGGCGACGTCACCCAGCTCGCCCGCGCGATCGGCTACGACCCGCGGATCGGCAACCGGTTCCTCCAGGCCGGCCTCGGCTTCGGAGGCGCCTGCCTGCCCAAGGACATCCGGGCCTTCCAGGCCCGCGCCCAGGAGCTGGGCGCCGGCGAGGCGCTGCGCTTCCTGCACGAGGTCGACCTGATCAACCTGCGTCGGCGTACCCGGGTGCTCCAGCTCGCCGCGGACCTGCTCGGCCGCCGCTCCGGCCCGGCCGGCCCGGACTTCTCCGGCACCCGGATCGCCGTGCTCGGTGCCACCTTCAAGCCCAACACCGACGACGTCCGCGACGCCCCGGCGCTCGCGGTCGCCGCGCTGCTGCACAAGGCCGGCGCCGACGTGCACGTGTACGACCCGCAGGGCACCGAGAACGCCCGCCGCGCGGTTCCCGAGTTGACCTACGAGAGCAGCATCAACGAGGCGGTCAACGACGCCGACCTGGTCTGCGTCCTCACCGAGTGGGCCGACTTCCGCAATGCCGACCCGGTAGCCCTCGGCGAGTTGGTCAAGGGTCGCAAGGTCGTCGACGGCCGCAACTGCCTCGACCCGGCACTGTGGACCCAGGCGGGCTGGGAGTACCGGGGCATGGGTCGCCCCTGACGAGACGCACTCGCCACCGGCCGGTCATCGAGCATCTCGATGGCCGGCCGCTGTCGTTGTTTGCCCCGGACCCGCCGACAAGAGTCGAAATCCGCGCCAGCTTTGGGCATGCTGCGACAGTGGGAGTCCACAGTGCGGGTGGAGGGGTGTCGTGGCGACCTTTCAATGCTCCTCGTGCGGCCGGGAGATCAAGCCGGCCGTTCGATGCCCGCACTGTGGGGCAGATCAACCACAGTGGGTCGAGCACCTGGGCGACATTGAGCGTTCGATCGCGGAGATGAAGGCGCGCGACGCCGCCATCGCCCGCGAGCAGCGGCAGATCGCCGCCAAGATGCAGGCCGCGCTCTTCCAGCGGGACATCCTCGCCCACGCCGGCGAGGAGCGGATCAAGCAGGCCACCCGGCCACGCCGGGTGCTGCGCCGCCGTCCCGGCCGGCGGCCACCGACCGCCACCATGGGCGCGCCGCCCCGGGTGCCCCGCCAGGGCACCCCGCCCGCCCCGGAAGATCCGCCGCCGCCCCCGCCCCGGGCCGCCTGGCTGGACGTGGACGACCCGGAGCACCCGCCGGAGGCGTCCTCGCGCGAGGTGCAGAACATCCCGCTCGGGCTGGGCGCGCTGCTGCTCGGCGTGGCCGCGGTGGTCTTCGCCGCGGTGGCCACCAGCTCGATGGACGCGCTGGCCCGGCTCGGCATCCTGCTCCTGGCCACCGTGCTGATGCTGCTCGCCCCACCGGCGCTGGCCCGGCGAGGGCTCACCTCGACCGCCGAGACCATCGCCGCGGTCGGCCTGCTGCTGGTGCCGCTCGCCGGCAACGCCCTCTGGGCGGTGGACCGGATCGGCGTCGGCGGCGGCTCCGGCACGATCTTCGCCGGGATGATCTTCGCGGTCACCGCCGCCGTCGCGTTCGGGTACGCCGGTTGGACCGGTCTGCGCGCGCCCCGCTTCGCCACAGTGCTGGCCGCGCAGCCGGTGCTGCCCCTGCTGGCGTACGACCACATCACCGGCCCGGGCGGCTGGGCGCTGGTGCTGGCCCTCGTCGCCCTCGTCAACCTCGGCCTGGTCCGCTCCGGCGTGACCGTCGAGCGCCCCGTCCGGCAGGACCTGCCGTCGCCGGGCACGCCGTCCGCGTCCCCCCAACGCGACGCGGAGAGCCGGCCGGAGGGCGACCCGGAGGAGGCCGCCGAGCTGATCGACGCCACCGCCGGCACCGCCGACCCCCAGCCGACCCGCCCGGTGCCCGGCCTGCGTGAGCTGACCTGGTTGCTGCACGCCCTGGCGGTCGCCGTCTCCCTGGCGTACGCGGTCACCGCCCTGCTGCGGGCAGAGACCGTGCCGACCGCGACCGGTGCCGGGGTGGTGCTGCTGCTGGCCGCGATGATCGGGCTGGCCGGCGCGCTGGTGCTGCGTCGCCCGCCGCTGCCCGACGTCGCGGCCGGCATCGTCACCCTGGCGGTGATCGGCTCGCTCAGCCGAATCGCGTCGGTGGCACTCCCCGGCCGGGCGCTGCTGCTGATCGCGGCGGTCATCACGGTGACCGGGCTGGCGGTGCGGGCGGTCCCGGAGGCGGCCCGACGTGGTCCACAGATCGCCTCCGCGGTGGCGCTGACCGTCAGTGGTCTGGTGGTCGCCGGCGGCGCGCTACGCGCCGGGGTGGCACCGGTCCGGGCGGCCCTGCCCGCCTGGAATCCCGACCTGAGCCAGTACCCGGGCGAGTTGGCAGCTGCCGTCGGGCCGACCACCTGGCAGCTCGCGGTTGCCGCGTTCCTGCTCACCATCGCGGCGGTGCTGGCCCTGCCCACCGAGATCCGCCGGGAGTTCGCGGTCGCCGGCGCGGCGCTGACAGCGCTCGCCGTCCCGGCCTCGTTCGGTCTCGGCTGGTCGATGGCACCCTGGCCAATGGTGATCACCGCGATCGGCATCGGGGTCATCGGGCTCTCCGCCCGCACCGACCGTGCCGCGGTGGCGCACGCCATCGGGGCGGCCGTGGTCGGCCTGTTCGGCGCGGGCGCCAGCCTGGCCAGCCCCACCCTCACGGCCGCGGTCCTGATCAGCCTGTTCGTGGCCGGCACGCTGGTCGCGCTGGCGCCCCGGATCCGGATCGCCTCGGCCGCCTCCGACACGGTCACCGCCTGGGCCGCGGGCGGCGCCGCGTTCGCGCTGCCCGGGGCGGTGGCGGCGTTCGTGGCCGCGACCATGCCGAGCGACCCGACCCCCACCCCGGCGAGTCTCCGCGAGGTGACCGTCCCGGTCCTGGCGGCCAGCTTCCTGGCGGTCTGCGTGACCCTCGGCTACGCCGCCGTCGTGCAGGTCTCCCAGCGCCACATCCCGGCGCCGCTGTCGGTCGGCACCGGGTTGGGCGCGCTGATGGTCACCGCCGCCGCGTTCGGGGCGCCCGGCGCGACAGTCGCCGACGCCTGGGTGGGCGCGCTCCTGCTGGTCGCGGCGGTGCTGCTCTTCCTGGCCCCCTCCATCGACGCCGGCCGTCGAGCCGACCTTACCCTCGACGGCTCGGACCTGGCCGCCGCGGCGGTCACCACCGCCCTGATCGCCACGCTGGTACGGATCGGGGCGGTGCTCGCCCCGGGTGGGCAGCTGGCGGTGGCCGCCGCCCTGCTCCTGGTGGTCGCCGTGGGGGCCCGCAGCATGCCGGAGGAGTGGCGACGCGGGCCGATCCTCGGCCTCACCGTGGGCGGTGTCCTGATCGGCGTCCTCGCCGGCTGGTCGGCGGTGCGCGGTGGGGTCGGCGTGCTGGCCACCCCCGGCCCGATCTGGAGAGGCGACCTGAGCGACTGGCCGGCCGCCCCCGTCGGCGGTGCCACCTGGCAGGCGCCGGTCGCGCTGGCGCTGCTGGCCCTCGCCGCCGGCATCCTGCTCCCGCCGCCGTGGCGCTGGGACGTGTCCGGCGTGGCGGTGGTGCTCGCCACGATCGGCGCGCCTGCCGCATTCGATCTGGCCTGGTGGTCACCGGTCCTGGTCGGCGGCATGGTCGCCACCGTGTTCGGCATGGCCGCGGTGGCCACGGAGGAGGCGCGCGCCGGGCTGTCCCGGGCCACGGTGGCCGGGGTCGTCGCGCTGCACGCCGCCGGAGCCGGACTGGTCCGCCCGTGGACCACGGCCCTGGCGCTGGGCAGCATCGCGCTGATCGGTGTGGTGGTGGCCATGCTGGCCCGCGTCCTCGCCGGCCCACAGGTCACCGACATCGAGACCGAGGGGATGCCGCCGCACCTGGCGCAGATCGGCGGCGCGGCGATCGGTGCCGCCCTGTTGGCCCTCCCCGGTGCCGTGGCGGCGCTGTCCGCCGAGTTCGAACACTCGGCACAGGTGGTGCTGACCGCCGCGCTGGCCGCGACCAGCCTCGGCCTGGCCGCCGTGGCCGCGGTCCGCCGGCAGGTTCCGCAGTATCTGCCCTGGGTCAGCGTGGCGGTGGTCGGCGGGGCCGCCATCAGCGCCCTCGCCGCCATTCCCACCGGCCTCGCCGCCGGCGTCTACGCGGCCGCCGCCGCCCTGCTCGGCGTACTGGCCGAGTTGATCCGCGCGGCCACCGTGCCGCCCACCGGTGCGGCCCAGCCGGTCCGGCGCTGGGCGGTACGACTCGACGGCGCCCTACGGCGGCTGCCGGACGACCCGGAGCGGCGGCGGTGGCGGGTCAACCCGGCCGCGGGTGCGTTGGCGGCGGCGGCGCTTCCGACCGCCCTGGCACTCGCCTCGATCGCACCCGCGCTGGTCACCGCCCTGGTCGAGCCCCACCGCACACTGACCCGCATCTGGCAGGGCCCGCCGCCGGAGCTGCTCACCCCACCACCGGACGTGGTCAACCCGACCCATGTGCTGACGGCGTTACTGCTCACCGCGACCGCCGCATTGGCCGCCACCGGCTTCAGCGGCGGGCGACGGTCCCGGGCCGTGCCGGTGGTGCTGCCCGGGGCAGCCGTCACCCTGCTGATCGCACCCATCGCGCTGGGCCAGGGCTGGCCCGCCAGCACCGTCGCCGCGCTCTCCGTCTTCACCATCGCGATGCTCGGTCTCGCACTGACCCCACCGCCGCCGTTGGCCGAGCGGGCCCGCTCGCTGCGGCTGGCCCGGGTGCTGGTGTTCGCCATCGGGCTGGCCGGTGGCAGCGCCGGGCTAGCCGGCAGCCTGGCCGACCGGCAGATGACACTGCTCACCCTCGGCAGCGCGGTCGGGGTGGGCGCGGTGGCGGCGCTGTTCGGCACCACCCAGCGTGCGCGCATCCTCGGCTGGCTCTTCGCCTCACTCATGGCGCAGCTCTTCGTGCTCACCGCCGGACTGGTCGCCGGGCTGGCGGCGGTCTGGTCCGCGTTCGGGGTGCTCGCCGTCGGCGCGGTCCTCCAGGTGCTCGCCGCGACCCTGCCCCGGCTGCGCCGTCCCGAGGCGCAGCGTGAAGCCTCCACCGTGGAATGGACCGGGTACGCTGCCGCGCTGATCGCGTTGGCCCTCGCCTTCGACTCGCCCCGCCACATCGCCGCCCTGCTGGCCGCCTGGGGCGCTGTCCTCGGGGTGGCGGCGACCCGACCCGGCCGCCGGCCGGTGGAACGCCGGATCCTGTTCTGGGCGGTGGTGGTCTGTGAGATCACCGCATGGTGGATCCTGATGCGAGTCGCCGACGTGGCACTGCCCGAGGCGTACACGCTGCCGTTCGCCGTGCTGGCCCTCCTCGTCGGAGTTCTGGAGCTGCGCCACCGACCCGACATGAGCAGTTGGGTGGCGTACGGGCCGGCGCTGGTCGCGGCCTTCGTGCCGACGCTGGCGATCGTGCTGGCCACCGAGTCCAGCACGGTGCGGCAGATGCTCCTGCTGCTCGGCGCGGTCGCGGTGCTGATCTTCGGGTCGTCCAGTCGGCAGCAGGCGCCGGTGATCGTCGGCGCGTCGGTCACCGCGATCACGGCGATCCACGCCCTGTTCAGCCTGGGCCCGTGGCTGGCGCTGATCCCGGTGGGCATCCTGCTGCTGGTGCTCGGGGCGAGCAACGAGCGCCGCCGCCGCGCCCAGGAACGCCTACAGACCGCCCTACGCGGCATGAGATGAGTCGGAGGGGCCCTGCGGTGTGATTGACGGGGCCAGGGTGGGTGGGCGCGGCTCGTGGGCGCGAGTCCCGTTTACGTCGACCGTGGGCGTGTGCGTCGACCGTGGGCGTGGGCGTGTGCGTTGATCATGGGCGTGTGCGTTGACCGTGGGCGTGTGCGTCGACCGTGGGCGTGTGCGTCGATCATGGAGTTGTGGTGGGGGACAAAAACCCCGAGTGCCCTCATCTCGGGCACCACAAGTCCATGATCGACGCGTTCGGGTCGGGGCTCGCAGGGGCGAGCCGGGTGTGCGGGCCAACCTTGCGCGATCTTGCACTTTCTGTTGCGACATAAGGCGTGAAAGCCACAAAGCAACAACAGAAGGTGCAAGATCGCCGGGGTGAGGGTGGGAGCGCCGAGGCTGAGGGCTTGCGGGGTGGGGCGGGGCGGGGCTTGCGGGGTGGGACGGGGCTCGCGGGGTGGGACGGGGCTCGCGGGGGTGAGGGCTGGGGCTAGCGCTGGGGCAGGGTTGCCTGGAGGGCGGCTTCCTTTGTTGCTACCAGCTTTTCCAGGTCCTGCTGGTAGGTCGTCATCTTGGCGCGCAGGCCCTCGTCGGCGGCACCGAGGATCCGCACGGCGAGCAGGCCGGCGTTGCGGGCGTTGCCGATCGACACTGTGGCGACCGGGATCCCGGCCGGCATCTGCACGATGGACAGCAGCGAATCCATGCCGTCGAGGTGCTTCAGCGGCACCGGCACACCGATCACCGGCAGCGGCGTCACCGAGGCCACCATGCCGGGCAGCGCGGCGGCACCCCCCGCCCCCGCGATGATCACCTTGAGGCCCCGGTCGGCGGCGTCGCGCCCGTACTCGATCATCGCGACCGGAGTCCGGTGCGCCGAGATCACCCGGACCTCGTACGCCACGCCGAAGTCGTCCAACACCTCGGCCGCACCCCGCATTGTCGGCCAGTCCGAGTCGCTGCCCATGATCAAGCCAACCGTGCTCACTGCGGCCCTCTCCTCGCTGCCGAAACCGTCACTCACTCGTGGCCCTCGCGCAGCCAACGCGCGGCCCTCGCGGCCCGGGCCCGCAGGTCGTCCAGGTCGTCACCGAGCACCGTGACGTGCCCGATCTTGCGGCCGGGTCGCACCTGCTTGCCGTACAGGTGCACCTTGGCACCCGGCTCGGCGGCGAAGAGGTGGTGCAACCGCTCGTCGATCGACATCCCGCCCGGCTCACCGCCGAGCACGTTCGCCGACACCACCACCGGGGCGGTCAGCGCGGTGTCACCCATCGGGTAGTCCAGCACGGCCCGCAGGTGCTGCTCGAACTGCGAGGTCCGGGCACCCTCGATGGTCCAGTGCCCGGAGTTGTGCGGACGCATCGCCAGCTCGTTGACCACGATCGCGGGCCGGCCGGCGGTGTCGCGCACCTCGAACAGCTCAACGGCCAGCAGGCCGATCACACCGAGCGCGGTGGCCAGGTCGATGGCGAGCTGCTGAGCGGAGACCGCCAGCTCCTCGTCCAGGCCGGGCGCCGGGGCCAGCACCTCCACGTTGATGCCGTCGCGCTGCACCGTCTCGACCACCGGGTACGCGGCCACCTGACCGAACGGCGAACGGGCCACCTGTACGGCCAACTCCCGCCGCAGTGGCACCCGCTCCTCGACGATCAGCCGGGTGCCGCCAGCGAGCAGCGTGGTCGCCAACTCGGTGGCCTGTACGGCGTCGTCGACCATCCAGACGCCCCGACCGTCGTACCCACCCCGGGCCGCCTTGAGCACCACCGGCCAGCCGACCTGCTCGCCGAAGCCGACGAGGTCGGCGGGCTCCCCGACCGGCCGCCAGGCCGGGTTGGGCGCACCCAGCTCGGCCAGGCGCTCCCGCATGACCTGCTTGTCCTGGGCGTGCAGAAGCGCGTCCGCCGGCGGGTAGAGGGACACCCCTTCCGCCGCCAGCGTGCAGATGTGCTCGGAGGGCACGTGCTCGTGGTCGAAGGTGACCACGTCGCAGCCCCTGGCGAAGGTGCGCAGGGCGGCCAGGTCGGTGTGGTCGCCGTACTGGACGTCGGCGGCGACCAGCGCCGCGCCGTCGTCGGGGGCGGTCGCGAGCACACGCAGTGACTGGCCGAGGGCGATCGCGGCCTGGTGGGTCATCCGGGCCAACTGGCCGCCACCCACCATGCCGACAACTGGCAGACCGGTACGGGAATCCATAGCGCGGCCAGCCTATCCGGGCCGGCGGCGGGCCCACCGGGAGGGCTGGCGACCCGCCTTTCGAAGCGCTGGCGGGACCACCCGACGGGCGGCGCGGGCGACTACCGGGCGTGGCCGTGCGTTCAGCCCAGCTCGGCTACCAGGTCCTCGACCGAGGTGACCGGCCGCTGGCAGACGAAACCCCGGCAGACGTACGCGGCGGACCGCCCCTCGACCAACGGACGGTCGGCGAGCAGCGGCACACCCGGCTGGTCCGGACGCCCGGCGACGACCACAGCTCCGGGCGGGGCGTGCCGGCGGGCGGCGGCCACCAGGGGATCGCCGGCCGGGTCGTCGGTGACAACGGCGATCTCGTACGGCCCGGAGAGCAACGCCTCGCCGACCATGGCCGCGTACCCGGTGAAGCGGGGGTGCTTCCCGACGATCGGCGCGACGGTGCCGAGGGCCGCTTCGGCGGCCTCCCGGTAGCGCGTCTCCCCGGTCAGCGCCGAGTACGCCACCAGCCCGGCGATCATTGCCGACCGGCCGGACGGGGTGGCGTTGTCGGTCGGGTCGGCCGGCCGGGCGACGAGCCGCTCCGCGTCGTCGGCGGTGTCGTAGAAGGCGCCGCCGGGCGCGGCGAAGTGCGCCAGCGCGGTGTCCAGCAGCTCGCCGGCCACTGTGAGCCAGCGGCCCTCCCCGGTGAGCTGGTGCAGCGCGCAGAAGGCCTCGGCCACGCAGCCGTAGTCCTCCAGGACACCAGCCGGCTCGCCGACCTTGCCGTCCCGGGAGACCCGGCGCAGCCGGCCGTCCACCAGGTGCACGGTGGCCAGGTGCTCGGCGGCCTGGCGCATCGCACCGTCGGCGACGATGGTGACGCCGTCCATCAGGTTGGCATCCACGTCCTGCGGGGACGCGTAGACGGCGGCGACCTGCTGGAACTCGGCGATGGCGGTGATCGCCAGGCCGTTCCAGGCGGCCACCACCTTGTCGTCGAGGGCCGGCTGTGGGCGGGTGTCCCGGGCGGCGAGCAGCCGCCCGACCACCTGCTGCCAGCGGGCGCGTACCTCGGGCGCGGCATCGTCCACGTCCCGGGCGAGCTTGAGCACGCTCGCGCCCTTTTCGAAGGTGCCCTCGTCGGTGACGGTGAACAGGTCGGCGGCGAACCGGCCGTCCTCCTCGCCCAACGCCTCGACGAGTTGGGCGGGCGTCCAGGCGTAGGTGAGCCCCTCGACGCCCTCGGTGTCGGCGTCCAGTGCGGACGCGAACCCCTGCCCCGGCCGGTGCAGCTCGTCGGCGAGGAACCGGGCGGTGTCCCGAGCCACCCGGCGGGCCAACGGGTCACCGGTGAGTCGCCACAGCTGGGTGTAGACCCGCAGCAGCAGCGCGTTGTCGTAGAGCATCTTCTCGAAGTGCGGCACCGTCCAGTGCGCATCCACCGAGTAGCGGGCGAAGCCGCCCGCGAGCTGGTCGTAGATGCCGCCCCGCGCCATGGCCTCGGCGGTGTGCCGGGTGATCTCCAGGCTGCCCGGTTCGCCGGTGCGCTGATG
The DNA here is from genome assembly GCF_040607155.1 of Micromonospora sp. NPDC005324. NCBI lineage: Bacteria > Bacillati > Actinomycetota > Actinomycetes > Micromonosporales > Micromonosporaceae > Micromonospora > Micromonospora sp. NPDC005324. The sequence goes on along the minus strand of NZ_JBEXGE010000002.1, from coordinate 189,739 downwards.
GTGGCGCAGCAGGAAGAGCAGGTTCATGTGCGGCGGAAACTTCGGGGCGCCACCGAACCCGCCGTTCGTGGCGTCGTACTCGCTGGCCAGCCTGGCGGCCGCCGCGTCGAGCAGCGGGGCGTCCAGCGGCGCGGTGGGGCCGCCCACGGCCTGCGCGCCGCCGATCGCCTCGACCACGGCGGCGCCCTGGCCCAGCACCGCCTCGCGCTGCTCCCGCCAGGCGGTGGCGACCGACTGGAGCAGCTGGACGAAGTTGGGTCGCGGGAAGTAGGTGCCGCAGAAGAACGGGGTGCCGTCCGGTGTGGCGAAGACGGTCATCGGCCAACCGCCCTGGCCGGTCATCGCCTGGGTGGCGGTCATGTAGACCGCGTCCACGTCCGGGCGCTCCTCACGATCCACCTTGATCGACACGAAGTTGTCGTTCATCAGGGCGCCGACCTGCGCGTTCTCGAACGACTCGTGCGCCATGACGTGGCACCAGTGGCAGGCCGCGTAGCCCACCGAGATGAGCACCGGAACGTCCCGCCGCTTCGCCTCGGCGAACGCATCGTCCGACCACTGCCACCAGTCGACCGGGTTGTCGGCGTGCTGGAGCAGGTACGGACTGGTGGCATCGGCGAGTCGGTTCACCTGACGACCATAGCCAGCCCCGGCGCGGACCGCGCGGGCTCCACCCGGACGGTCAGGACGCGCCGTCGGCGCGGAGCCGGAACACGTTCGACTCCGCCGAGTCGCGCAGCGATCCCAGCACCGCGCCGATCTTGTCCGCCGGCATCGGCTTGAAGAAGTGGTATCCCTGCGCGGAGGTGCAACCCAACTCGGCCAGTGCCATCCGCTGCTCGGCGGTCTCCACCCCTTCGGCGACCACCCGCAGCCCCAACTCGTGAGCGAGGCCGACGGTCGTCCGGACGATCGCGGCGGCCTCCGGCGAGTCGGCCATCCGGATGACGAAGGAGCGGTCCACCTTCAACTCGTCCACGGCGATCCGGGTGAGGAAGGTCAGCGACGAGAAGCCGGTGCCGAAGTCGTCGACGGCGAGTTGCACGCCCATCGACCGGAGCGTCGCCAGCACCTCGTCGATGACCTCCAGCTCGCTCATCACCACCGTCTCGGTGATCTCCAGAACGAGCCGGTGCGGCGGCACCTGGTGGCGGCGCAACGCGTCGGCGATCTCCGCCGGCAACCGGGGGTCGAGCAGGCTGCGTGCCGAGAGGTTGACCGAGATCGGGACGTCCAGCCCCTCCCGGGCCCAACTGGCGGCCACACTGAGCGCCTTGTTCAGCACGTAGCGGGTGAAGGTGCCGAGCTGCTCGCTGTTCTCCACCGGCCGGATGAAGTCGGCCGGGTTCAGCCACCCACGCCGGGGGTGCTGCCAACGGATCAGCGCCTCCACCCCGGTGGGAGCGCCCGTGGCCAGGTCGACAGCCGGCTGCAACGCCAGCACCAGCTGATCGTCGACCTTCAACGCCTCACGCAGCTCGGCGAGCAGGGCGAGCTGGTCGGTGCTGGCCGCGTCGCGCGCGCCGTCGTACGCGGCGACGTTGCCGCCGCCCTCCTTGGCCTGGTACATCGCGATGTCGGCCCGACGCAGCAGCTCGGTCAGGTCCGCGGTGCCCGCGGCGGCCACCACCACCCCGACCGAGACCTCGATGGACATCCGTACGCCGGCCACCTCGGTCGGCGCAGCCAGCCGCTCGGCGATCTCGCGGGCCTGACGCAACGCGTGGGCCATCGGGGCGGCCCGGTCGCCGAGCACCGGCACCGCCGTGAGCAGCAGGGCGAACTCGTCGCCGCCGAGCCGGCCGAGCAGGTCGCCGGCGCGGACCAGCGCGTTGAGGCGGTTCGCGGTCAGCCGCAGCAGCTGGTCACCCGCCGCGTGGCCGAGGGTGTCGTTGACTTCCTTGAACTGGTTGATGTCCAACAGCAGCAGCGCCACCGGGTGGTCGTGGCTGAGCTGTCGCAGCGACTGGTCGCCCTTGCTCAGCATCGCCGCCCGGTTGGCGAGCCCGGTGAGCGGGTCGTGCACCGCCTCGTACGACGAACGGGCGGTCACCAGCCGCAGCTCGTGGTGTGTCGCGGCGTCGTGCAGCGCGGCGGCGAGCGCGTCGCCGAACGCGGCCACCGCGTCGTGTTCCCGGGCCGTGGGCGGGGCCGAGCGGGGGAACCGCACCCGCAGCCGACCGACCGGCGCGGCGCCGACCGACAGCGCCCGGCTCAGCTCGTGCTCGTCCGGCTCCGACTGGTCCGGTGGGCCGGTCTCCCGGTCGACCAGCTGACCGCTGGCGTCGCCCCGGTAGCGGTGCCACCGGCCGTCGGCCCGGGCCACGTCGACGTCCACCAGCTCGGCGTTGAACAGCGTCAGCGCCCCGGTGACGGCGGCGCTGGCCACGCCCCGCTCGTCGAGCTGGTTGAGGGCCGCGGTGGCCTCGGCGAAGGCCCGCCAGGTGCGGCGCTCCTGATCGGAGCGCAGCCGGTAACGGTAGGTCTGCTGCAACAGCCACAGCAGCGGCGGCAGCAACAGCAACCAGCGCGGGTCGAGCTCCAGCAGAGCGACCACCACGAGGCCGACCGCCACGTTGCCGACGAACATCAGCAGCTTGCCGCGCAGCGCGGCGAGCAGCGGCGGCCCGATCGGCAGCCCGTGCCGCAGGCCCAGCGTCACGCCGCCCAGCCAGGCGGTCACCAGGAGGTACGTCACCGACCCGGCGATCACGGCGAGCGCCAGCGTCGGGGTGGGTGGCGAGAGCAGCGGCCGCCCGAGCGCGGTGGTCACGGAGACGGCCAGCGCCGACGCGGCGGCCAGCGACGCGGCGATCCGGACGATCTCCAGGGCCGGACGACGGTCGTTGTGCAGTGACAGCAGTGTCCAGGCCAGCCCGGTGCCGAGCAGCGTGGCGGACGGGAGCCAGCCGGCCGGGGTCAGGTAGAGGCAGACGATCAGGGCCGCCTCGCCCCAGGTGATGCTGACCATGCCCGCGGCCGAGCGGAATCGCAGCCGGGCGAGCTGGGCGAGGGCCAGGACGGCGACGGCGATGCCGAAGCGGGCCGGACCGCCGAGAGGGTCGTCGGCCGGCAGCCGGACCGGGAGGGTCAACCCGACCGCGGCGGCGGCCAGGGCGGTCAGCGTGACGGCGGCGGTGAGCACGAGCAGCCGGCCCGGTGTGCCACGCACCCCGAGCCGATCGAACGGGTCGTCGGCCGGATCGGAGGTCATCGACCTCCCCCGTCAGCCGACCGACCGACGTCGCGGTGGGCGGCCGGTGCTGTGCTGGTCATCGGCGCCCCCTCCCGCACACGGCTCGGGGACTTTTGGTCCCCCCGGCGGAAGGCTAAGCCAAACCGGGTGGCCGCAACAGGGGGCGACCACCCGGTTCGGCGTGATTCACGCGCGGACTACCCGTTCAGGTGCTGCTGGTGCCCATTGGGAGCGGGCGTGGATGAATCACGCCCCCCGGTCCCGTCTGTCGGATCGACGACTGCCGCATCGGCCCTGGTCGAGTCGGTGGACCCGGACTGCTGGGGGAAACGGTCCGGCAGGCGGCGCAGCCGAGCGTTCATGTTGCGGATCAGCAGGATGGTCGCGGTGGCCAGCAGCAGGATGAGGAAGAGGCCCATCGGCCCGGCCAGACCACCCGTGCGGGTGTCCCCGAAGTTGTTCTCCGCGAGCACCTGGGCAGCGGTCAGCATGGCGTTCCTCCGATGTGCGGTTGGTAACCAGGGTAGCCCCGACGGGAATCAGCGCGCGTGCGCCGTCTCCCGCACCCCCGCGAAGAGATCGGACTCGGGCAGCGGGCTGTCGACCATCGAGCGGGCCAGCTCGTAATCCTCGGTCGGCCAGGCGCGTCGCTGGAGCTCCATCGGCACGTGGAACCAGAAGCCGTCCGGGTCGACCTGGGTGGCGTGGGCGCGCAGCGCGTCGTCGCGGACCGGGAAGTATTCGGCGCACTCGACCCGGGTGGTGATCCGAGGGCCCTTGTCGGGCCGATCCTCCCACCTCTTGAGCCACTCCTCGTAGGGCGACTCGAGACCCGCGGCCAGCATGCCCTCGTGCAAGGCCATGATCTTGCCCTTGGAGAAGCCGATGTCGTAGTAGAGCTTCAGCGGCTGCCAGGGCGCGCCGAGCTCCGGGTAGCGCTCCGGGTCGCCAGCGGCCTCGAACGCGGCCACGCTCACCTTGTGACACATGATGTGGTCCGGGTGCGGGTAGCCACCCTCCTCGTCGTACGTGGTCACGACGTGCGGACGGAACTCGCGCATCAGCCGCACCAGCGGGCCCGCGGCGACCTCGACGTCCTGGAGGGCGAAGCAGCCCTCGGGCAGCGGCGGCAACGGATCGCCCTCGGGCAGGCCCGAGTCGACGAAGCCCAGCCAGGCCTGGTCGACGCCGAGGATCGCCCGCGCGGCGTCCATCTCGGCACGCCGGATCTCGCCGATGTTGGCCCACACGTCGGGCCGGTCGAGCTTGGGGTTGAGCACGCTCCCGCGCTCGCCGCCGGTGCACGTCACGACCAGGACGTCCACCCCCTGAGCGACATACTTCGCCGTCGTCGCCGCGCCCTTGCTCGACTCGTCGTCCGGGTGCGCGTGCACGGCCATGAGACGCAGTTGCTCTGCCAACTTCGGCGCTCCTCGTCTGTGCCGGACGGTTGACCCGACCGGGCTCGACCGGCTGACCTGCCGGGATCTTTCCTCACCGCACCCTGTCGCCGGCCAGCAGCGCCGGGCATGACCTGCCATTCCTGCCGCTGGACCGGGTGGGAGGATGGGCTCTGTCATTCTTGCCGATGCCGCCGACAACAACGCCAGGAGATACCCGCCGGTGACCGAGACGCACGCCACAATTTCACCAGGCGCGCCGGTATTCCCGGCCGGGCGCTACGGCCGCCGTCGGGCACCGGGCGGAAAGCGCCGCCGTACGCTACTTGCCGCGCTGGCGCTGTTGGCGCTGTTGGCGACGCTGACGGTGATCTCGGTCCGGCTCTACCGCCAGTACGGCGACCCGGTCTACGACGCCCAAGTGATCACCTACACCGACATCACGGACAAGCAGGTGCTTGTCGACTTTCGGGTGACCGTCCCACCGGGTGGATCAGCGGTCTGTGTGCTGCGCGCCCGGGACCGCGCCGGTGCCGAGGTGGGCCGCGAACAGGTCACCGTGACCGCCGATCCCGGGGATCGGCACGTGACGACCCAGCACCGCCTGACCACCACCGCGCGGCCGTTCATCGGTGAGGTTCTGCGCTGCCGACCACCGTCCTGAGCTGCGCGAACAGCACCAGAAGCGGGGCTGACGGGGCGCCTACCCCCGGTGTCGGATCCGGACACCGGCGGTGATGGCCGACACGCTGTGTCGTACCGCACTGGTAACTTGGTAATTCACCTGTCAGCCAGCCACGCACAACTGAGGAGAACGCCTGTGTCCACTGGCAACGAGGCGCCCGCCACCTGGCTGTCGCAGGACGCGCACGACCGCCTCCAGGCCGAGCTCGACGAGCACATCGCCAACCGCCCGGCGATCGCAGCCGAGATCAACGCTCGGCGCGAGGAGGGCGACCTGAAGGAGAACGGCGGCTACCACGCCGCCCGCGAGGAGCAGGGCAAGGCCGAGGGTCGCATCCGCTACCTGCAGGAGCTGCTGCGCACCGCGAAGGTCGGCACGGCGCCCACGGCGGACGCGGTGTCGCCCGGCATGGTCGTGACGATCTACTTCGACGACGACACCAACGACACCGAGACCTTCCTGCTCGGTTCCCGGGAGATCGCGGCCACCACCGACCTGACCGTCTACAGCCCCGAGTCCGCGCTCGGCAAGGCGATCCTGGGCGGCCGGGCCGGGCAGACCTGCACCTACACGGCGCCCAGCGGCGCCGACATCAAGGTGACAGTGGTCAGCTTCGAACCGTTCTCCGGCTGACCGTCGCCGACCGCGCTACCCGTCGCCGACCGCGCTACCCGCTGCCGGCCGGGCTGACCGTCGCCGGCACCCGCTGTCTCAGCACCCCGCATCCGAGGCGTGACACCCACCGGTGTCACGCCTCGGCCGCGAAGACCACCTGGTAGCCGCTGGCCCGCAGGGCGCTGATCAGCGTGTCCGAGTGCTCGACGCCCCGGGTCTCCACCGACAGCGCCACCTCCACCTCGCCGAGGCTGAGGTGCGGGTTGGCCCGCTGGTGCTCCACGTCAACCACGTTTGCCCGGTGCTCGGCGATCTGGCTGAGCAACGACGCGAGCTGCCCCGGCCGATCCGAGCAGCGAACGGTCACCCGCAGGTAGCGACCTGCCGCGGCCAACCCGTGCTCGATCACCCGCAGCATCAGCAACGGGTCGATGTTGCCGCCGGAGAGCACCGCGACCACCGGGGTCTGCACCTCGACCACGCCGGCCAGCAGCGCGGCCACACCGACAGCCCCGGCCGGCTCGACCACCTGCTTGCCCCGCTCCAGCAGCATCAGCAGGGCCCGGGAGATGTCCTCCTCGGAGACCGTGACGATCTCGTCGACCAGCTTGCGCACGTGGTTGAAGGTGATCTCCCCCGGCCGGCCGACCGCGATGCCGTCGGCGATGGTGGAGAAGATGGGCAGCCGTACCGGTTCCCCGGCCACCAGTGAGGGCGGGAAGGCCGCCGCCCCGGCCGCCTGGACGCCGATGATCCGGACGTCCGGCCGCAACGCCTTCACGGCCACCGCCATGCCCGAGATCAGACCGCCGCCACCCACCCCGGTGATGATCGTCTTCACGTCCGGGCACTGTTCGAGGATCTCCAGCGCCACAGTGCCCTGCCCGGCGATCACATCGGGGTGGTCGAACGGGTGGATCAGCACCGCGCCGGTGCGCTCGGCGTACGTGTGCGCGGCGACCAGCGACTCGTCCACTGTGTTGCCGGCCAACTCGACCTGCGCGCCGTACCCCTTCGTGGCGGCCACCTTCGGCAGCGGCGCGTTGACCGGCATGAAGACGGTGGCGTGCGTGCCCACCAGGCCGGCGGCGAGAGCCACGCCCTGCGCGTGGTTGCCCGCGCTCGCCGCGACAACGCCGCGCTCCCGCTCGGCCGCCGACAACCGGGAGATCCGCACGTACGCGCCCCGCACCTTGTACGAGCCGGCGCGCTGCACGTTCTCGCACTTGAGCCACGTCGGCCCGCCCAGTGCCGCGCTGAGCGGCCGGGAGGGCTCCAACGGGGTGGTGCGGATGACGCCAGCGAGCAACTCCCGTGCGGCCCGCACGTCGTCGAGACCGACCAGTTCCGTCATGCCCCGATCGTGCCACCCGCACTCCCCGACCAACCCGCGGGCCAGGCCGACCGAACCGGCGGCCGTTCAGGGCGCCGGCCCACCAGGGCGCCGGCCGACCGGACCGGGTTGATCCACTCGGTATCCCGGAAAGCGCGGTATCCGGGCCGCTTGGACCCCCCGACTTCAATGATCCCGAGTGGATCACGAAGCTGGCGCGACTCCCGGCACCTCCGGGGCGGGCTGCGCCGCCGAAGCGGGCTGCGCCGCCGGAGCTGCGGGCCAGGTCTGGGCCGGCCAGACCGGGGCGATCGGCCACTGCGGGGTGGCGCCGTCAATCCGGGCCTCCTGAGCAGCGGAGATGCGGTGGATCAGCATGATCAGCGTCACCGCCGCGATCACGCAGCCCAGCGCGGGAAGCGTGGCGCGGCCCAGGGAGTCCTGGTACATGTCGACGTACGCCTGGTAGCCGGCATCGTTGAACGGGATCTCTGCCAGCTTTTCGTAGGCCCGGCCGTCGGCGCGGCTGGCGAGCCGCTCACCGACGCTGAACACCAGCCAGGAGCACCACCAGACGGAGACGAGCGCCGGCGTGGCCCGCCGCCAGAGGCTGTCCCGGGCCACTCCCGCCACGACCCGGGCCGGCACTACGAAGTTCGCGAAGGGCACCAGCCAGCCGGCGATCGCCCAACCGGGCCGGAAGGCCGGTTCGGCGCCGGGGAAGGCGTCGGTGTTCCTGCGGGCCCGCCAGGTCCAGATGATCACCAGTACGGCGGCGGCGAGGTGTACCACCGTCATGATCATCGCCACCACTGCGACGATGATCCCCGCGCCGACGAGCAGGTCCGGGTCGTCGTTGGCCTTGGCCCGCCGGGCCAGCACGATGCCGATGAGCGAGGACAGCGCAACCACCAGATAGAGCACGGCTGTCGCGCCGACGGCGACGTTCGCCGCGAGGCCGATCCCACGTACCCGGTAGGTCGGCAGCCCCGGCCTGACGGCGGGCTGGCCGAGGGGCGTGAAGCACCGTGGGCAGTGGTCGATTTCGGGGGACGTGGCGTCCCCGCAGGTCTGGCAGCGCATAGGTGTCCCCCGGGTCCGCGCGACGATGCGCGCACACCCTAGACGATCATGCGGTGGCCGGTGACCCTGTGCCGACTCGGGGATAGCCGGGGGCGTGACGCGTCCACGGGGCGGCCATCTCGAACTGACCGGCCACACCGAGCAGCAGCAGCTCCGAGCCGGGCGGACCGACCAGTTGCACGGCGACCGGCAGGCCGTCCGGGCGACGACCGACCGGCACGACGACAGCCGGCAGGCCGGCGATGTTCCAGGGCGCGGCGTACGGGGCGTACCGGATGTTGGCTGTCATGTTCGCCCGCCAGGACCGCTGCGACCAGCGGGCCGCCTCCGGTGGCGCGCTGGCCAGGGCCGGGGTGAGCAGCAGGTCGACCGAGTGGTCGGTGAAGAAGTCGACCGACCGTTGCCGCCACGCGGCCCGGTCCGCCTCCCGCACGTAGCCGCGACGCTGCGCCCACTCGCCCAGCGCGACGTGCCGTCGGGTACGCCGTTGCAGCCCACGCCGGTCCAGACCGGAGGCCCGGACGTCGGTGGCGGCTGCGGCGAACCAGGTGGCGATGCCCTGGAGGCCGAGCGCGGTGGGGTAGACCGGATCGGCCGGCACCGTGTCGTGCCCGGCAGTGGCGAGGAGCCGGCCGGCGGCGGCGACCGCGTCCCGGTTGGGCGCGTCCGGTGCGACACCGCGCACCGGGGAGCGCAGCGAGACTCCCACCCGCAGCCGCTGCGGGGGGACCAGCTTCTCGGGACGCCGGCCGGCGAGCACCGAGAACCCGACCGCCGCGTCGGCGACCGTGCTGGTCAACATGCCGTGCTCGGTGAGGCCGAACCAGTCGTCCGCCCCGAGCTGGCAGGGGACCACGCCCCGACCGGGCTTGAGCCCGACGAGTCCGCAGCAGGCAGCGGGAATCCGGATCGAGCCGAGACCGTCGTTGGCGTGCGCGATCGGCACCAGCCCGGCCGCGACCGCGGCGGCGGCACCACCCGAGGACCCACCGGGGGTACGGGTGCTGTCCCACGGGTTACGGGTCACCGCGCTGTCGTCGTCGGTCAGCGCCCACAGCCCCAACTCCGGCATCCGGGTCACGCCGAGGATCACCGCGCCGGCGCCGCGCAGCCGACGCACCACCTCGTGGTCCGCCTCCGCCACGTCGGTGCGGGCGGCGGCCGACCCGTTCCAGGTGGGCAGGCCGGCGACCGGGGTGTTCTCCTTGACCGCCACCGGAACCCCGGCCAGCGGCAGATTGGCCAGGTCCTCCTGCTCGTCGACCTTCTCCGCCTCGGTGATCGCCTCACCGCCGCGAACGGCGCGGAACGCGGCCAGCTCACGGTCGGCTCGGGAGATGTACTCGAGGTGGTCGGCGACGACCTGGGTCGCCGAGACGTCACCTCGGCGTACGCCCCGGGCGATCTGCTTGGCGGTCGCTCCGACCCAGGTCGCCATGATGTCCTGCACGGCCATCCTCCCCCAGCGGTCAGCCCAGCGCCTGCTCCAGATCGGCGAGTAGGTCGTCGACCGTCTCGATGCCGACAGACAGTCGCACGAGATCGCCGGGAACTTCAAGCGGCGAGCCGGCAGCACTTGCGTGTGTCATCCGACCCGGGTGCTCGATCAGGGATTCCACACCGCCCAGCGACTCGGCGAGCACGAAGAGCTTGGCCCGGTTGCAGATGTCCACGGCGTGGTCCTCACCACCGGCGGCGCGGAACGAGATCATGCCGCCGAACCGGCGCATCTGCTTGGCGGCCACCTCGTGACCGGGGTGCGAGGGCAGCCCCGGATAGAGCACCTGGGCGACCTTGGCGTGCCCGTCGAGGTACGCGGCGAGCCGCTCGGCGTTGTCGCAGTGCCGGTCCATGCGTACCCCGAGGGTCTTGATGCCGCGCAGGGTGAGCCAGGCGTCGAACGGGCCGTTGATCGCGCCCATCGCGTTCTGGTGGTAGCGCAACTCCTCGCCGAGCCCGGCGTCGGCGACGACGAGCGCGCCACCGACCACGTCGGAGTGCCCACCGACGTACTTGGTGGTGGAGTGCACCACCACGTCCGCGCCGAAGGCGATCGGCTGCTGGAGGTACGGCGAGGCGAAGGTGTTGTCCACCACCAGCAGGGCGCCAGCGTCGTGGGCCACGGCGGCCAGGGCGGCGATGTCGGCGATGCCGAGCAGCGGGTTGGTCGGCGTCTCCACCCAGACGATCTTCGTGCGGCCGGGCTGTACGGCCGCCCGGATCGAGGCCGGGTCGGAGACCTTGGCGGGGCTGAACTCCAGGCCCCAGCGCTGGGCGACCCGGGCGAAGAGTCGGTACGTGCCGCCGTACGCGTCGTCCGGGATCACCACGTGGTCGCCGGGCTGACACACGGCCCGCAGCAGGGTGTCCTCCGCCGCCAGGCCGCTGGCGAAGGCGAGCCCCACCGGCCCGCCCTCCAGCGCCGCCAGGCACTCCTGGAGCGCGTCACGGGTCGGGTTGCCGGAACGGCTGTACTCGTAGCCGAGGCGGGGTGCGCCGACGGCGTCCTGGGCGTACGTGCTGGTCTGGTAGATCGGCGGGATCACCGCGCCGGTGCGGGCCTCGGGGTCCTGACCGGCGTGGATGGCGAGCGTCTCGAAGCCGTGACTCATTCTGGTGAGGCTAGTGCCCCTTCGGAGAGGGCTGGAACGGAACCCGTGCTCCCGGGCGGGAGCCGGACCGTCCGGGGCACCGGCATAGCCTGGCCGGATGAGCGGTTGCGTGTTCTGCGGGATCGTGGCGGGCGAGGTGCCGGCGTTCCGGGTGGCCGACACCTCGGACGGGGTGGCGTTCCTGGACACCCGTCCGGTGTTCAAGGGGCATGTGCTGGTGGTGCCCCGGGTGCACCTGGTGACCCTGGCGGAGTTGCCGGCCGACCTGCTGCCCGGCTACTTCGCCATGGTTCAGCGGATGGCGGTGGCGGTGGAGACCGCTCTCGGCGCCGGTGGGACATTCGTGGCGATGAACAACAAGGTGTCCCAGTCCGTGCCCCACCTGCACACCCACGTGGTCCCGCGTACCAAGGGCGACGGGTTGCGCGGCTTCTTCTGGCCGCGCACCCGCTACGGGGACGACACCGAGGCCCAGACGTACGCGGACCGGATCGCGACGGCGCTCCCCGGTGGGGCCTGACTGACTGTCACGCGGGTAAGGAAGGTGGACCCTCCGGTGTTACACGCTGGGAGAGGTACGAGAGGAGATCCCACCGTGTTTTTGCGCCGTACGAACGCCGATATGGTCTCGCCCGACCAGGCCCTGCCGGGCCGCCCGATCGCCATGCCGGTCGCCGACCGCCACGAGGTGCTGGGCACCCCGTTGAGGGGCCCGTTCCCTGAGGGCCTTCAGGTCGCGGTCTTCGGCATGGGCTGTTTCTGGGGTGCCGAGCGGCTGTTCTGGACGCTTCCCGGCGTCTACACCACCTCCGCCGGCTACGCGGGTGGCGTCACCAAGAACCCGACGTACGAGGAGACGTGCTCCGGCCGGACCGGGCACGCCGAGGTCGTCCAGGTGGTGTACGACCCCAGCAAGATCAACTATGAGGACCTGCTGAAGGTCTTCTGGGAGAACCACGACCCGACCCAGGGCATGCGCCAGGGCAACGACGTGGGCACCCAGTACCGCTCGGCGATCTACACGACCACCGACGAGCAGCGGACCATCGCGGAGTCGTCCCGGGACGCGTTCCAGCCGATCGTGACGCGGGCCGGCAAGGCTGAGATCACCACTGAGATCGCCCCGCTCGGCGGCTACTACTTCGCCGAGGACTACCACCAGCAGTACCTGGCACCGACCAAGAACCCGAACGGGTACTGCAACCACGGCCCGAACGGGCTGAGCTGCCCGGTCGGGGTGGCCCGAGTCGGCGGCTGAGTCGAGGCGTCAGCCTGATTCGGACGTAAGGAGGGCACGATAATCGGCGATAGCGCTAGCCGTCCGCACGGTTACGCCAAGCCGGTCGTCGTGCCCGAAAACCTTAATCAGCTTCGCGGGCCCACGTCCGGGGTGATTGATCTACCACGCGGCCCGGGGCGGTGCCTGCTACGTGTCGGCGACGTACACGCCTGACCCCCGGACGCCGACCACGATTCCCCGCGCTTTCAACCCCTCAACGGCGCGCGCCACAGTGCGCCGGGCCGAGCCGTATTCATCGGCCAGCGCGTCGTACGTCGGGAGGCGCTGGCCGCGCGGGAACTCGCCAGCGCCGATGCGCCGCAACAAATCAGCCTCGATCTCATGCGCGGTGTGAGGTATCGGCACGCACACAGGCTGCGCCTTCCCACAGCGGGGACTACTTACACCCATTGCCTTACTGGCACTACTGGCACTACTGTCAAATCTGCGTGGTGGGTGGTGGATCTGGGATCGGTGCCCGTCGCTGCACCCAAGGGGCGTCCGCCGGTCTCGCCGATCATGCGGGCGCCCCTCATACGGCAGGGAGTAGAAGTGTTCAGTGCGCGGGCAGAGGTCGATCAGCCGGTTCGGGTGCCACTTGAGCTAGAAGTATCGACATGGAGCATCGTCGTCACCGGCCGGGTCACGTGCGGCAAGTGCTGGTGGCCGCTACGAGTGGACACAGCCACGACACCAGGCGAGATTGCCGAAGTCGTCGGTGACCATCGGGAACGCTGCGCGCGGACGCCTCTACGGCCGGCACCCTAGCTCAGGACGGGGCCGCCTGGGCTCAGCGGCTGCGGCGCCGCCCGTGACAGCCAGGCGGGTGGAATTCCGCGCAGGAGTCCTGACTCGTACCTCGGTCAGAACTTGCACCGGTCGCACCTGCCTGATCGCCGCCGTCAGCGCTCTGCCGAGGTGCCCGGGCATTCCCGTTCGGCCCTGTGATGGAAATCCGTTGCCGAGCCCGACGAGAACTCGATAACGTGGCCGTACACGTGAAAGGAGGTGGTCCCGACTTGTATAGCAATCGGACTCGTGAGGTGGCTGTCAGCTAGCCGCTGTCCTCGACAGTGATCGGCCTGCCGCGAGGCGGGCAGAAGCACCATCGTCGAGACCGTGTGGCAGCGGTGCGGCGAATCCACGACAGCCATCCGACCCCCGGGGTGCCGGCCAAGTCCAGCCGGCCCGCGCACATGCGCGGAGCGCCCCGGGGGTCGCTCCATATCCACGGGAGTGGCGATGTCCATGCGCGAGCTGGTGGTGCTGGGGACGGCCAGCCAGGCGCCGACCCGTCAACGCAACCACAACGGGTACGTGCTGCGCTGGGACGACGAGGTGATCCTCTTCGACCCGGGTGAGGGCAGCCAGCGTCAACTCCTGCACACCACTGTCACCGCCACCGACCTGACCCGGATCTGCGTCACCCACTTCCACGGCGACCACTGCCTGGGCCTGCCCGGCACCATCCAGCGACTCTCCCTGGACCGGGTGGCCCACCCGGTCGCCGTGCACTTCCCCGCCGGCGGCGCCGAATACTTCGCCCGGCTGCGGTACGCCACCTCGTTCTACGAGACCGCCGAACTGCGGGTCGAGCCCATCGAGGCCGACGGGCAGCAGATCGCCCTACGCTGCGGCACGCTGGAGGCACGCCGGCTCCGCCACCCCATCGAGACGTACGGCTACCGGCTGGTCGAGCCGGACGGGCACCGGATGCTGCCGGAGAAGCTGGCCGCGTACGGCATCGCCGGGCCGGCCGTCGGCGAGCTGATCCGCGACGGGCACCTGGACCTCGACGGACGCCGCGTCACCCGGGCCGAGGTGAGCGTGCCCCGCCCGGGCCAGCGGTTCGCGTTCGTGATGGACACCGGCCTCTGCGACGGGGTGTACGCCCTCGCCGAGCACGCCGACCTGCTGGTCATCGAGTCGACGTTCCTGGAGTCGGAGGCCGCGCTCGCCGCCGAGGTCGGCCACCTGACCGCGGCGCAGGCCGCCCGGGTGGCGACCGAGTCCGGGGTACGCCGACTCGTGCTCACCCACTTCTCCCAGCGCTACCCCGACCCGCGACGGTTCCACGACGAGGCGCGCGCACACTTCGACGGCGAGCTGATCATCGCCGAGGATCTGACCACGGTGCAGCTTCCGCCGCGCCGGGTAGCCTCGGCCGGGTGACCGTCACGCTCCGCCCCGCGACCGAAGGCGACCTGATGGCGGTGGGTGCCCTGCACCAGCGCTCCCGGGTCGCCGCGTACTCCGCCTTCCTGCCGGCCGAGGCGCTGGCCGACCCGACACCGGAGGCGATGGGGCGGTACTGGGTCGAGCGGTGGATCTGGGAGCGGGACACCCACCGGATGACAGTGGCCGAGCGGGCCGGGGCGCTGGTCGGGTTCAGCCACCTGGGCCCGGACGACGAGGACGACCCCACCACCGGGCTGCTCAACGCGATCCACCTCGACCCGGCCGAGCAGGGCCGCGGCGTCGGCCGAACCCTGATGGTGGACGCGCTGGACGCCATGCGGGCGCAGGGCTGGCGGCGTGCCGTGCTCTGGGTGCTGCGGGACAACGCCCACGCCCGCGCCTTCTACGAGCGCGGCGGCTGGACCCCGACCGGGGACGAACGGGACGAGGCAATCGGGTCGGCCCCGACCCGACAACTCCGCTACACCCGCCCCCTCTAACCTCACCCCACCCCCACCTTCCACCTCGCCGATCTTGCACTTTCTGCTGCGACAAGACACCGCAATAGCGACATTCAGGCGACAGTAAGTGCAAGATCGGCGGGGACGGGGAGGTTAGTGGGCGCCCAGGTGGGACAGGAGGTCCTGGCGGGTGAGGACGCCCTTGGGCTTGCCGTCGACCAGGACCAGGGCGGCGTCGGACTTCTCCAGCATGCCCACCGCCTCGCTCACCGGCTGGCCACCACCGATCATCGGCAGCGGGTCGCCCATGTGCCGCTCGATCGTGTCGTGCAGGTGGGCCTGGCCGGTGAACAGCGCGTCGAGCAGGTCCCGCTCGGCGATCGAGCCGGCGACCTCACCGGTCACCACGGGCGGCTCGGCCTTGAGCACCGGAAGCTGCGAAACGCCGTACTCGCGCATGTAGTCGATCGCGTCGCGGACGGTCTCGGTCGGGTGCACGTGCACCAGCTCGGGCAGCCCGCCCGGCTTGCTGGCCAGCGCGTCGGCCACCGTCGGCTCGGCACCGGAGTTGTCGAGAAAGCCGTACCGGGCCATCCACGAGTCGTTGAAGATCTTGGAGAGGTAGCCTCGGCCGCCGTCGGGCAGCAGCACCACCACCACGTCGTCCGGGCCGGCCCGGCGGGCGACCTCCAGGGCGGCGACCACCGCCATGCCGCAGGAACCGCCGACCAGCAGACCCTCCTCGCGGGCCAGCCGCCGGGTCATCTCGAAGGACGCCTTGTCGGAGACCTCCACGATCTCGTCGGCGACACCCCGGTCGTACGTCTCCGGCCAGAAGTCCTCGCCGACGCCCTCGACCAGGTACGGCCGGCCGGTGCCGCCGGAGTAGACCGAGCCCTCCGGGTCGGCCCCGACGATCCGCACGCGGCCCTCGGACGCCTCCTTGAGGTACCGGCCGATGCCGGAGATGGTGCCGCCGGTGCCGACGCCGGTCACGAAGTGGGTGAGCTCGCCGTCGGTCTGCTTCCACAGCTCCGGGCCGGTCGTCTCGTAGTGCGAGCGCGGGTTGGCCGGGTTGCTGTACTGGTTGGGCTTCCAGGCGCCGGGGATCTCCCGGGTCAGCCGGTCGGAGACGTTGTAGTACGAGCGCGGGTCCTCCGGCGCGACGGCGGTCGGGCAGACCACCACCTCGGCGCCGTACGCCCGGAGCACGTCCTGCTTGTCCTGGCTGACCTTGTCGGGGCAGACGAAGACGCACTTGTAGCCCTTGAGCTGGGCCACCAGGGCCAACCCGACGCCGGTGTTGCCGCTCGTCGGCTCGACGATGGTGCCGCCGGGCTTGAGCAGACCGGCGGCCTCGGCGTCCTCCACCATCCGCAGCGCGATCCGGTCCTTCACCGAGCCGCCCGGGTTGACGTACTCCACCTTCGCCAGCACTGTGGCCTGGATGCCCTCGGTGACGTTACGCAGACGCACCAGCGGGGTGTTTCCGATCATGTCGACGACGTTGTCGTAGTACTGCACGGTGTGCCCTTCGTTGCGGCGCCGGCGGTGGGCGGCCGGGAAGACGTTTGCTCACCGCCCAGCGTACGTGTCGTCAGGGCACCAGCCCCCCGGGGATGACCGAGCCGCGGCGGGCCTCCCACTCCAGGAACCGGTCGGTCTCGGCGAGCACGCTGCCGGCCAACCAGGTGACCATGACCGCGTCGTCGGCCAGCCCGAAGATCGCCAGCGGGATCTCCGGGAGCAGGTCGATCGGCGAGACGATGTACGCCGTCGCCGCGGTCATCAGGGCCAGGCGAAGGCCGCCGTCGTACTCTCCCTTGACGGTGGCCCGGATCATCCGGGGCAGCGCGGCCAACCGCGTGCCGATGGACGGCCCGTTGCGCGCCCCTGCCGCCAGGGCCCGCGCCAGGGCCGTGAACGCCGCGCTGCGCTTCAGTGTCTTACTCATCGTCGCGCTCCTCTCCGCCGGATCAGCGTGGCGGGTCGGCGCAAGTCGGCCGGCCTCATCCACCCAGGTACCCCGTCGCGTCGGTTTCCAGGCACCCGGGTGCCGTCACGACGACAGCGGTGTGTCGGGCCAGCGCGATAATGTCGCGGTATGGGGGTGGCACATTCCGTCGTACCCGGTGGTGAGCGCTGGCGGCAGGCCCGGCGGCTCGTCCGGCTGGCCGCCATCGGCACCGGCGCCACCGCGGCGGCCGCGGTGGCGACCGGCGGGGTGCTGGTCGGCCAGGCCCGCCAGGCTCGACGGACCATCCCGATGGCCCAGGCGCCGCCGCCCCGCTGCGACGGGATGTACGGCGCGAAGTTCCCCGGTCCTGCGCTCACCATGGTCGTGCTCGGTGACTCGTCGGCGGCCGGCTACGGGGTGCACCGCCGTCGGGAGACGCCCGGGGCGTTGCTCGCCACCGGCCTGTCCCGTCGACTGCACCGGCCGGTGCAGGTGCACCGCTTCGCTGTGGTCGGCGCCATCTCGGCGGCGCTTCGCCACCAGGTGGAGGCGGCGCTGGAGTGCCGGCCCGACATCGCGGTGATCCTCATCGGCGGCAACGACATCACCAACCGCACCCCGCGCGGCCTGGCGGTGCGCTACCTGGTCGAGGCGGTGCACACTTTGCGCGACGCGGGGTGCGAGGTGGTCGTCGGCACCTGCCCCGACCTGGGCGCGATCCGCCCGATCCAGCCACCTCTGCGCTGGCTGGCGCACCGCTGGAGCCGCCAGCTCGCGGCCGCCCAGACGGTGGCCGTGGTAGAGGCGGGTGGCTGGACGGTCTCCCTCGGTGACCTGCTCGGCCCCCGGTTCACGGCCGAGCCGACCCGGATGTTCGCCTGGGACCGGTTCCATCCCTCCGCCGAGGGGTACGCGATGGCCGCCGCCGCGCTGCTGCCCACGATGCTCTCCGCCCTCGGCGCGACGCCGGAACGACGGGCCACACCGACGCGGGCAGAGGGCGTACGGTCGCTGCCGGAGGCCGCCCAGGAGGCGGCCCGGCACGCCGGCACGGAGGTCAGCGGCACCCAGGTCCGGGGCCGCGACCGAGGGCCGGCCGGTCGGTGGGCGCAGCTGCGCCGCCGGGCGTTCTTCGGTGTCGGCGCGGTGCCGCAGCACGGGTCCGCCTCGGACACCTCGACAGTGGAGGGACTGGCATGAACGAGCGCAGCGCGCGGAGCGTGACCTCCGGCCTCGCCGGCCGACTGGGTCGGGCGGCGGCGATGTCGCTGCTCGCCGGCACCGTCGGGGGCGCCGCCGTCCTCGCTGGTGAGGCGTTCGTGGCCCGGCACCGGCGCTACGCCGAACCGGAGCTGGGGCTGGCCCTGCGCGCCACGATCGGGCGGGCGGGTGCCCCGGAGCTGCGACTGGTGCTGCTGGGCGACTCGTCGGCACTGGGCGTCGGTGTCGACCGCCTGGAGGACACCATCGGCGGGCAGTTGGCCAACCTGCTCGCCGAGGGCCCGACCGGCCGCCGGGTGCACCTGTCCAGTGTCGGTGTCTCCGGGTCCCGCTCGACGGACCTCGCCACCCAGGTGGCCCGGGCCCTGCTCGGTGAGCGGCCGGACGTGGCGTTGATCCTGATCGGCGCCAACGACGCCACCGGGTTGCGCCGACCCTCCGACGCGGCGGCCTATCTCGGCGCTGCTGTGCACCGGCTGCGCGAAGCGCGCGTCGAGGTGGTGGTGGGCACCTGCCCCGACCTCGGCGCGGTGCGTGCGATAGCGCCTCCGCTGCGCCAGGTGGTCGGCTGGTCCGGGCGTCGGGTGGCCCGCGCGCAGACCACGGCCGTGCTGGAGGCGGGCGGCTCGGTGGTCGACCTGGCCACCGAGACCGGGCCGGTGTTCCGGGCCGACGCCGGGACGCTGTGCCAGGACGGCTTCCACCCCTCCGCCGACGGCTACCGGGTGTGGGCGCACGCTCTGCTGCCCGCCATCGTCGCCGCGGCGGCGGCCACGACCCGGCGCTAGATCGTCCCCGGCCAGGGTGACATTTCCCGCCGCGCCGGCTTCTTCCGCGCCATGTTACCGGCGGGTTAACGTTGGTCCATGCCGATTGAGTCGTCCCGCGACGCCGTCATCGTCGCCACCGCCCGCTCCCCCATCGGCCGGGCGCACAAGGGGTCCCTGCGCGACGTCCGCTCCGACGACCTCGCCGCGACCATCGTCCAGGCCGCGCTGGACAAGATCCCCGCTCTCGATCCGACCACGATCGACGACCTCTACCTCGGGTGCGGCCTGCCCGGCGGCGAGCAGGGCTTCAACATGGCCCGGGTGGTGTCGACCCTCCTCGGTCTGGACACTGTTCCCGGCGCCACGCTGACCCGCTACTGCGCCTCCTCGTTGCAGACCACCCGGATGGCGATGCACGCGATTCGGGCCGGCGAGGGCGACGTGTTCGTCTCCGCCGGGGTGGAAATGGTTTCCCGCTACGCCCGGGGCAGCTCCGACGGGCTGCCGCCCGAGGCGCAGGCAGTGGTCGGCGGCGGCTGGGAGAACCCCCGCTTCGGGTCGGCCGGCGAGCGCTCGAAGCGCCGCGCGCAGGGCGGCGCCGAGGTGTGGACCGACCCGCGTGAGGCCGGCGAGCTGCCCGACATCTACCTGACCATGGGGCAGACCGCGGAGAACCTGGCCCAGGTGCACGACGTCACCCGCGCCGACATGGACGAGTTCGGCGTACGCAGCCAGAACCTCGCCGAGAAGGCCATCGCCGACGGTTTCTGGGCCCGGGAGATCACCCCGGTCACCACGCCGGACGGCACCGTGGTGAGCACCGACGACGGGCCCCGGGCCGGCGTCACCCTCGACGCGGTCTCCGGCCTGAAGCCGGTGTTCCGCCCGGACGGTCGGATCACCGCTGGCAACTGCTGCCCGCTCAACGACGGTGCGGCCGCCGTGGTGGTGATGAGCGCCCAGCGGGCCGAGGAGCTCGGGCTCACCCCGCTGGCCCGGATCGTCTCGACCGGCGTGACCGCGCTGTCGCCGGAGATCATGGGTCTCGGGCCGGTCGAGGCGTCCCGGCAGGCGCTGCGCCGAGCCGGCATGACCATCGACGACGTCGACCTCGTCGAGATCAACGAGGCGTTCGCCGCGCAGGTCATCCCCTCCTACCGCCAGCTGGGCATCCCGGAGGAGAAGCTGAACGTGATGGGCGGGGCCATCGCGGTCGGCCACCCGTTCGGCATGACCGGCGCCCGGATCACCGGCACCCTGCTCAACGCGCTGGAGTGGCACGACAAGACCATCGGCCTGGAAACCATGTGCGTGGGCGGTGGCCAGGGCATGGCCATGGTGCTGGAACGGCTCAGCTGAGCCGAGCCGCCCTCAGAGCGCGCCGCGGGTCGCCGTCACCTCGGCGGCGGCCCGGGTCAGCGCCTCGGCCCCCGGGTCGGCGGCCAGCAGGTCCGCCGCGACAACCCGCAACTGGTCGGGCAGAGCCAGGTCGTTGTCGAGCCGGGGCACCACCCGACGGGGCTCCCCCTCGGCGTCGGCGGCCAGGTTGGCGATCTCCTGCACCAGACGGTGCACCAGGTCGGCGCGGGACACGTTGCCGGCGGTCGCGGCCGCCGCCCACCGGGGCTGCTGCCAGTGCGCGATCTGACGGACCAGCAACTGCACGGCCTTGTCCAACTCCGCTGCGCTCATCGCCGCCGAGTCTACGGCCGACAACGACCGCGCCGGGTCGGGCCGGTCAGCGGCGCAGGTAACTGAGCAGCCGCAGCAGCTGCCAGTAGAGGAAGACCAACCCGGTGAGCAGGCCGAACGCGCTCAGCCACGCGTACCGACGGGCTCGACCGTCGCGCACCGACCGCTCGACCAGATCGAAGTCGAGGATGAAGCTGAACGCCCCGGCGATGATGGCCACCACCGAGAAGGCGTACGGCAGCCAGCCGACCTCCCCGCTGACGCTGTAGACCGCCAGGCCCGATCGCCCGGTGATCAGGTACGACACCAGGTTGACCACGCTGAGCACGGCGATGCCGAGCAGGGTGCCGGTCACCAGGCGGGCCAGCCGGGGCGTCGCCCGGATCACCCGGGCCCGGTAGAGCGCCGCCATGCCGAGGAAGACGCCGAAGGTGCCGGCCACCGCCTGCACCACGATGCCCGGATAGACCTGCTCGAAGGTGCGGCTCGCCACCCCCAGCAGCAGCCCCTGGAGGATGGCGTAGCCGACGATCGGCACCGGATTGGTGATTCTTCGCAACGAGATGACCAGGACCAGCGCGATCGAGGCGAGCGCACTGCCGGCCAGCGCGGCGCCCAGCCACACCGCGTCGGGGATCACCGCCCAGGACACCGCCGCGGCCGCGCCGGTCACCAGCAGCAACCCGACGGTACGGACCACCACGTCGTCGACGGTCATCGGCTCGACGTCACGGGCGCCGAGCACCCGGGCCTCCACCCGGCCGGTCTCGTCCAGCCGGTTGAGCACCGGGTTGTTGCTGCGCACCGCCGCCTCCTTCGCCCGCGTACCCCCCACGTCACTCTGCCCCGGGCGGACCGGCGGCGGCGGGCAAACGGCGCGGACGACGGCGCCCGCCCCCACCGGAGTGGGGACGGGCGCCGGTCGGCAGTGCGGACGAGGTCAGTCGTCGCCCTGGAAGTAGCTCAGCAGGCGCAGGATCTCGATGTAGAGCCAGACCAGGCTGACCAGGATGCCGAACGCGGCCACCCAGGAGTAGCGCTGGGGCAGGCCCATCCGGACGCCGTCCTCGATCTCCTTGAAGCTGAGCACGAAGCTCAGCGAGGCGACCACGATGCAGACCAGGCTGAAGCCGATGGCGAGCGGGCTGCCGTCGCGCAGGCCGGTGTTGACGCCGAACAGCGCCAGCACCAGGTTGATCATCATGACGGCGAAGAGGCCGACCATCACGGCGATCATGCCCTTGACGAAGGCCGGGGTGGCCCGGATGACCTTCGCCCGGTAGAGCATCGCCATCAGGAAGAAGATGCCGAAGCTGGCTGCCGCGGCCTGGAGCACGATGCCGTCGTAGGCCGTCTCGAACGCCTTGCTGACCATGCCGACGAAAACACCCTCGACGACCGCGTACGCGATCACGAGCGCCGGGTTGGCCATCCGGGAGAACGAGATGATCAAGCCGAGGACCAGGCCGACCACCGCCGCGCCGATCCAGGCGGTACCGACCAGCGCGTCGGGCACGAGCACCCAGGCGGCCGCGGCGGTGATGCCGAGAATGCCGAGTAGAGCGACCGTCTTGACGACCACGTCGTCGACGGTCATCGGCGCCACGGTCGGCGGCGCGGCCGGGTAGTCGGCCTGGGACGGGTACTGCTGGGGAATGCCGGGCTGTCCGTACGGCCCGGCCGGGGCGTACCCGGCGGAGCGCTCCCGCTCGGCCGCTTGGCCGAGCCGGGCGAGCACCGGGTTCGAGGTCTTCACTGTCTGGCCTCCCTCAGGGGGTCGTTTGCACGTGAACGTGCCCTCCAAGAGTAAACGGCAGAGCCAAGTCCTGGAGATCACGAATGAGAATGTGTGAGTCGACCGGTGCCCGGGGCGGGGGTCGAACCCGCACGCCTTTCGGCAGCCGCTTTTAAGGCGGCCGTGTCTGCCTTTCCACCACCCGGGCGAGTGGCACCGGCGCGCCGACACGCCTGGTGCAGTGTCACCGTAGCCGGTCTACGGTGACCCGGCGTACCCCGCCAGCCTGGCCACATTAGGGTCGATGCCGTGAGCAGCGCAGCCCCCACGGCCCCCGACGCCGCGCCTGAGCAGGCATTCCGCCTCGCCGATCAGGTCAACCGCCGACCCCGGGCCACCCGGCTGCTGGCCGCCGTCCGCCGCCACCGGGCGGACCTGCTGGCCGCTCTGATCTTCGCCGTGCTGGCCGGCTGGCTCACCCACGGGCTGTGGCCCGACCCGGGTGGCCGCATCCTGGCGCTCAACCCGGAGGACCAGGCCCTCTACGAGTGGTTCCTGGCGGTGGACGCCCGCGCCCTGCTCGGCGACTTCGACCTGCTCACCGGCCGGCTCAACGCCCCCGACGGCGTCAACCTGATGGCCAACACCACGGTGATCGCCCTCGGCGTCCTCTTCGCGCCGGTCACCCTGCTGCTGGGTGCACCGGTCACCTTCGCGCTGCTCGCCGCCGCCAACCTCGCCGGCACCGCACTCGCCTGGTACCTGCTCTTCCACCGGACGCTGCGCGTCCGCCGGGTGGCCGCCGCACTCGGCGGCGGGCTGTGCGGATTCGGACCCGGCATGGTCTCGCAGACCAACAGCCACCTGCACATGACCGCCCAGTGGCTGGTGCCGGTGATCGTCTGGCTGGTGGTCCGGCTGTTGCGGGCGGCCGACCCGGGGCCCGGCACCCCCGACGAGGCCGGCCGTACCCGAGCCACCGGCCCGGACCGCCGTCGACTCCTCACCTCCGCGGCGGGGCTGGCCGGCGCGGTCAGCGCGCAGGTCTTCATCGGCGAGGAGGTGCTCTTCCTCGCCGCGATCACGCTGCTGGTGATGGCGATCAGCTACGCCGTGGCCGACCGGGACCGGGCCCGCCGGGCGCTCCCCGGGTTCGCCGGCGGGTTGGCGATCGCCGCCGGGCTCGCCCTGCTGGTGCTCGGCTATCCGCTGTGGTTCCAGTTCGCCGGGCCACAGGGAGTCGCCGACGGGATGTTCACCCCGGCCTACTTCTCCGCCGACCTGAGCAGTTGGTGGACGCTCTCCCCACTGTCGGTGGCCGGCAGCGACGAATCCGCCCGGCTGACCACCGGCCCCGCCGAGTACAACACCTTCCTCGGCTGGCCACTGCTGCTGGCCGCCGCGGTCTGCGCGATCTGGGCCGGGCGACGCCGGCTGGTCTTCGCCTGCGTCGTGGCGGGCCTGGTGATGGGGGCGCTCTCGCTCGGCCCGGAGGTGGTGCTCGGCGGCACCAGGACGGCGATCCCCGGTCCGTATGCCCTGATCGGAGGGCTGCCGGTGGTGGACGGGGCGTTGCCGATGCGGTTCGCGCTGGCGTTGCTGCCGATCGTCGCGACGCTGCTGGTGCTCGCTGTCGACCGGGCCCTGCGCAGCTCCGGTCGGGCACGACGACTGGTGCCCCTGGCCGTCGGCGTGGCCCTGCTGCCGATCTTCCCGACGCCCCTGCCGACCGCCGGACGACCCGCCGTGCCGGAATTCATCACCGGTGGCCACTGGCGGCAGTGCGTGACGCCGGGCGGGGTGCTGGTCCCGGTGCCGCTGCCCACCCCGAAAGAGCCCTGGCCGATGCGCTGGGCGACCGCCGCCGACGCCGGTTTCGGGCTGCCGGAGGGCTTTTTCATCGGCCCCTACGGGAGGGGCGGCACCGCGGCGATGGGCACCTTCAAGCAGCCCACCTCCGCGCTACTGGCCGATGTCGCCCGGCGCGGCGACCAACCGGCCATCGGCGACGAGCAGCGCCGCCAGGCCGTTCGCGACGCGGACTTCTGGGGCGCCTCCTGCGTGGCGTTGACCGACGACGCCCCCCACGCCGAGGCCCTGCGCGCCACCCTGGAGCAGCTCTACGGCCCACCCACCCGCATCGCCGACGCCTGGACGTGGCGGGTCTAGACCAACCAAAACCCCGCCGATCTTGCACTTTCTGTCCGGACAAGACGCACCAGAAGGCGCATCACGGCATCCGGAAGTGCAAGATCGACGGGGTCAGCGTCGGTGTCTGGTCAGACGCGGGGCGCGCCCACCGGCTGGGATGCCTCCACGAACTCCTCACGCGGGTCGTGCAGCTGGCCCAGGGCGACCACCTCACGCTTGAGGAAGAACGCCAGGGACCAGTCCACCACCACGCGGACCTTCCGGTTGAACGACGGGATCCGGCTCATGTGGTACGTCCGGTGCATCACCCAGGCCGGCCAACCGGTCATCTTGATTCCGTACACCTGGGCCACGCCCTTGTGCAGGCCGAGGCTCGCCACGCTGCCGACGTGCTTGTGCTTGTAGTTCACCGGCTCGCGACCCCGGATCACGGCCGTGATGTTGTCGGCCATCCGGGCGGCCTGGCGCACCGCGTGCTGAGCGCTCGGCGAGCAGAAGTTGCCCGGCTCCTTGGTCAGGTCCGGTACTGCGGCGCAGTCGCCGGCGCTCCAGGCGCCCTCGAGCACCTGGTCACCGTCGACCACCTGGAGCGTGGGCAGGCAGGTGATCCGGCGACGGTCGTCGCGCGGGAAGTCCGTCGAGTCCAGCATCGGCGACGGCTTCACACCGGCCGTCCAGACGATCGTGTCGGAGCGGAAGCTGTCACCGTCGGAGAGCTTGACCACCCCGTCGACGCAGGACTCCAGGCGGGTGTCCAGCCGGATGTCCATGTTCCGCTTCAGCAGCTGCTGCACGGTGTACGCACCCATGTCCCGGTCGACCTCCGGCAGCACCCGCTGGGTGGCCTCGACCAGCACCCAGCGGACCTCGTCCTGCTTGAGCTCCGGGTAGTAACGCAGGGCGTCGCGAGCCATGTCCTCCATCTCGGCGAGCGCCTCGATGCCGGCGTACCCACCACCGACGAAGGTGAAGGTCAGCGCCGACCGGCGGACGTCCGGATCCGGTGTGGCAGCCGCCACGTCGAGCCGATCCAGCACGTGGTTGCGCAGGTAGATCGCCTCGCCGATGGTCTTGAAACCGATGCCCTGCTCGTGCAGGCCGGGAATCGGCAGGGTGCGGGAAACCGAACCCGGAGCCACGATCACGTGGTCGTAGGTGATCTCCCGGGCCGGGCCACTGATCGGCTGCACAGTGGCCACCTTGCGGTCGTGCTCGATCCGCGTGACCGTACCGGCCACCATCTTGCACCGGCGCAACTCCCGCCGCAGCGGCACCACGGAGTGCCGCGGGGAGATGTTGCCCGCCGCCGCCTCGGGCAGGAACGGCTGGTAGGTCATGTGGGGTTGGGGGTCAACCACCATGACCTCAGCCTCACGGGAGCTGAGCTTCTTCGACAGGCGCAGGGCCGCGTACAGACCGACGTGCCCGGCACCAACCACAAGGATCCGCTTCGGATTCACGTTGTCTATCATTCCCCGGCCGGCTCAGGTAATCCCGCTCGCGCCCCCCATCTGTGACGGAGCACAACCCATGTGACCTGCGTAACCCTCACTTCGCAGTGGTCACCGACGTCGCAGCAGCCAGCCCAGCAACGCTGCCAACCCCACCGCCACCAGCAGCCCCAGCACCGTCACCCACTGGTATCCGGCACCTCCACCCGTCCCCGCCGCCTGCAACAACAGCACGCCGAGCACGGCGGCACCCAACAGCACGGCGGCCGACCGCATCAACCAACGGGTGATCAACTCGGGGTCCACCACCGCGTCGTAGGGCAACAGCGCGGCCAGCGCGCAGAGGGTGTGCCCCAGATAGAGCAGGGCCGCGACGGCGAGCAGCCGCCAGAGGGCGACCGGACGGCCGTACCCGTCGGTGGCGAGCAGCCAGCCGCCGACCGTTACCAACGCCGTGAAGGTCGCCCAGACCTTGCGCGGCCCGACCGCGGGCAACAGGGCGGCCACCGCCAGGAAGAGGATCGGCCGGCCGGAAAGCACCTCCGCGGGGAACGCCAGGGCGAACCCGGCAAACACGATGACGAAGATCCCCGCCCGAACCAGCAGCGGGGCCGCACTGATGCGCGTGACCGCATACTGGGCCGCCCGGACCCGCTCCACGAAAGCGCTCACCGAGCCCGCCTTCCGTTCGCGACTGCGGGGCTCGCAAGCTCACTCCTCGCGCTCACCGAGCCCGCCTTCCGTTCGCGACTGCGGGGCTCGCAAGCTCACTCCTCGCGCTCACCGGCCACCCACCCTTGGGGCCGTCGCCAACCGAGCCACGTCCCGCAACACCTGGTCCAGGCTGCCGGCGCCGGCCCAGCGCACCACAGGTACGCCGTGCTCCCGGAGCTGCCCGATCATGATCTCCCGATCCAGGCGCCACAGTCGGTACGCCACCTCGGCCCAACCCTGGTCCTTCGGCGACGCCAGGTCGGTCGGCAACGTGTCGACCGCCACCACGAACCGCCCGCCGCGGGCCAGCCGGGCGAGCATCTGCGCCGACCGTTCGTCCAGCAGCGGGGTGAGCACCACCACCAACGCGTCCGAAGAGAGCAACTGCGGGCCGAAGACCTGGTCGTACGGCTCGTGCGCGGACGCGTGGACCCGGACGTCGAGCAACCACTCCAGGACGGTCAGGTACTGCCGTCGCCCGGCGGCCGGCCGGAGCCGGCGGGCGGCCGGCCCGTACTCCAGCAGCGAAACCCGATCACCTCGGTGCAGGTAGTGCTCGGCGATCGCGGCGGTGGCCCGGACGGTGGTGTCCAGCACCGAGGCAGCACCGTCCACCCCGCCGGAGCGGCCCGCCTCGGCGAGCACGTCGAGCAGCACCACCACCTCCGCGTCCCGGTCGGAGAGAGTGGCGGCCACGTGCAGCTGCCGGGCCCGCAACGAGACCCGCCAGTCGATCCGGCGCAGCCGGTCCCCCGGGGCGAAGACGCGTACGCCGGCCAACTCGCCGCCCTCACCGGGTCGGCGAGAGTGGTGCGCCCCGACCAGGCCGGCGGCGCGGGGCATCGCCTCGACCGCCTCGAACGGCTCGGTACGCGGGTACACCCGCACCCGGACCGGCTCGGTGATCACCGCGCGGGAGACCAGCAGACCGCCGGCCGTGGCGACCCGGGCACCGGCGGGGCCGATCGAGTGCCGGCCCCAGCGCAGGGCCTTGCCGGCCAACTCCAGGTCCACAGCGGCGCCGATCGGCACCGAGGTCACGAACGGCCGGTCCGCGACGGAACGGCGCGAGCTGTTGCCCTGCGCCGACGCACCGGTCGCCGGGACGGCACTCGGCTCCCCGGCGTCGACGGCCTCGTCGCGGGCGAAGCCGGCCCGGTCGATCCGCAGCCACGGCGACACCCGTGACCGCATCACCACCAGGTCGTAGTCGACAGTGTCCGGGTTACCGACGCTCACCGCCGCCGCCACGTCACCGCCCTCGACCAGCGGCCCGCCGTCATCCTGGGTGATCCACACCTGTGGCAGCGCCGTGGGCCGCCGACGCAGCGCGTACGCGGTGCCCAACGCGAACGGGGCGGCGAGCACGATCAGGTCCACCCGACCCAGCAGCACGCCGGCCACCAGCAGCAGGCCGGCGAGCAGCACCGCGCGGCCGAGCGCCGGGGTGGGCGCCCAGCCGGCAGCCGGTTCCGCTTCGGTGGCCGTCGGCACTGTCGGTCCGGTCATCAGTGCCGGGGCCCGCCGGCGGCGTAGCTGGGCAGCGCGCCACTGGCCGGGGCGGGAGTCGCCTCCAGCACCTCGCCCACCACGAACGCAGGGTCGACCCGGCGCAACCACATCTCCGGGCGCAGGGTGATCCGGTGGGCCAGGGCGGGCGCCGCCACCGACTTGACGTCCTCCGGCACCACGTAGTCCCGTCCGCCGAACACCGCGCGGACCCGGGCCAGCAGCAACAGCGCCAACGAACCGCGAGGTGAGGCGCCGACCAGCACCGACGGGTGCTCCCGGGTGGCCGCGGTGAGCGACACGATGTAGCGGCCGATGGAGTCCTCCACCACCACGTCCTCCAGGGCGGCCTGCATGGCCCGCAGCGTCGCCGCGTCGACCACCGCCTTGATGTCCGCCTCCTCCCGGCGACGGCTCATCCGACGGCGCAGCACCTCCCACTCCTCTTCGTGCTGCGGGTAGCCGAACGAGACCCGCAGCAGGAACCGGTCCAGCTGCGCCTCGGGCAGCGGGTAGGTGCCCTCGTACTCGATGGGGTTGGCGGTGGCCAGCACGTGGAACGGCTCGTCGAGCTTGTAGGTCACACCCTCGACCGACACCTGCTTTTCCTGCATCGCCTCCAGCAGCGCGGACTGGGTCTTCGGCGGCGTCCGGTTGATCTCGTCGGCGAGGAGCAGGTTGGTGAAGACCGGGCCGGCCCGGAAGGTGAAGTCGCCGTTGCGCTGGTCGTAGAGGAATGAGCCGGTGACGTCGGCGGGCAGCAGGTCGGGGGTGAACTGCAACCGACGGAAGTCCAACCCGAGGGCCTGGGCGAACGAGCGGGCGGTGAGCGTCTTACCGAGCCCCGGCAGGTCCTCCAGGAGCACGTGCCCGCCCGCGAGGATGCCGGCGAGGACCAGCTCCAACGCGTCCCGCTTGCCGACCACGACGGTGCCGACCGCGTCCAGGACCGCCCGAGCCAGGTGCCCGACCTCGGCGGGGGCAATGCTCCGGTCCACGTCGTTCATCAGATGCTCTCCAGTTCGGCGACGATCACCGCGAGGTCGCGCGGCGACGGGGTGCGGCGAGGCGGGGTCTCCAGGAACGTCCACAGGCGGTCACCCAGCAGGACGCGAGCGCGGGCGGGATCCGACTCACGGGTGACGCCGTGTTTCAGCCGCATCCGCTCGTCGGCCAGTTCACCGATCCGGGGCAGCACCGTCCCGGTAAACCGTTCGGGTCGGGTGGAGGACCAGTCCAGGGGCCATTCCCACCGGTTGATCGCGCTGCGCAGCGCGTCCCGGGCACCCCAGTTGTAGCTGCCGTCCTCCTCGCCCGTGCCGACCCGACCACCGCCGGGCGGCGGGGGCGGCGGTGCGAGCAGGGCGGTGACCCGGCGGACCGCCAGCACGGCGAGCACCCCGGCGATCAGTACGGGCAGCGAGACCTGGAGGCCCACCGCGCGGAGACCGACCAGCAGGACCGCGACCAGCGCGGCGGCCCACGCGAGCGAGCGCAGCAGCGGACGCCATCGGGAGTCGCGCGCCTGCGGACCGGCCGGTGCCGCCTCCTCCTCGAACGCGAGCAGGTCGTCGATGCTGGTGCTGCTCATGAGGTCACCACCGCTGTGAGTTCGCCGCGCAGCCGGCCGAGCGCGGCGCGGGCCTGGTCCCGGGTGCGTTCGCCGACCGGGTGGGTGGCGTACCGGGCCTCCCGGTAGACGTGCGCGAACTCGGCCAGCACGTCGGTGCTGGCGATGGCCGGCACGCCCGCCTCAGGATCACCCTGCAACAGTCGGCTGACCAGGTCGGTGGGGGTGTCTCCGGCGAGCCTCGGCACACCGGCCGCGGCGGCGGTCTCCTCCAGGCGCACCCAGCAGGCGATCACCGCCACCCGGGGGTCGGTGTCCCGGTCGTCGAGCTCCACCAGACCGGCGTCGAGGGCGGCGACCACCTCGCGGGCGGTGCCCTCGGCGGTACGGCGGGCCCGCTGCGCGGGTAGTGCCCGGGTGGTGCGGCGCAGCGCGCCCCGGATCAGGATCCAGGTGAGGTAGCCGAGCGCGGCGAGGATGGCCAACCCGAGCAGGACCACCGCCACCGTGCCGACCCACTGCGGGATGTGCGCCTGGGTGGCCTCGCCGGCGTCGCGCGGCTCGATCGGGATGGACGGCGACGGCTCGACGGTCGGGTACTCGGGAACCCAGGGCACGTTGTCCGCGGCCGGCGGAATCCGGCTGGCCCCGATCGACGAGTGCGCGGACGCCAGCGCGGCACCGGCGAGCAGGGCGGCGACCGCGCCGACCGGCCACCACCGGCGGAACAGGCCGAGCACCTGCCGCAGCACACCCGGCTCGGCGGACGGTACCGGTGTGGGCGGGCGTGGTCCGTCTGTCATCGCCACCACCCCACGCGTCGTCTCAGTCCACTCCGGCCAGCTGTTTAGCCTGGCCGAAGACGTCGTCCAACATCTCTGGTGTCAACCGCCCGGTGAAGGTGTTCTGCTGACTGACGTGGTAGCAGCCCAGCAAGTCCGGAGCGTTCGTGCCGGACCAGTGTGCCCCATGACCGAACGCCGGTCGCGGGCTGGGCGGGCGCTGCTCGTACACCGCTCGGAGCACCGGCCACCACGCGGCCCAGGCGAATGCGCCCAGCGCGACCACTACCCGCAGCGTGGGCCGGATCACTGTGACCTCGCGGTGCAGCCAGGGTGCGCAGGTGTCCCGTTCCAGTGGCGTCGGCTTGTTGTCCGGAGGCGCACACCGGACGGCCGAGAAGATCCGCAGGTCGCGCACTGTAAGCCCGTCGTCGGCGGCGACGCTGGTCGGCTGGTTGACCAGCCCGGCCCGGTGCAGCGCGGCGAACAGCACGTCACCCGAGCGGTCACCGGTGAAGATCCGGCCGGTGCGGTTGCCACCGTGAGCGGCGGGTGCCAGCCCGAGGATGGCGATCCGGGCGTCACCGGTGCCGAGGCCCGGCACCGGCCGCCCCCAGTACTCCTGGTCGCGGAAGGCGGCCCGGCGGGTGCGGGCGACCTCCTCCCGCCATTGGACCAGCCGCGGGCAGGCGAAACAGTCGCTCACCGCCGCGTCGAGGTCGGCCAGGTCGGTCGCCCGCGCTGCGCGGGCGACCACCTGTGCGGGGGTACGCGTCTCAGCCAAGCTTGGCCCGGAAGAGTTCCAGGGTGCGGGCCCAGGCGCTGGCGGCGGCGCGCTGATCGAACGCCTCCGGCCGGTCGTCGTTGAAGAAGGCGTGCGAGGTGCCCGGGTAGTCGTAGAGGTGGCAGTCGCCGCCGGCCTCCTCAATGGCCCGGCGGGCGGACTGTACGCCCTCGTTGGCCGAGGTGCCGTCCTCTTCGGAGCAGTGGATGACCGCTGCCTTGCCGGCGTAGTCGGCCCAGTCGGGGCGCATCGACTCCCACGGCAGCACGGGATAGAAACCGGCGGTCGCGACGATCCGCTCGGAGATGGTGGCCGACCACAGGGCCAGGCTGCCACCGGCGCAGAAGCCCACGGCGCCGACCTTTCCGGTGACCTCGGGTCGCCCGGCGAGATAGTCGGCCGCGCCGGCGATGTCCTTCGCCGCCTCGTCCATCCGCATCGCCAGCAGGAGTCGCTGCGCCTCGTCCGGCTCGCTGGTCGTCTCACCGTGGTAGAAGTCCGGGGCGAGGGCGACGAAACCGGCCTCGGCGAACCGGTCCGCCACCGACCGGATGTGCGGGACCAGGCCCCACCATTCCTGAATGACGATGACGGCGGGGCTGGCCGTGCCGCTGGCGGGTATCGCGAGATACCCCTCGCTCGTGCCCCCGTTGCTGCGGTAGCTCACCATTTCGCCCATGGGCCGTCCTCCTAGCGGTCAGTCATCGTTGGCTGGTCGCCCAGTGGTCCTACGTGCCGGTAGCCTGCCACGCCACGCGGCCGTCGGGAAGACGCCGGAACAGTGGCATTCACCTCCCGTTCGCCCCCCGGTGACTCCGGGTACGCCGACGGCGGCGGGGTCTGTCCCCGCCGCCGTCGATACCGCGCTGTCGCTGCGGTCAGACCTTCTTGGTCAGGCAGAGCACGTAGCCCGTCTTGCCCGGCTCGATGCTGGAGAAGACGTACCCCTCCTCGCCCTCCTTGAAGAACTGGGTGCAGGTGGTGTCGGCCTTGGCCTGAGCCTCGCTCTGGCCGTCCACCCGACCGACCACGTTGTACGCCGCGTCGGTGGAGGTGCACTCGACGACCTTGGCGCCGTCGACCTCCTCCTGCTCGGTGCCGGTGATTTCGGGCAGCTCGGCGATGCAGTCGCCGGTCTTGGCGGCTGCGGTCTCGTCCTTGTTGAAGTAGTTGCCGATCGCCGAGACGACGCCGAACTTCAGGCCGGCGATGACGACGACGGCGAGAATCGCCCCGACGATGCCGAGGGCCTTCTTCGCACCGGACTTGTCCGCCTTCGGCTCGGCCGGCTGGGGCGCGGCCGGCTGCTGCGCGGCGGGCTGCGGCGTCTCGGCGGCAGGCTGCGGCTCGGCCGACTGCTGCTGCTGCGCGGCGGGCTGCGGCTCGGCCGCTCGCGGCGTCTCGACGGCCGGCTCAGGGGTTGCGGCGTCGGGCGCGGGGGGCGGTGCGACCTGCTCTGGCACTGGGGTTCCTTCCGAGGGGTTGATGAGCAGACGACACCGTAACGATCATTGATTCCCGGTGCCGTCCCGCTCGCCTCGTCCGTTCAGTTATTTCCCAGCTTCACCTGCATGATCCAGTTCACACCGTGGTTCAGCTCGTCGGGGTTGGGGTGGGTGCGTCACTCGGCGTCGCGGTTTGACCTGCCGTGGGCTGGCCAGTGGCCGTTCCGCTTGGCGTCGACGTACTGGTCGGGGCAGGGGTACTGGTCGAGCCAGGGGTGTTGGTGGTCGGGTCTGGGGTGGTGCTCGGCGCCGCAGGCGGGACGGGCATGCCCGGGCCGCGCGGCCCGAAGGGCGCCTGATCCGGGCAGTACGGGTACGCACGCAGCAACGGCTGGCCATAGACGTCAAGCGGGCTCGGGCAGTCTGGGTGGTAGCCGAGCCGGATCGGATTGCCGTTCTGGTCGAAGAGCCGGGCGTTCTCCACCAGCCGCCCCTCTCCGTCGTAGACGAAGACGTCCCGGACCTGGCTGTACTGACTGTCGACCGAGGTCTGGTCGTAGTAGTAGTCGTTGTTGCGCCCGTCCTCCGCGTTGACCAGCGCGGCGAGCGCGAAGACCACAAGAACCGTGCTGCCCACCTGGACCGCCGAGCGCGGCCAGCGGGTCAACCGCCCGGAGCGGTGGCCGATCCAGATGGAGGCGAGCACGAAGCCGACCAGCATGATCATGCCGGCGAGCAACTCACCACCGAACCTCGGCAGCAGCCCGAAGCTGCCGCCGGTGCTGATAACCGTGACCAGCATCGCCGCCAGGTAGCCCCGGAGCACCCACCAGCCGGGGCGCAGCAACTGGAGGAAGTCGCTGGCCGTCGCGTACCCCAGGGGTGGGCCGAGACGGGTGTCCATGGCGCGCAGCCGGCCGCGGACCCGGGCCACCGCGCTCGCCACCCGCTGGTCGAGGTTGCGCCCGCTGCCCGGAGCGGCGCCGGCTGCGGCGCGCAGCTCGGCGGCGTACGTCTCGGGCTCGCCCAACCGCTCGACCAGGGTGCCCTCGGACTCGGCGGCGACCTCGGTGAGGTGGTCGGCGAGATCCTCGGTCAGCTCGTCGCGTTGCCCGGGCGGCAGGTCGGCCAGAGCGGCTCGAACCCGCGCCACGTAGTCGGTGATCTCCTGCTGCGCGACGGTCATGCCGCCATCCCCCGATCGTCGAGCAGACTGTCCATTGTGGTGGCGAACGAGCGCCAGAGCTTGCCGGAGCGGGTCAGCTGGTCTCGCCCCGCGGCGTTGAGTGAGTAGTACTTGCGGTGCGGCCCGGATTCGCTCGGCACGACGTAGGTCGTGAGCAGGCCGGCGGCGAAGAGGCGGCGCAGGGTCCCATAGACCGAGGCGTCACCGACCTCCTCCAGGCCGGCCTCGCGCAGCCGGCGCAGGATGTCGTAACCGTAACCGTCCTCCTCTCGGAGCACGGCCAGGACGGCCAGATCGAGCACGCCCTTCAGCAACTGTGTGGTGTCCACGCATTGCACGCTACTGCGTAATGCGCAGTAGCGTCAACGGAACGCCCCGACACGCCGAGCCGCGCTCCGGGGGGCGCTGATCGACTCGGTTTTCAGGAAGTCGGGGCATCCGAAGTACTTGGACACCGCGACTTCAATGAAGGCGAGTCGATCAACCCGTCAGGGGTGGCTTACTGGAGGCTCCAGGCGATGCCGTCGAGGATGTCGTGCTCCGAGGCGACCACCGACGGCATCCCGGCCCGCTCCATGATCACGCGAAGCACCAGCGCGCCCGCGCCGATCACGTCGGCCCGGCCCGGGTGCATCACCGGGTTCGCCAACCGCTGCGCACGGGTCTGACCCAGCAGCTCGGCGGTCACCCGGGCGACCTCGTCGTAGGACACCCGGGCGTGGTGGATGCGCTCCGGGTCGTATTCCCGCAGGCCCCGCGCCAGGGCGACCACTGTGGTGACCGACCCGGCGAGGCCGACCAGGGTGGCCGCCTCGCGACCGGGCACCACGGCGAGCGCCCGGTCGACGGCCGCCACGATGTCGGTCTGCGCCGCCGCGACCTGCTCGGGCGTCGGCGGGTCGCCGGGCAGGTGCCGCTCGGTCATCCGGACGCAACCGATGTCCACCGAGATCGCCGACCGCACCCCGGCAGCCCGGTCACCGACCACGAACTCGGTGGAACCACCACCGATGTCGACGACCAGGAACGGCTCCTTCGCGTCAGCGGGCAGCCCGCGCACCGCGCCGGTGAACGACAGCCGGGCCTCCTCGTCGCCGCTGACCACCTCGGGCGCGACACCGAGGGTGGCCTGCACCATTTCGGTGAAGTCGGCGGCGTTGGCGGCATCGCGGGAGGCCGAGGTGGCACACATCCGCACCCGCTGCGCGCCGAGCTTCTCGATGTCGGCGGCGTACGACGCCAACGCCACCCGGGTCCGCTCGATCGCCTCCGGCGCCAGTCGGCCGGTGCGGTCCACGCCCTGCCCCAAGCGGACGATCTCCATCCGCCGGGTCAGGTCGACCAGCGGCGCCTGCGGCCCGGCCACGGCGTCGGGCAGGTCGGCGACCAGCAGTCGGATCGAGTTGGTCCCGCAGTCGATGGCCGCCACACGCGTCGTCACGGCAGCAACCTTACGGCAGGACTGGCGGCCACCCGGCTGCTCGGCCCGCACCTCACCGACTGCCCTCGCCAGGGCCGATCACAGGTGCAGCAGCATCCGGCTGTTGCCCAGCGTGTTCGGCTTGACCCGCTCCAGATCCAGGAACTGGGCGACACCCTCGTCGTACGACAGCAGCAACTGCTCGTAGACCGGCTGGGGCACCGGAGCGCCGTCGATCTCGCGAAAGCCGAACGAGCCGAAGAACCGTGTCTCGAAGGTGAGGACGAAGATCCGTGCCACACCCAGCTCCCGGGCCGCGTCGATCAGCTCGCCGACCAGCCGGTGGCCGATCCGCCGGCCCTGGAAGGACGGATCCACCGCCACCGTGCGGATCTCGGCCAGGTCCTCCCACATGACGTGCAGCGCACCGCAGCCCACCACGGCGTCATCCTCGGCCCGGACCGCCACCCGGAACTCCTGCACGTCCTCGAAGAGGGTGACGGTGGCCTTGCTCAGCAGCCGCCGGTCGTCGGTGTAGGTGTCGACCAACCGCCGGATGCCCCGTACGTCCCCCGTGCGGGCTCGCCGCACCAGGATCTGACTCTCGGCTGCCGAGGACCCGTTCGGCGCGCTCATTCGCCCGCCGGTACGTCCACGCACGGCCCCGCCGCCCACCAGCGCTCGACCAGCTCCAAGGTCTCGTCGCCGAACGGGTTCACACCGGGGCCGGCGCCCAGCGCGTGACCCAGGTGCACGTGCAGGCACTTCACCCGGCCCGGCATCCCGCCGGCCGAGATGCCGGCGATCTCCGGCACCTCAGCGATCGCCTCCCGGCGGGTGAGGTAGTCCTCGTGCGCGGCACGGTAGTGGGCGGCCAGCTCCGGGTCCGTCGTCAGCCGGTCCGCCATCTCCTTCATCAGCCCCGCCGACTCCAGCCGGCTGCACGCCGCCGTGGCGCGGGGGCAGGTCAGGTAGTACAGCGTCGGAAACGGGGTGCCGTCGGCGAGGCGGGGGGTCGTCTCCACCACGTCGGGAAGGCCACACGGGCACCGGTGGGCCACCGCGCGGGTGCCCCGGGGCGTCCGGCCGAGCTGCGCGGCCACCGCGGCCAGGTCGGCCTCGGTGGCCGGCTCGTGCCGCGGCAGGGGAACGGATTGCGCCGCCGGCTCCGACGGTGGTACGACAGTCACGGTGCCCATCTCTCCTGGTGTGCTGGTCGGTGGATCACTGGCCCGGCTGCTGGCCGTCCGCAGCCCGCACGCTCGACCAGAGCGTGTCGTACCAGGTCACCGGCCCGGCCGGCGGGGCCGAACCGGCCGACTTCCCGGCGTCCCGGGCGGCGCCCTCCGGGTCGTGCAGCACCACCATCATCTTTTCGCCCGGCTCGCCCATGAAGAACCGCTCCCGGGCCTGCGTCTTGATGTACTCGTCGTCTTTCCAGTTGGCGGCCTCGGCGGCGAGCTTGGCGATCTCCCGCTCCTGCACCGCCTGGGCCGCCTCCATCCGCTCGATGTCGGCCTGCTGGTCCAGGTAGACCCGGACCGGATAGGTGTAGGCCAGAGCGAGCGCGATCAGGACCGCGAACAGCACTGTGGCCCGACCGGTGAAGCGACGGGGGTTGGGTGCGGCGAGCCGCTTCACGGCACCAGCGGCGGCGGTACGCCGAGCGGCAGCGGGACGATTCGCGGAGCGCACGCCTTCGGCGCCGCGGGCAGCACCCGGCGCGCGGCCGGCGGCGCGCGGCTCGGCGCGTACGCCGGCCTCCCGGACCGATCCCCGCGTGGCGCGACCGCCGCCCGGCCGACCGGACTGACCCGGCCGGCGGGCGGGACGCTGACCACCCGGTGTGCGGCGCTGCTGCATCGTCACACCCCTCCCCCGAGGCTTCGTGCGTCTCAGGCCGAACGGTAGCGCGGGAACGCGCCAGCGCCGGCGTAGCGCGCCGCGTCGGCCAGCTCCTCCTCGATCCGGAGCAGCTGGTTGTACTTGGCGACACGGTCCGAACGGGCCGGGGCGCCGGTCTTGATCTGGCCGCAGCCGGTGGCCACCGCCAGGTCGGCGATGGTGGTGTCCTCGGTCTCGCCGGAGCGGTGGCTCATCATGCACTTGAAGCCGGCCCGGTGGGCCAGGTCCACCGCGTCCAGGGTCTCGGTCAGCGAGCCGATCTGGTTGACCTTGACCAGGACCGCGTTCGCGGACTTCTCCGCGATGCCGCGGGCGATGCGCTGCGGGTTGGTCACGAACAGGTCGTCACCGACGATCTGCACCCGGTCGCCGATCGAGGCGGTCAGCGTCTGCCAGCCGCTCCAGTCGTCCTCGGCCAGCGGGTCCTCGATCGACACGATCGGGTACTCGTCGGCCAGCTTGGTGTAGTAGGTGCTCATCTCCTCGGCGGACTTCGCGGCACCCTCGAACGTGTAGGTGCCGTTGTCGAAGAACTCCGTGGCGGCCACGTCGAGCGCGAACACGATGTCGCTGCCGAGCCGGTAACCGGCCTTCTCGACGGCCTCGGCGATCAGGTCCAGGGCCGCCGCGTTCGTCGGCAGGTTCGGCGCGAAGCCACCCTCGTCGCCGAGCCCGGTGGAGAGGCCCTTCTTCTTCAGCACCGACTTCAGCGCGTGGTAGACCTCCGCGCCCGAGCGCAGCGCCTCACGGAAGGTGGGCGCGCCGATCGGCGCGATCATGAACTCCTGGATGTCGACGTTCGAGTCGGCGTGCGCGCCACCGTTGAGGATGTTCATCATCGGCACGGGCAGGAGGTGCGCGTTCGGACCACCCAGGTAGCGGAAGAGGCTCAGCTCGGCGCTGCCGGCAGCCGCCTTCGCCACCGCCAGGGAGACCCCGAGGATGGCGTTCGCGCCCAGCTCCGACTTGCTCTCCGTGCCGTCGATGTCGAGCATCTTCTGGTCGATCAGCCGCTGCTCGCTGGCCTCGTACCCGATGATCTGGTCGACGATCTTGTCTTCGACGTTGGAGACCGCCTTCTCCACGCCCTTCCCCTGGTAGCGGTCGGCGTCACCGTCGCGCAGCTCGATCGCCTCGAAGGCGCCGGTGGAGGCGCCGGACGGCACGGCGGCGCGGGCTACCGTGCCGTCGTCCAGACCGACCTCGACCTCGACCGTCGGGTTGCCCCGCGAGTCGAGAATCTCCCTGGCGACGATTCCCTCGATGGTTGCCACTAAGTCGCTCCTCGTTGTTGTGATCCGGTCCGTGGGTGGGCCGCGACGGTGCGGCTGAGGCAGGTGTTGAACGCAGCGTATCGGGCGACGCGAACGGGCACGGCGTCGCCCGCGCACCCGGGTCGCCCCGCGCTGACGGACATTCCCGGATTTCCGGGCGTCAACCGGCAACGGGTTTGCGCTGCGCGGACCAGATCCACCAGGCTGGTCGCCATGCCCGCCGCCTCGACCACCCTCCGCATGCTCGCCGTGTCGGTCATCGCGTCGCTCACGGTCACCGGCTGTCAGACATTCGAGGACGCCGGAGTCGCCATGGGCCGCTCGGAACTCGTCAACGACCTCGCCGCCCGGCTCGATCGGGCGCTGGAGTTGACCTACTCGGCCGACTACCAGTTGCCCGGCGGCCAGCGCGCCGCGATCGTGCAGGCGCAGGACCCGGCGCGATCCACGTACACCTATCCGGGCGGCCAACTCACCGTCACCCCGGAGTCCATCACCCGGTGCACGACGACCGGCGCCCGCCCGCAGTGCACGCTGATCACCCCGCCCACCCCGGGCAGCAAGCCCACAGTGACGCTGTTCGGCGAGGCCAACCAGCAGGGCCTCGTCACGCCGCCGGTGGTGGTCGGGCTGCTCACCGCCGCCGCGCTCGACCCACAGGCGGTCATCAAGCAGAGTGACACCACAGTCGCGGGGCACCACGCCGCCTGCGTCGCGGTGCAGAGCTCGTCGTCCGGCGACTTCACCGCCTGCGTGACCACCGAGGGCGTGCTCGGCAGCTTCACCGGGCCGGTCGACGGCAAGCCGATGGAGCTGGCACTGAGCAACTACTCCGCGACGGTCGACGAGGACGCGTTCGAACCGCCCGCCGGCGCCGACGTCGTCGACCGCCGCCCCGGCGGCTCGTGACCGACCCGCCGGCCGCGCTGCCCGGCGGGTTCCTGCCCGGGGCCGATCGGAGCCGGCCTCCCGGCCCCGGCGACCTGGCCCTTCCGGTGGCCGGCGCGAAGCTGCTGACCGGCGTCGACGGCCAACCCCTGCGGGTCGCCGACCTGCCCGCCGACACCGAGTGGGTGCCGCTGGGCACGCTCGACGGGGTGCCCGCCTGGGGCACCGACCTGACCACCGCCGGCGACCTTCCCGGCCGGGCGCGAGGCTGGGCGTCGCTCGCTGCCGAGGTGCCGGAGCCGCACGCCACGCTCGCCGGCCGGGCGTTGGCGGTGCTGACCTGGCGGCGTACCCACCGGTGGTGCGGCGCCTGCCGAGCGGAGCTGACCGACCGACCCGGCGAGACCGCCCGCCAGTGCCCCGACTGCGGCCTGTACGTGCCGATGCAGCTCTCCGCCGCCGTGCTGGTAGCGATCACCCGGCCCGGCCCGCCCGGACGCGCTGACGAGCTGCTGCTGGTCCGGCACGCCACCGGTCCGACCGGGCTGTGGGCGCTGGTGGCCGGGTTCGTCGAGGCCGGCGAGACACTTGAGGCGGCGGTGCACCGGGAGGTCGGCGAGGAGGTCGGGCTGCCCGTCGACCGGCTGGCCTACTTCGGCAGCCAACCGTGGGCGATCTCCGGCCCGGGTGTGCTGCTCGCCGGCTTCACCGCCCGTGCCGCCGACCCGCAGGCCGAACCGGTGGTCGACGGGAGGGAGCTGACCAGGGCTCAGTGGTTCGGCCTGGATGCGCTGCCGGCGCAACTGCCGCCCGCGTACTCCATCTCGCGCTGGCTCATCGACGCGACGGTGAGCGCCGGGCGGCGCTGAAACCGCGCGGCCCGGCGTTCCTCCTCAGAGACCGAGCAGGGTGCGCAGGTGGCGCGGAGGCGGGCAGTCGTGGGCGAGCATCGCGTCGTGCCAGTCGCGGACCGACACCCCGTCCGGGCGGGCGGCGGCGATCTCGGCCACCTCGCTGTACCCGACGAAGTAGGTGGAGAGCTGGGTGGAGGTCAGTTGCGCGCGCCGCCACTTGCCGGCCGCCTCGCCCTCCTCCTGGAAGCCGCGCCCGGTCATCAACGCCATGGCCTCGGCCTCGGGCAGGTCCTCGGCGTGCACCAACTGGTCGAGCAACGCGTTGATGGTCATCCGCAGTTGCATCTTGAGCTGCTGCAACCGCACCGGCAGACCGCCGAAGCCGAGCCCCGTCATCACCTCCTCCGCGTAGACCGCCCAGCCCTCGATGAACGGGCCGGACTCGGCCAGCGCACGGACCCGCGTGCCACCGACGTAGCGGCGGGCGTGGGCGAGCTGGAGGAAGTGCCCCGGCATCGCCTCGTGCACCGTGAGGTTGCGGATCATGTGGTCGTTGTACTCCCGGTAGAACGACTCGACCCGCTGCGCCGACCAGTCCGACGGGGTCGGCGCGATGCAGTAGAAGGTCGGCAGGGCGGCGGTCTCCAGCGGGCCGGGCGCATCGCAGTACGCCACAGCGACCCCCCGGGCGAACTCCGGCATCTCCTGGATCACGCACCGGTCGTCGACCAGAGTGACCAGGTCGTGCGCGCGGACGAAGTCGGTCGCCTCGTCCAGTGTGACCCCGGCCAACTCGACGATCGTCGCGTCGTTCGGGTGCTCGGCGGCGAGCAGGTCCAGCGCCCGACGTACTGTCGCGTCGTCGGCCGGGCCACCGACCAGCTCGACGGCCGCCTCGCGGATCTCCGCGGTGACCCGATCCAGGTTGGCCCAGGCGCGACGCTGGATCTCGGCGGCGCCCAACTCGGTGTCGAGGGTGTGCCAGAGCCGGGCCTCCCAGCGGCGCCGGCCCAGT
Organism: Micromonospora sp. NPDC005324; assembly: GCF_040607155.1. Lineage (NCBI taxonomy): Bacteria > Bacillati > Actinomycetota > Actinomycetes > Micromonosporales > Micromonosporaceae > Micromonospora > Micromonospora sp. NPDC005324. The sequence continues at coordinate 148,574 of NZ_JBEXGE010000002.1, read as the reverse complement.
CGCGGGTCACGGCCAGGGCCGGCATCGGCGGCCAGGCCGGTGCGCAGCCAGGCGACGAACTCCTCCAGCGCGGCGATCGCGGCGGTGGCCGCCGGCTCGACCCGGTCGAGGTGGCCCGGCGCCTGGGCGAGCAACGGGGGCAGCTCGTCGCGGATCAGCGCTGCCGTGCCGGTGAACTGCCCGACCGCCGTCTCCGCGTGGATGCGCGGCATGTCCCGCAGCGTCGCGCGGGCGGTGGCGAGGGCGTCCGGTACGGCGGCGAGCCGGCCGGCGAGTTGGGTCAGCCGCACCTCCGCGGGGGCGTACGGGCGGGCCAGCAGCGGGTGCAGCAGCGGGCCGGGGTTGTGCCGCAGCGGATCCCACTCGTGCGACCGGATCTCGGTCAGCTCGAACAGCTCCCGATCCACGAATGAGGCGAGCAGCGCGTGGTCGACCTGCTCGTCGACGTCGAGCGAGTCCGGGTCCAGTTCGGACAGTGCGTTTGCCGCGTCGGAGAGCATCGCCCGATCGGCTGTCAACCCGTCGGCGGACAGGTCCGGCAGCCGGTCGTCGAACCGGTGGTCCCCGGCGGCGGTGGCAACCCCCGGCCGCGACTCCAGTAGAGCCTCGACAACCCGCTCAGCCAGCACTCCAAACGCTTCCACCGCCCCACCCTACCGACCGCCGTGCGCCCCGCCGCCGGTTCCGCCCACTCCGTCGATCATGAAGTTGTTGCCATCCACCTCGGCGTGTCGGGGCAACAACTTCATGATCAACGCAGGCTGGTGGGTGGGGCTTCGGCTTGGCGGATGGCTTCGGCGTGGGCCAGGGTGGTGCGGCGGAGGGCTGCTTCGGGGTCCATGCCCGCCTCGCGGGCGGCGGCCACCCTTGCCAGCAGGTCGGCGCCCAGCCTTGCCTCGGCGTCCGGCTGGGTGTCAGGCGGCGGAGGTGGGATCTTGATGCCCCTGCGGGCGGCCCGGTCCAGGATCTGCGTTGCCAGGGCCAGCGCGGGCTGGCTCAGGGCCACACCGTCCAACACCGAGTGCCGCGCCTTCTCCGCGCGCTTGATCCGCTCCCAGTTCTCGGTGATCTCCTCCAGGGTGCCCGCCTCGGCACCGGCGAAGACGTGCGGATTGCGCCGGATCATCTTGTCCACCAGGCCACCGGCCACGTCGTCGATGGTCCACCGCTCGTCCTCGGGCAACTCCTCGGCGAGCCGCGCGTGCAGCACGACCTGCAACAACACGTCGCCCAACTCCTCGCGCAGCGCGTCGGTGTCGTCGGCGCTGATGGCGTCGTACGCCTCGTAGCTCTCCTCCAGCAGGTAACCGGCGAGGCTGCGGTGCGTCTGCGCCCGCTTCCACGGGTCGCCACCCGGAGAGGCCAGTCGATCCAGCACTGCCACCGCGTCGAGCAGCCGGGCACCCGGCGGATCCCACGAGCCGTACATCAACTCCATCTCGGCCAACCCCGGCTGCCGGGCCAGCCGCAGACCCAACTCCCGGGCCAGCGCCTCGTCACCCGCCGGACCGGCCAGCCACACCGCAGTGCCGTGCGTCGCCACCGCGTCCAGCAGCGGCTGCGTCGCCGGGCCGTCCACCACTGTGACCTCGGCGCCCGCCTGGCGGATGGCACTGGTCAACTCGCTGTCCGCGCCGGTTAACACCGGGTGCTGGCGTACGACGTCCCAGGCCGCGGAGGTCAACAGGCCGGCGGGCAACCGGGGTGAGGTGACCAGGAGGACGATCCGTGCGGTCATGCTCAGCTGGCCGTGCCCTCGGCCTCTGGCGTGGCGGTCGGCCCTTCCGGGGTGGAAATGTCGGTGACCGCGTCGGAGCCCGGCTCACCCAACGGCACGCTCACCGCAGGCACGTCATCGCTGAAGCTGAGCAGCGGGAACTCGAGCGGACGGTACCGAGGGCTGACGGTGACGTCGTAACGACCGACCGCCTCGGCCAGGATCCTCTTGGTCGCCAGCGCGCCGCGCAACTGCTCGCCGTCGAGCTGTTGGACGGCGGCCTCATCGGTCACCTCGGCCGGGATCTTGCCGGCCACACGCCCGGCGGCGATCACGTCGGCGAGCTCCTCCTTGGTCGGCTCGACCGGCTCGGCCGGCAACCCGGACAGGCAGGTGAAGAACTTCGCCACCTCCCGCACGTGCCCGGTCTCCGGGGCCAGGGTGAGCTGCTGGGCGGCCTGCTCGGCCGTCACCTGGCCGCGCGGCTGGTAGTTCTTCTCGGCGGAGAGCTTCTCGCACACCTTGGTCAGCACCATGGCCCGAACCACGTCCGCCACAGTGGGCAGGGTCGGTTGCGGCGCCGCGGGCTGCCCGCTGGCGGCGGAGGACTCCGGCGCCGGGTTCATCGTCCGCAGGTCCTTCATCGCGGCGGTGACCTGAACGTCGGTGATGCGCTGGTCACCGACGTAAGCGGCGATACCAGGCTCAGCACGGCAACCGGAGAGGGCGACGAGGCCGAGCGCCACAGTGGCGACGGCGGCAAGACGGCGAGCACGCATAGCCGTCACTCTCTCACGCCGTCACCCGGGGTTGTGACGCCCCCCACCTTCGCCGATCCCCCGACCAGGGACGGCGTCGACGCGCGACCGCCCCTGGTCCAGAGCACACCGCAGGCTCAGGCGCTCGCGCCCGCCGCGACGGTGAGCGGGGCGGGGGCACCGAGCACATCGGAGAGCAGTTGCGCGCACCACTGGAGCAGCGCCTGGTCACGCAGCGGCTCGCCACCGATCCGACGGGTGGTCGGTCGGGGCACGCTGACCTGGTCGGTGGCCTGCTTGTAGACGGCATCCGGGTGGTAGCGCTTGAGCCGCAACTGCTTCGAATCCGGTAGGGGCAGCGGGCCGAACCGTACGTGCTTGCCCTGCACTGACACGTCGGACAGGCCGTAGCGGCGGGCCAGCAGACGGAACCGGGCCACCTCCACCAAATTCTGCACCGGGGCCGGCGGCTCGCCGTACCGGTCGGTCATCTCGGCGATCACCTCGCCCAGCCGCTCCTCGTCGCGCGCCTCGGCGAGCTTGCGGTACATCTCCAGGCGCAGCCGCTCCACGCTCACGTAGTCGTGTGGCAGGTGCGCGTCGACCGGCAGGTCGATCTTGACATCGGTCTCCTCCTCCGGCCGCTCACCCTTGAACGCGGAGACCGCCTCGCCGACCATCCGCACGTACAGGTCGAAGCCGACGCCCTCAATGTGCCCGGACTGCTCGCCGCCGAGCAGGTTGCCGGCGCCCCGGATCTCCAGGTCCTTCATCGCCACGTACATGCCGGCGCCCAACTCGGTGTGCTGGGCGATGGTCGCCAACCGCTCGTGGGCGTGCTCGGTGAGCGGCTTCTCCGGCGGGTAGAGGAAGTAGGCGTACGCCCGCTCCCGACCCCGGCCGACCCGGCCCCGGATCTGGTGCAGCTGGGACAGGCCGAGCAGGTCGGCCCGCTCCACGATCAGCGTGTTGGCGTTCGGGATGTCGATGCCCGACTCGACGATCGTGGTACAGACCAGGACGTCGTACTCCTTCTCCCAGAAGCCGACCATGACCTTCTCCAGGGCGTCCTCGCCCATCTGGCCGTGCGCCACAGCTACCCGCGCCTCGGGCACCAGCTCCCGCAGCCGCCGTGCCGCCCGGTCGATCGACTCGACCCGGTTGTGCAGGTAGAAGACCTGCCCGTCGCGGAGCAGCTCACGGTGGATGGACGCGGCCACCTGCCGGTCGTCCTGCGCGCCGACGAAGGTGAGCACCGGGTGCCGCTCCTCCGGCGGGGTGGCGATGGTGGACATCTCCCGGATGCCGGTGATCGCCATCTCCAGGGTGCGCGGGATCGGGGTGGCCGACATGCTGAGCACGTCGACCGACGCGCGCAGCGTCTTCAGGTGCTCCTTGTGCTCGACACCGAAGCGCTGCTCCTCGTCCACGACCACCAGACCGAGCTGCTTGAACCGGGTCGCGGTCTGCAACAGCCGGTGCGTACCGATGACGATGTCGACGGTGCCGTCGGCGACCATCTCCAGCGTCCGCTCGGTCTCCTTCGGCGTCTGGAACCGGGACAGCTGCCGGATCTGGACCGGGAACTGGCTCATCCGCTCGGCGAACGTGTTGTAGTGCTGCTGCACCAGCAGGGTGGTCGGCACCAGCACCGCCACCTGCTTACCGTCCTGCACCGCCTTGAACGCCGCCCGGACCGCGATCTCGGTCTTGCCGTAGCCGACATCACCGCAGATCAGCCGGTCCATCGGGACGGTCTGCTCCATGTCCCGCTTGACCTCGTCGATGGCGGCGAGCTGGTCCGGCGTCTCCTGCCAGGGGAAGGCGTCCTCCAGCTCCCGCTGCCACGGCGTGTCCGGGCCGAACGAGTGGCCCTTGGACGCCTTTCGGGCGGCGTAGAGCTGGATGAGCTGCGCGGCGATCTCCCGGACCGCCTTGCGGGCCCGGGCCTTGGACTTCTGCCAGTCCGAGCCGCCCATCTTGTGCAGGGTCGGCTGCTCGCCGCCCACGTAGCGGGAGAGCTGGTCGAGCTGGTCGGTCGGGACGAACAGCCGGTCGCCGGGCTGGCCCCGCTTGCTGGCCGCGTACTCGAGAACGAGGTATTCCCGGCTGGCGCCGTTGACGGTGCGCTGCACCAGCTCGACGTAGCGGCCGATGCCGTGCTGCTCGTGCACCACGTGGTCGCCGGTCTTCAACTCCAGCGGGTCGATGGTGTTGCGCCGACGGCTCGGCATCTTGCGCATGTCCCGCGTCGAGGTGCCCCGACCGCCGGTCACGTCATTGCCGGTGAGCAGCACGAAGCGGGACGCCTCGTCGACGAACCCGCTGCTCAGCGCGCCACAGGTGACCACCAGCTCGCCGGGGACGGGCGCCGTCGGCACCTCCTCGGTCAACCGGGCACCCAGGCCGGCGTCGCGCAGCACCTCCACCGCCCGCTGGGCGGGGCCGTGCCCCTCGAAGACCAGCGCGATCGACCAACCCTCGCCGGCCCAGCGCTTGAGGTCCTCGACCACCCGCGAGGTCTCGCCGTGATAGAGCGGCGCCGGTTGGGCGGCCAGGGTGACAGCGATGGCGTCGTCCGGAGTGACGGCGGCCTGCTCCGGCGCATCTTCCCAGGGCTGCCGCGTCTCGGCCGTCTCCCCCTCGACGAGACCGAACGGGGACAGCGTCCACCACGGCTGGCCGAGCTTGCCCGCGGCGGCGCGTACCTCGCCGAGGGTGCGGAAGGCGGCGGCGCCGACGTCCACCGGTGCCTGGCCGCCGACCGCGGCGGCGGCCCAGCTGGCCTGCAGGAACTCCTCAGAGGTACGCACCAGGTCGTGCGCCCGGGTGCGAATCCGCTCCGGGTCGCAGAGCAGGACGTGGGTGCCGGCCGGCATGGCGTCCAGCAGCAGCTCCAGCGAGTCGGGGCCGACCAGCACCGGGGCCAGCGACTCCATCCCCTCCACCGGGATGCCCTCGGCCAGCTTGTCGAGGATCTCGGCCAGCTCGGGGTGCTGCTCGGCGAGCGCGGCGGCCCGGTCGCGGACCGCCGGAGTGAGCAGGAGCTCCCGACAGGGCGGCGCCCAGAGCAGCGGAACCTGCTCGATGGTGCGCTGGTCGGCGACGGCGAAGGTGCGGATCTCCTCCACCTCGTCGCCCCAGAACTCGACCCGGGACGGGTGCTCGTCGGTGGGCGGGAAGACGTCCAGGATGCCGCCTCGTACCGCGAACTCGCCGCGCTTGGTGACCAGGTCGACCCGGGCGTACGCCATGTCGATCAGCCGGCGGGCGACCTCTTCCAGGTCCGCCTCCTCGCCGGCGGCGAGCTGCACCGGCTCCAGATCACCGAGCCCCTTGAGCTGGGGCTGGAGCAGCGAGCGGACCGGGGCCACCACCACACGCAGTGGCCCGGTGCCGCCGTGCGCGTCGGTCGCCTCCGGGTGGGCCAGCCGGCGAAGCACGGCCAGCCGCCGGCCGACAGTGTCGGAGCGGGGGGACAGTCGCTCGTGCGGCAGCGTCTCCCAGGAGGGGAAGACAACGACCTGCTCGGCCGGCAGCAACCCTCCGAGCGCGGCGGCCAGGTCGTCGGCCTCCCGGGTGGTGGCGGTCACCGCCAGCACCGGTCGCCCGGCACCGTCGTTGTCCGCGGCGACCGCCGCGACGGCGAACGGGCGCAGCGCCGCCGGAGCGGTGATGTCGAGGCCGTCGACCTGGGCGGCACCGGAGCGCGCCAGGTCACGCGCCCGGGTCAGCCCGGGGTCGGCCAGTGCGGCGGTGAACAGACCGGTGAGCAAGGGAAACCTTTCGGGGAGTCGACGCACACGACGGCGGCCCCTCGTCCAGCCGGACGGGGGGTGCACGACAACAAGCCTAGCCCCGTCGACCGACAGTCACCCCCTTCTGCCCAGGTCCGCACCGCGCGCGTCACCCCGCATCCCGGCGAGATCGTGCTCGATCCAGGATGTAGTGGTCGCATCGACGCAGCGAGGCCACTACATCCTGAATCTTGAGCGATCTCGCCGGGGTCGAGCCCGGCCGCTGCCAGGGGATCTTGACCGCCGCCGGCAGTCGTGGTCGGGTTTCGGTATGGGTGAGCAGTGGCGGGCACAGTTCGACGCGGAGGTGAGCTTCGCCAACGGCGGCAGGCTGCGTACCGAGGGGTTCCGGCTGGACATTCCCGGCCGGGAGATCACCGACGACGACCTGGCGGCGTTGTTCGTCCGACACCTCGGGCTGCTGATGGTCGCCGACGTACGGATCAGCGCCACAACGATCATCGAGGAGCCCCACAAGGGCGGCCGGGGTGTCGCTGTCGACGGCACCGAGTTCCAGGTGGCCCGGATCGACATGATCGCCAACACCGGCACGTACCTGGACACGCCCGCCCACCGCTGGTCCGGCCGGAACGACCTGACCGGGGTGTCGCTGGACCGTCTCGCCGACCTACCGGGAGTGGTGGTCCGGGTGCCGACCGGCATCCGCGCTGTGGACCGGCTGATGCTGGCCCCGTACGAGGTGGCCGGCCGGGCGGTGCTGCTGCACACCGGGTGGGATACGCACTTCGGCACCCAGCGGTACGGCGCGCCGGAAGCGCCGTACCTGACCGGGGACGCCGCCCAGGCGCTGGCCGACGCGGGGGCGACCCTGGTCGGCATCGACTCGATCAACATCGACGACATGAGCCCGACGGCCGCCGGCGTACGCCCCGCGCACAGCACGCTGCTCGCCGCCGGCATCCCGATCGTCGAGCACCTGACCGGCCTGGACGCGTTGCCGCCGAGCGGGTTCCGGTTCACCGCGGCCCCGCCGATGGTGGCCGGCATGGGCACCTTTCCGGTTCGCGCCTTCGCCGTCGTCGACGCCTGACGTCATCCGCGACGCCGTCGACGCACGGCCGGCCTTCGTAGCGATCCCCGCCAGCCGCCCGGCCGACTGGTTCCGCCCGGCCATCCACAAAACGGACCATAGGCTGGCAACGTGGACAAAGAATCGCTCGGCACAGCTCGCGACTGGGCGCCCCGCAGCATCGGACTGCTCCTCGGCACCCTCGCGCTGGCCACGGCGTTCATCGCGGCCTACGTCGGCGCGTTGCACCAGCCCACACCCCGCGACCTGCCGATCGGCGTCGTCTCCGGCGACCAACGCGCCCAGGCGACGCTCGACGCCGTGCGCGGCCAGACCACAGTCCTCAAACCCGTTGGGTACGACGACCCGGCCGCCGCCGAGCACGGACTGCTCAGCCGCGCGGTGTACGCCGTCCTCAGCACCGGAGGAGACAACGGCCTCCTCCTGACCGTGGCGAGCGCCTCCGGCCCCTCCGCCACCAGCGCGATCAAGGAGGTCCTCGGCACCGCCACCGGCCGCACCGGCACCCCGTTGCAGATCGTCGACAAGGTGCCGGTCACCCCGGCCGACCCGCGCGGGGTGGTGCCCTTCTACCTGAACGTCGGGTACGTGCTCGGCGGCTACCTCGCCTCGACAGTGCTCGGGATATCCGCCGGCACCACCCCCCGTACGGCGCGACGCGCCGGACTGCGCATCGCCGCCCTGGCGGTCTACAGCGTGCTGCTCGGCATCGCCGGCGCGGTGGTGGTCGGACCCGTCCTGGACATCTGGCACCACGACGTACCGACGATCGCCGCCATCGGCGCGCTGGCCGTCTTCGCCGCCGCCATGTTCGCCGGCGCCGTCCAGGGCTGGCTCGGTGTCGCGGGCACCGCGCTGGTCATCCTGCTGCTGGTGGTGCTCGGCAACCCGGGCTCCGGCGGCATCTACGCGCCCGAGTTCCTGCCCGGGGTGCTGCGCGGCATGCACCGCTGGAACATCCCCGGGCTCGCCAACGACCTGACCAAGGCCGCTGTGTACTTCGACTGGCGGTCGGCCGGCTGGCCGGCTGCCGCGCTCGGGATCTGGACCGTGCTCGGAGGGCTCGGGTTGGTCAGCGCGAGTCTGGTCCGGGGTCGCCGGGCCGCACCCTCCAGCCCCGGAACGACCCACCCCGGCCCCTCGCCGGACCGCGACGGTGGTTGAGATCACCCCGGAAAACACCCTCCCGGGAGCAGTGGATCACCAGGGGGCCCTCCAGACACCCCCTGCGCGTGGATACCATCCAGTAAGTCGGACAGCGCTGTCCTTCGTATCCACGCAAGGGAGCGCATCGTGACCGACCAGCACGACCATGACGGCCCCGACGCCGCACTGCGCGCCGACATTCGCCGACTCGGCACCCTGCTCGGCCAGACCCTGGCCCGCCAGGAGGGTCGCCCGCTGCTCGACCTCGTCGAGGAGATCCGCGCCCAGGTCCGCTCCGACGCCCCGGCGGCCGCCCAGCGCCTCGGCGGGCTCGACGTCACCACCGGCACCAAGCTGGCCCGTGCCTTCTCCACCTACTTCCACCTGGCCAACATCACCGAGCAGGTGCACCGGGCGCGAGATCTGCGCCGCCGCCGCGCGGTGCAGGGCGGCTGGCTGGACCAGGCCGCCAAGATGATCGCCGAGCGCGGGGTGCCGGCCGAGGAGATCGCCAACGCGGCCCGCCGCCTGGCGGTGCGACCGGTCTTCACCGCGCACCCGACCGAGGCGGCCCGTCGCTCGATCCTGTCCAAGCTGCGCGCGATCGCCGACGAGTTGGACACCGAGACCGCCAACGCCATCCTCTACGGCGCCAGCGACGAGGGCCCGGCCAACCGCCGGCTGGCCGAGTTGCTGGACCTGATGTGGCAGACCGACGAGCTGCGGCTCGACCGGCCGGACCCGACCGACGAGGCCCGCAACGCGATCTACTACCTGCGCGACCTGTACGCCGAAGCCGCACCGCAGGTGCTCGACGACCTGGCCGACACGTTGCGCACGCTCGGCGTGGAGACCTCACCGACGGCCCGGCCGCTGAGCTTCGGCACCTGGATCGGCGGCGACCGCGACGGCAACCCGTTCGTCACCCCGGCGGTCACCCGCGAGGTGCTGACCATCCAGCACGAGCACGGCATCGCGGCCACCGAGAAGGCGATGGGCCACCTGATCAACGAGGTCTCGGTGTCCCGCCGACTGCGCGGGGTGTCCCTGGACCTCTCCGCCAGCCTCGCCGCCGACCTGGACGCGCTGCCCGAGGTGGCGCAGCGCTTCCGCCGGGTCAACGCGGAGGAGCCGTACCGGCTCAAGGCGCGCTGCGTGAAGGCCAAGCTCGCCAACACCCGGCTGAGGTTGCGCCAGGGCACCGCGCACGTACCCGGCCGCGACTACCAGGGCTCCGCCGAGCTGATCGCCGACCTGGACCTGCTGCGCGCCTCGCTGGCCCGCAACTCCGGGCAGCTCACCGCGGTCGGCCGGCTGGCCTCCACCATCCGTACGGTCTCCGCGTTCGGCCTGCACCTGGCCACCATGGACGTCCGGGAGCACGCCGAGGCGCACCACGCGGTGCTCGCGCAGCTCTACGAGGCGGTCGGCGAGGTCTCCGACTACCCGGCGCTGACCCGGCTGGAACGCACCAAGTTGCTCGCCGACGAGCTGACCGGCCGCCGTCCGCTCTCCACCGTCGACACCGCGCTCACCGAGCCGTCCCGCAAGACGTTCGACGTGTTCAGCACCATCCGGGAGGCCCAGGACCGGTTCGGCGCGGAGGTGATCGAGTCGTACATCATCTCGATGACCATGGGCGTCGACGACGTGCTGGCCGCCGTGGTGCTGGCCCGCGAGGCCGGCCTGGTGGACGTGCACAGCGGGCGGGCCCGGGTCGGGTTCGTGCCGCTCCTGGAGACCCCGGCCGAGCTGAACGCCGGCGGCGAACTCCTCGACGAGCTGCTGTCGCTGCCCGCGTACCGGGCGCTGGTGACGGCCCGGGGTGACGTGCAGGAGGTCATGCTCGGCTACTCCGACTCGAACAAGGAAGCGGGGATCACCACCAGCCAGTGGTCGATCCACCGCGCGCAGCGCGCGCTGCGCGACGTGGCCGCCCGGCACGGTGTGCACCTGCGGCTCTTCCACGGCCGGGGCGGCACCGTCGGGCGCGGCGGCGGCCCGACACACGAGGCGATCCTGGCGCAGCCGTACGGCACCATGGACGGCGCGATCAAGGTGACCGAGCAGGGTGAGGTGATCTCCGACAAGTACACCCTGCCCTCGCTGGCCCGGGAGAACCTGGAGCTCACCCTCGCCGCGGTGCTCCAGGCGACCCTGCTGCACACCGCACCCCGGCAGCCGGCCGAGATGTTGGAGCGCTGGGACGCGACGATGGACGTGGTCTCCGAGTCGGCGTTCCGGTCCTACCGGTCGCTCGTCGAGGACCCGGACCTGCCCGCGTACTTCTGGGCGTCCACCCCGACCGAGCTGCTCGGCGCGCTGAACATCGGCTCCCGGCCGGCGAAGCGCCCGAACACCGGTGCCGGGCTGTCCGGGCTGCGGGCCATCCCGTGGGTCTTCGGCTGGACGCAGACCCGGCAGATCGTGCCGGGCTGGTTCGGCGTCGGCTCCGGGCTGGCCGCCGCCCGCGAGGCGGGGTTGGCGGACGTGCTGGCCGAGATGCACCGCAACTGGCACTTCTTCCGCACGTTCCTGTCGAACGTCGAGATGATGCTGACCAAGACCGACCTGAGCATCGCCCGCCGGTACGTCGAGACGCTGGTGCCGGAGAAGCTGCACCCGATCTTCGAGCAGATCGAGCAGGAGTACGAGTTGACCAAGCGGGAGGTGCTGGCGGTGACCGCCGCACCGGCCCTGCTGGAGAACTCGCCGGTGCTCCAGCGCACCCTGGCCGTCCGCGACACCTACCTGGAGCCGCTGCACCATCTCCAGGTGGCGCTGCTGCGGCAGTACCGGGAGTCGGGCGCCGCCGGGCGGGCGATCGCCACCGCCCCGGGCGGCCGACGCGCGCCGAGCGACGGCACCGCCCTGGAACGCGCGCTGCTCACCACTGTGAACGGCATCGCCGCCGGGATGCGCAACACCGGCTGATCAACACCTACGAGAACGGGCCCCGGTCGCTGTGACCGGGGCCCGTCTCCGTACGTCTGAACGACTGTCAGAAGTCGCCGCCGCCGAAGTCCCCACCCCCGAAGTCGCCGCCGCCGAAGCCGCCACCACCGAAGTCGCCGCCGCCGAAGCCGCCACCACCGAAGTCCCCACCGGCGTAGTCGCCGCCGCCGACGTCCCCACCCTGGTCGCCGCCGCCGAAGTCGCCGCCCTGGTCACCGCCGTCGCCGCCCTGGTCGACACCGTCACCGAAGCCCTCCTGGTAGCCGGCGTCGTAGCCGTACCCCGGGTCGGCGAAGGCGGGCGAGAAGAGCGCGTCGGCGATCAGGATGCCGCCGAGCACACCGGCGCCGGCACCCAGCGCCGTCTTCCACCAGGGCGTCGAATACCAGCCGGCGGGCACCGGTCGACCCTGATACCGCCCACCGGGGTAGTAGTAGGGCGTTTCCCGGCCGGGTTGCGGCCCGGCCCGGAAGGTCTGCCCCTGCACATCGACCTCACGCTCCCTGGTGAGCTGCCCCACGCCGCGGGCGGCGGCCAGGGTCGGCACCTCGGGACCCGGGTCGATGCCCAGCGCCGTGCGCGCCGCCCGGATGTACGCCAGACCCTCCAGCGCGGTCTCCCGGGCCAGCCCGAACTGGTGCGGCGTCGACGCCTGCTCCAGCTGGGAGCCCGCCGCGTTGTACCGCTCACCGGCGTCGGCCAGCGCCTGACGTACCGCTGGTTCCTCGCCGTGCAGGTTCATCAACTGGCCGCCGAGGCGCTCGTACCACCGCTGCGCCTCCGCGCGGGCGTCGCCGAGCTCGGTGCGCCGACGGGCACCGGCCTGAGCGCGGATGAGCGCGGCGGCGCCGAGCGCACCGACCAGCACGACGGCGAGGCAGAGCACAAGTTCCATGTCATCGAACGTACCCCCGCCTCGCACGTCGTATCCGTCTGGCAAGCTCCGGTGATGGACGTCTCGACACTGCTCCTGGTGATCGTGTGCCTCGGCGCCGGCGGGGCGGTGGGCTGGCTCGCGGCCCGGTCCCGGTCGGCGGTCGACATCGCCCGCCTGGATGCCACCCTGGCCGCCACCCGGGAGGGCGAGGGTCGGCTGGAGCAGTCCATGCGGGCGTTGAGCTACGAGGCGACCGCGCAGTCCCAGGAGGCGGTGGCCCGGGCGGTCGCGCCGCTGCACGACACCCTGCGCCGCTACGAGCAGCGGGTGGCTGAGCTGGAGCACGACCGCGTCGACGCGTACGCCGAGCTGCGTGAGCAGGTCCGCTCGATGAACGCGGTCTCCGGTGAGCTGCGCACCGAGACCAAGCAGTTGGTGGCGGCGCTGCGCGCACCGCAGGTGCGGGGCCGCTGGGGCGAGCACCAGCTGCGCCGGATCGTCGAGGCTGCCGGCATGCTGGAGCACTGCGACTTCTCCGAGCAGGTCACCGCCGCCACCGACCAGCAGGTCGTCCGACCGGATCTGGTGGTCCGCCTGCACGGTGGTCGCTCGGTGGTGGTGGACGCCAAGGCCCCGTTCGACGCGTACCTGACAGCCATGGAGGCCCGCGACGAGCGCGGCCGGGACACCCACCTCGACGCGCACGCGCGGCATCTGCGCGGGCACGTCGACGCCCTGGCCGCCAAGTCGTACTGGTCGGCGTTCGACAACTCACCTGAGTTCGTGGTGCTGTTCGTCCCCGCCGACCCGTTCCTCGACGTCGCGCTCCAGCGCGACCCGACGCTGCTGGAGCACGCCTTCACCCGCAACGTGGTGCTCGCCACGCCGGCCACGCTGGTCGCCCTGCTCCGCACTGTCGCCTACTCCTGGCGGCAGGAGGCACTGGCCCGCAACGCGCTCGCCGTGCACACCCTCGCTCGCGAGCTGTACGGCCGGCTGTCCACCCTGGGCGACCACGTGGGCAAGCTCGGGTCCTCGCTGGCCGGTGCGGTGACCGCCTACAACCGGGCGGTCGGCTCACTGGAGGCCCGGGTGTTGGTCAGCGCTCGCAAGCTCGCCGAGTTGGGCGTCTCGGACGACGAGTTGGCCACGCCGGCCCAGGTCGAGCTGACGCCCCGGCAGCCACAGGCGCCCGAGCTGGCCGATCCGGCCGACGAGGTCTCGGCCCGCCAGCCGTCTATGTGACAGTGCGTATGCCTGCATGTCACGAAGTGGTCACAAGGGACTGACCAGTAGTGACAGTGCTCATCGACACCCCGAAAGATTCTGCTCACCCGAGCGCCCTTCTCTGAGGGGCCCTGTTCTCTGGAGGTAAAGAGAACGTGAGCAGACTCCGAAACCTGAGCCGGCGCACCTCAGCCGCGCTCTTCGCGTCGGTCCTGGCGGCGAGCGCCATGACGACCATGGGTGGTGCCGCCACCGCGGCCGCCGCTCCCGCCACCACACCGGACGCTTCACCGGCCACCGCCGCCGAGACGCTGGGCGCCCACGACGCCAAACTGCTCAGCGAGGCCCGCGCCAAGAAGGCACCGACCGTCACGTTGATCGTCGCCACCGAGAAGGGCGAGGCAGGGGACGTCGCCGACAGCCTCACCAAGCTCGGCGGCACCGTCAGCCAGCGGCAGGAACGGGTCGGCTTCGTGCTGGCCAAGGTTCCGACCGACCGGGTCCTCAAGGCGGCACGCCTGCCCGGCGTCTCGGCCGTCGACCTGGACGAGGTCATCCAACTGCCGGACCCGGCCCCGGAACGCACCCCCGCCGGCACCGCCGGCGCGAAGCAGGCCGCCGTCGCAGCGCCGGGCGAGACCACCCCGGCCGACAACCCCTACATGCCGACGAACGAGACCGGCGCGGTGGCGTTCACCGCGGCCCACCCCGCGTGGGACGGCCGGGGCGTCACGATCGGCATCATGGACTCCGGTGTGGACCTGGCCCACCCGGCGTTGCAGCAGACCACCACCGGCGAGCGCAAGATCGTCGACTGGGTCACCGCGACCGATCCATTGGAAGACGGAAGCTGGCTGCGGATGAGGGATGCGGTCAACGGTCCGTCCTTCGCGATCGAAGGCGGCACCTGGACCGCGCCGGCAGGCGCCTACCGGTTTGCTCTATTCCGCGAGTCGATCACCACAAACAGCGATGCCCGCGGTGACGTCAACCGCGACGGCGACCGGACCGACACCTGGGGTGTGCTCTTCGACCCGGCTACCAACAACATCCGGGTGGACGCCAACCAGAACCTCAACTTCACCGACGACCCGGTCATGCGGCCGTACAAGGAGAAGTACGACATCGGCTACTTCGGCACCGACAACCCGGCCACGCCGGTCGCCGAGCGGCAGCCCTTCGTCGTCGAGTTCCGCAAGAACGTGAACACCACGCCGATCGGGCTGCCGGGCACCTACGACTACGTCAACATCGGCATCGTCGAGAGCACCCACGGCACCCACGTCGCCGGCATCACCGCCGCCAACGACATGCTCGGCAACGGTGCCTTCGACGGTGCCGCGCCCGGCGCCAAGCTGGTCTCCGCCCGCGCCTGCTCGTGGGGCGGCGGCTGCACCGCTGCGGCCCTCACCACCGGCATGATCGACCTGGTTGCCAACCGTGGCGTCGACATCGTCAACATGTCGATCGGTGGCCTTCCGGGCCTCAACGACGGCAACAACGCGCGGACGAACCTCTACAACGAACTGATCGAGACGTACGGCGTGCAGTTGGTCATCTCGGCCGGCAACTCCGGCCCGGGTCTCAACACCGTCGGCGACCCGTCCGTCGCCAGCAACGTGATCAGCGTCGCCGCCAACATCAGCAAGGACACCTGGCTGTCCAACTACGGCTCGGTCGTCAAGAAGAAGAACGCCCTGTTCAACTTCTCCTCCCGTGGCCCGCGAGAGGACGGCGGCTTCAAGCCGAACATCGCCGCCCCCGGCTCGGCCATCTCCACCGCACCGACCTGGCAGCTCGGCGCGCCGGTCCCCGAGGCCGGATACGCGCTGCCCCCGGGTTACGCGATGCTGAACGGCACCTCGATGGCGTCTCCGCAGACCGCCGGCGCCGGCGCGTTGCTGCTGTCGGCCGCCAAGGCCACTGACCGGGGCGTCAGCCCGGCGGCGTTGCGGCGGGCGCTCTTCAGCTCCGCCAAGCCGATCGCGGACGTGCCGACGTACGCGCAGGGCTACGGCATGGTGAACGTTCCGGGCGCCTGGCAGCTGCTGCGCCAGGGCGTCGAAACCCGGTCGTACGTCTCCGACGCGCCGGTCTGCAGCCCCCTCGCGGAGCAGCTGACCATCTGGAACGGTGTGAAGTTCGTGCCGAACCCGGGTCGGGGCACCGGCGTCTACAACCGCTGCACCTCGGCCGAGGGTGGCCACAAGGTCGGCCAGAGCAAGACCTACCCGGTCAAGCTGACCCGCACCAGCGGCCCGGCCGGCACCATCAAGCACGACATCACGCTCCAGGGCAACGACGGCACCTTCAAGGCGCCGAAGACCGTCGCGTTGCCGCTCAACAAGGCCGTCACCATCAGCGTTACCGCCAAGCCGGCCACCGAGGGCGCGCACGGCGCGATCGTGCGGATCGACGACCCGGCCACCAACGTGGTCGACTTCGAGGTGTCCACAGTGGTGGTGGCCTCCAACGACGTGAAGAAGCCCACCTTCTCGTACGCCAACGAGGGCTCGGTCGACCGGAACGGCTTCACGTCGTACTTCGTCACCGTCCCGGAGGGCGCCAAGGCCCTCCAGGTGAACCTCTCCGGGATCGCCACCGGTTCGCAGACCCGCTTCATCGCGATCAACCCGTTGGGTGTGCCGGTGGAGGCCACCACCAGCACCGTCTGCTACACCAACTTCTCCGACGTCAACGTCTGCAAGCCGCAGGAGCGTGACTACCAGAACCCGCTTCCCGGGGTCTGGGAGATCGAGGTGGAGTCGCGGCGGACGTCCCCGGCGCTGAACAACCCGTTCAAGCTCCAGGCGCGGGTGCAGGGTCTGACGGTCGAGCCGGCGCTGGTCGAGCTGCCCAGTGTCGAGGCCGGCGAGCCGACCCCGGTGAGCTGGAACGTCACCAACGCCTTCGGCCCGGTCTCGGTCAGCGGCCGCAGTGGCGCGCTCACCGGTGTGCGTACCGAGCGTCCGACCATCACCGAGGGCGGCCCCAATCAGGAGTGGACCGTCGAGATTCCGGCGGGCACGTCGACGTTCACCGCCCGGATCGGCAACCCCGCCAACGCGGGCGCCGACCTGGACCTGTTCGTCTATCGGGGCGCCACCGAGGTCGGTCGGGCCGCCGACGGCGACTCGGAGGAGGCGGTCACGCTGACCAACCCGCCCGCCGGCACCTACCGCGTCGTGGTGGAGCCGTACGGGGTCGACGGGCCGGGGACCAGCACCGCCTACGACTACTACGACGCGTTCGCGTCCGCCTCGCTGGGCACGATCACCGCTCCGACCGTCGCGGTGCCGCTGATGCACGGCGAGTCGGCCACCATCACCGGCACGGTGACCGCCGTGGCCGTTCCGGCCGACGGGCGTCAGCTCTCCGGTGAACTGGCGATCGTCACCACCGAGGGTGCGATCGTGGGTCGCGGCAACGTGACCATCGGTGCCGTGAACTGATCCGCTCTTAACACCGGCGGGAGCCCGTCCCCACGTTCGGGGGCGGGCTCCCGCGTGTCAGGCGTGAGTGGTCAGGACCGGTGGGCGGCCGTGACGACGAACGGGGTGCCCTGCTGGCAGGTGGTCATCATGCCGGGCTCCACCCGACCGGTGACCTCGACCCGCGCGCCCGGCGTCAGCACGTCACGCGGGCCGCCGAGCAGCAGGTAACCGTCGAGCAGTACGCAGCCGGGCTCCACGCCGCCCTGGAGGGTGCCGCTCAGGGTGGTGGCCCCGACGCCCGGCGGCGTGCTCGGGCCGCCCGGCTTCGGAGTCTTCACCCCGGACGGCGCGGAGGGGGTGCCGGTCGTCGGCGGGGCGGTCGGGTCGGGCGTGGGCTGGCTGGTCACCGGCTGCGCTCCCGTCGGTGTGGGGGTGGGTGTGCCGCCCCCGACACCCTGGCCGCCGCAGGCGCTCAGCGCCACGCAGACGGCCAGCGCGGGAACGGCGAGCCGAAGAGTCCTCATGCCGAATCTGACGTACGCCGACCCGGGTTCGTTCCCACGCCTCAGCCGCGCGCCGCGGCGGCCTTCATGTCCCGCCTCAGCTCCTGCGGAAGCGAGAACGTGAGCCGCTCGTTGGCGGTGGTGATCTCTTCGACGTCGGCGAAGCCGCGGGCGGCGAGGTGGACCAGCACCTCCTGGACCAGGTCGTCCGGGACGCTCGCACCCGAGGTCAGGCCGACCGTGGTGGCCCCCTCCAGCCAGGCGTCGTCGATCTCGTGCGCGAAGTCGACCAGGTGACCGGCGCGGGCGCCGGCGTCCAGGGCGACCTCGACCAGGCGGACCGAGTTGGAGGAGTTCGTCGAGCCGACCACGATCACCACGTCACAGTCGGCGGCGATCTCCTTGACCACGTGCTGCCGGTTGGAGGTGGCGTAGCAGATGTCGTCGCTGGGCGGGGACTGCAACAGCGGCAGCCGCTGCTTGAGCCGGGCCACCGTCTCCAGCGTCTCGTCGACCGAGAGCGTGGTCTGGGAGAGCCAGACCACCTTCTCCGGATCACGTACGGTGATCTTGTCGGCGCCGTCCGGGCCGTCCACCAGCTGGATGTGCGCGGGAGCCTCACCGGCGGTGCCGATGACCTCTTCGTGCCCCTCGTGGCCGATGAGCAGGATGTCGTAGTCCTCGGCCGCGAAGCGCCGCGCCTCGTGGTGCACCTTGGTGACCAGCGGACAGGTCGCGTCGATCGCCTTCAGCGAACGCGCCTTGGCCTGCTCGTAGACCTCCGGCGCCACACCGTGCGCGGAGAAGATGACGGTGGCGCCCTCGGGCACCTCCTCGTTCTCTTCCACGAAGATCGCGCCCTGGGCCTCCAGGGTCCGCACCACGTGCTTGTTGTGCACGATCTGCTTGCGCACGTAGATCGGGGCGCCGTAGAGCTTCAGCGCCTCCTCCACGGTCTGCACCGCGCGGTCGACACCCGCGCAGTAGCCGCGGGGCTTGGCCAGGAGCACGCGCTTGCCGGTCCGGTGAGTCGCCTGAGCCTCAGTCACCACCCCATCGTACGTGCCACCCCTCCACCCGCCACCGCCCCGCAACCCACCACTCGCCGCGTTGATCATGAAGTTATTGCCGCGACACGCCGGCACGGAGGGCAATAACTTCATGATCGACGGGCCAGGTGGGGGTGGTCCGTAGGGTGGGCGGGTGAGCGAGGGTGGGCGGGTGGGTAGCGGCGGGGGCGGCGGGGGTAGTAGCGCTGAGGAGCCTTGGCCGGTACGGGTGGTCAGCCAGAAGGTGGGGGCCTGGATCGCCAAGCTGGGCTGGGTGTGGGTGGACGGGCAGGTGGCGCAGATCAGCCGCCGCCCCGGAGCCAGCACTGTCTTCCTCACCCTGCGTGACCCGTCGGCCGACCTGAGCCTGACCGTCACCACCAACCGGGACGTCCTGGACGCCGGTGCGCCGGAGCTCCGTGAGGGCGCCCGTGTGGTGCTGCACGCCAAGCCGGAGTTCTACGCCGCCCGGGGCACGCTGAGCCTGCGGGCCGACGAGATTCGCCAGGTGGGGCTCGGGGAGCTGCTGGCCCGACTGGAGAAACTCAAGAAACTGCTCGCCGCCGAAGGGCTGTTCGACCGCGCCCGCAAGCGTCGACTGCCGTTCCTGCCCGGCCGGATCGGGCTCATCACCGGTCGCGCGTCGGCGGCGGAGCGGGACGTCCTGACCAATGCCCGTCGGCGCTGGCCGGCGGTGGAGTTCCGGACGGTCAACGTGGCCGTGCAGGGCCCGTCCGCGGTGCCACAGATCATCGACGCGCTCAAGGTGCTGGACGCCGACCCGAGCATCGACGTGATCATCATCGCCCGGGGTGGCGGCGGCATCGAGGACCTGCTGCCCTTCTCCGACGAGGCGCTCTGCCGGGCGGTGTTCGGCTGTCGTACCCCGGTGGTCAGCGCGATCGGCCACGAGGCGGACGCGCCACTGATCGACTACGTCGCCGACGTCCGCGCCTCCACCCCGACCGACGCGGCGAAGCGGGTCGTCCCCGACCTCACCGAGGAGGTACGCCTCATCGGGCAGGCCCGACACCGTCTCGAACGGGCGGTGCGCAACCTGGTCGACCGGGAGACGCACCGGCTCGACGGGCTGCGTTCCCGGCCGGTGCTGGCCCGACCCCAGGTGATGGTGGAGCATCGGGCGACCGAGCTGACCGCGTTGCGTCAGCGGGCCGGCCGCTGCCTGGAGCACCGGCTCGCCGCCGCCGAGGATGACCTGCGGCACACCCTCGCGCGGTTGCGCGCCCTCTCCCCCGCCGCCACCCTCGACCGGGGGTACGCGATCGTGCAGCGCGCGGACGGCCACGTGGTCCGCGCGGCGGCGGAGGTCGGCAAGGGCGACCCGCTGCGGGTACGACTGGCCGACGGTGAGCTGGCCGCCACCGTCGATGGCTGAGTGGCGACGCGGCGCGGTGGGGAGTGGTGTGCTGAGATGAACGCGATGACTGACGACACGAAGGCCGGGCCGGACCAACGGCTCAGTTACGAGCAGGCCCGCGCCGAGCTGGCCTCGGTGGTGGAGCGGCTGGAGGCCGGCGGCACGTCCCTGGAGGAGTCGCTGGCGCTCTGGGAGCGCGGTGAGGCGCTGGCGGTGATCTGTCAACGCTGGCTGGATGGTGCGCGGGCGCGGATCGACGCCGCCCGGCAGGAGCCCGCTTCCTGACCAACCGAGGGTGGGGCAGCCGAAGCCGCCCCACCCGGGTACGTCAGTTGAACAGGCTGTACAGCTCGGCCGGCGCCTCGACGACCTGGGCCGCCGGCGGCTTCTGCGCTGCGGTGGCGGCACCGTAGTCGGAGTAGGTCATCTTGATCTCCTGGGCGGCAGTCTGCCCGGCGGCCGGCAACTGCAGCACCAGCTCGCTGAGCCGGCCCTGCGGGTCCACCTTCGCGGTGAACGGGACGGTCTTCGCCTGGGTGCCCAGCGCGGCGATCGTGGCGGCGTTCAGCGAGCCCGCCTCGGCGGCCTTGGTGACGTCGATGGTGCCGGCGTACGCGCCGGTGCCGGTGCTGCGGACCTCGGTGATGCCCTGGGTGAGCACCGCGCTACCGGCAGGGTCGACCTTCTCGAAGTCGAAGCCGAGGTTGCGGTTGCCCTTGATCCGGTTCTGGTCGAGGTGCTGGTACTTGCCGAGGTTGAGCTGCTTGATGGCGGGCAGGCTGTCGGCGGTGGGGCCGGTCAGCTCCAGCTTGACCCAGCTGTCCGGCTTGTAGTGGACCACGTCGAGCTTCATCGCCAGGTCGGACGAGGGGCCACCGATCGAGATCTTCATCGCCGCGCTCTGGCTCGGCTGGTGCACCAGCCCTTCCGCCGTCGAGCTGGCGCCGGCCAGGGTGAACCGGAAGTTCCCGTTGCTGATCTCCTTGGTGGAGTCGAGCAGGGCCTGCTTGGCGTCGCCCGCCACCGGGGCTCCGGACGGGCTCGCCGTGCCGGACGCGCTCACCGTCGGGGACGGCGTCGATCCGGTGGTGCCGGTTCCGCTGGCGCAGGCGGCCAGTGCGGGCGTGATCAGAGCGGCGGCTACCAGGCCGGCGCCGAGTCGTCGAACAGTCATACGTGTCTCCCAAGGGGGTCACCCGACGACCTGGACGGCGCCGGAAACTCCGGCGACGCAGCAGCACCGTCGGCTGCGTCGCGCGATCCGGGCCGAGCAGCGCGCCCGGATCACCCCCTCCTTGTTCCCTGTCGACACGTCGGACAATCACTCTTCGGCCCGGTTGCCCAGATTTGGTGCCAGCGGGGTCAGCGACCACCGGGTCCGGTCAGCGCAGCGAGCTGGCCAGTTCGCGGAGTTCGTTGTCCCGGGCGTCGCCCACGATGATCACCGTGCGGGTCGGTTCCAGCAGGACCAGCGCCTGCTGGTTTCCCCGGGCCGTGTAGAGCTGCCAGGTGCGCCCGGCCAGCTCGGTGGGGCCCTGCGGCTGGCTCTGACTGGTCAGCTCGGCGGGGAGCAGACGGTCCGCCGGGACGCTGCTCTGCAGCAGTTGGACGCCCCGCCCCTCCGGGGTGAGGTAGCCGAGGCGCAGGTTCGCACCGCCCTCGACGGTCTGGTAGCGGGCGCTGACCGTCGTCCAGTCGGAGCCGAGCCCCTGCGGCTGACTCACCGGAAAGACGTTCGCCGAGCGGGCCTGCTCGATGGCGGGTGCCGGATCGACTGTGGTGGCCTGGTCGCCGCCGAGGAATCCCCGGTAGAACGCCAGCAGCAGCGCGATCGGGACGAGCAGCACCAGCAGCGAGATCGCCATGTCCTTCGGCGACCGCTCGGACTTGCCGGACGCCGCCGGCGGCGGTGGGGTCGGATCGGTCGCGGCGGGCTCACCACCGCGGTCGGCGGGGACGGCGGCCGGCGGCTGACCGTCGGGCGGCGTGCGGTCGGCGGGTACGCGGTCGGCTGGCTGTGCGGGTTCCACCCCGCTATCTTCGCAGCCGCCCGACCGGCGGTATCCGGGCCATCACCGCCCCGCGCCGACGCCCTGTCGGCCATCGTGTGAGGATCAGCGACAAAGCCGGCAGTGGGGGCCTCCCCGCCGCCGGTCGTCCCCGCACCGTCGCGAGGAGGAGTAGCCGTCATGACGAACACCAGGACGCGGATCCCACAGGATCTCGACCGAAACCTTGCCCTCGACCTGGTCCGGGTCACCGAGGCCGCGGCGATGGCCGCCGGCCGGTGGGTCGGTCGGGGCGACAAGGAGGGCGGCGACGGGGCCGCTGTCGACGCGATGCGCAAGCTGATCAACTCGATCCAGATGCGCGGTGTGGTGGTGATCGGCGAGGGCGAGAAGGACAACGCCCCGATGCTCTTCAACGGCGAACAGGTCGGCGACGGCACGGGCCCGGAGGTGGACGTCGCCGTCGACCCGGTGGACGGCACCACCCTGATGAGCAAGGGCATGCCGAACGCGGTGGCGGTGCTCGCCGTCTCCGAGCGGGGTGCGATGTTCGACCCCAGCGCCGTGTTCTACATGGAGAAGCTCGCCGTCGGGCCGGCGTACGCCGACGTAATCGACATCAACGCCGGTGTGGCGGAGAACCTGCGCCGGATCGCCAAGGTCAAGGGCACCGACATCTCCGAGGTGACCGTCTGCGTACTGGACCGGAGCCGCCACGACGACCTCGTCGCGCAGATCCGCCGGACCGGTGCGGGGATCCGGTTCATCTCCGACGGCGACATCGCGGGCTCCATCGCGGCGGCCCGGGGCGAGTCGGACGTCGACGTGCTGATGGGCATCGGCGGCACGCCAGAGGGCATCATCTCCGCGTGCGCGCTGAAGTGCATGGGCGGTGCGATGCAGGCCAAGCTCTGGCCGCGCGACGAGCAGGAGCGGGAGAAGGCGATCGCCGCCGGGCACGACCTCGACCGGGTGCTGGGCACCGACGATCTGGTCACCGGCGACAACTGCTTCTTCGTGGCGACCGGGGTCACCTCCGGCGACCTGCTGCGCGGGGTGCGTTACCGGGCTGGCGGCGCGTACACCCAGTCGATCGTGATGCGCTCGAAGAGCGGCACCATCCGGGTGATCGACTCGTACCACCGGCTGGAGAAGCTGGCGCTCTACTCGGCGGTCGACTTCGATGGTCGTCCGCTGGCCGAGCAGGAGTGACAGCCGCCGACACGGCGACCCCGCAGACCCTGTCGGCCGCCCGCCGGATCACCGGCGTCGCGCTGGCGTCGGCCTCCGGGGTCGCTGTGGCGGTGCAGTCGCGCATCAACGGCGAGCTGGGGGTACGCCTCGACGACGGTTTCGCCGCCGCTGTCGTCTCGTTCGGCATCGGCCTGCTGGTGCTGCTGGTGCTGGTGCCCGCGACCCCCGGTGGCCGGCGAGGGTTGGTCGCGACGCGGAAGGCCCTGCGGACGGGCACGCTACGGCCGTGGCAGTGCCTCGGTGGAATGTGCGGGGCGTTCCTGGTGGCCACCCAGGGACTCACCATCGGCACGTTGGGCGTGGCGGTCTTCACAGTGGCGGTGGTCGCCGGCCAGACCGGCAGCAGCCTCGCCGTGGACCGGGCCGGGATCGGGCCGACAGGCCGGCAGCCGGTCACCCGGCAGCGGCTGGCCGGCGCGGTGCTCACGGTGCTGGCGGTCGGCCTGGCGGTCGGCGACCGACTCGGCGACCCGGGCGCGTTGACGCTGGCCCTGCTGCCGCTGCTCGCCGGGGTGGGCATCGCCTGGCAGCAGGCCGTCAACGGCCGGGTCCGGGCGGCGGCCGACAGCGCGTTGACCGCCACGCTCGTCAACTTCGCCGTCGGCACTGTCACCCTGCTCGTCGCGTTCGCGATCGACATCGCCGTACGCGGCTGGCCCGGCGGCCACCTGCCGACCGAGCCGTGGCTCTACCTGGGCGGCCCGATCGGCATCGTCTTCATCGCGATCGCCGCCGCGATCGTGCGCTTCACCGGTGTGCTGCTGCTCGGCCTGGCCACCATCGCCGGGCAGATCGTGGGCGCCGTCCTGCTGGACCTGGTCCTTCCCACGGCGGCCTCGAACCCCGGTGTGAACACCCTTCTCGGGGCGGCGCTGACCATGGTGGCGGTGCTGATCGCCGCGCTGGCGCCACCCGCACGCCGCTGACCACCCGCCCACCGAACGCTCAATGCGGTGGCGGCGACGGGTAGGGCGGGTCAGGCACAGCCGCCCGAGGCGGCAGGTGGGGCGGATAGGCCGGGTACGCCGGATAGGGCCCGTACGGCGGGCGCGGCGGGTACCGACGCTCGAACCCTCGGGCCGGGTCGACCAGCCGGGCGATCCGGACGGCCAACAGCACACCCGGCACCGTGGCCAGGAGGGCGAGCGCGACCGCGAACCGGGTCTGCGCCGGGGTGCCGTACAGCCAACCGATGAGCGGCAGCCCGGACAGGAGCGCGGTGAGCAGGAACCCGGTCAGGACCCATCGGATCCACCGTGGCAGCGCACCCTGGTAGGAAGCTCGGACGATCAGGGCCGTCGCCGTCAGGACACCCACGGGCAGGACGACGAACAGCAGGGCCATGGACGTCCCGCTGTCATCGTCGCGCTCCCACCCCACGGCCAACACGATCCCCGCGACCAGCATCGACGCGCTGCCGGCGATCCCCCACCAGCGCGGACCTCCGCCGTGGCGGATGGCCAGGTGGCCGGCGAGCACGGTGACCGTGCAGCCGAGGGTGAGGGCGAGCACGACGGCGAGCAGCAGGTCCGTCTCGCGGTCCCCGGGTCCGCCGCCGTCCAACGGGGGCGGATCTTCCCAGCGGGGCTCCGCTCGATCCCGCTGGTCGAGGAAGCCGCTCCGTCGCCACCCGCCGTCCGACCCTCGGTGCAGGATGCCGTCCCGACCGTTGGCCACCAGCACCTCGTGGCCGCCGCCGTCGGTGGGATAGACGATCAGGTCGCGGGAGGCGAAGTGCCGGCCGATGTCACCCGGGTTGAACGAGCGTCGGGCCAGCGCCTCACGGCGCGCGTCCGACACCTCCCAGGCCACCCGCCAGGTGACGCCGGCGTCGTCACTCTGCTCCACCCGGAGGTGACCGGCGACCGTGCGGTAACACCGCTGCGGCTCGGTGGGTACGCACGCCTGCCGCTGCCCGACGTCTCGCCGGACCAGCCGCCCCTGCTCGGCGGGTTCGGCGAGCCGCCAGGTGGTCCCACCGTCCTCGCTGACCGACCACTGACCGTCAGCGGGGCTTGCCGGCCAGTCCTGGCTGCTGTACCCGGAGCCGAACGAGACCGCCGGGTGACCGTCGACCAGGGCGGTGCCCACGGCGTAGGGGTAGGTGACCGCACTGGTCGCTGCCACCGCCAGCACCGCCGGTGGCAGCACCACGAGCAGCCGGACCAGCCGGGCGGTCCGTTGGCGCACCGGGCGGCGACGTGACCGCGTCCAACTCCACCAGGCCAGGCCGAGCGCCGGCAGGGTGAGCAGGTCGGTCCAGTCGGCCCGGACCAGCGACGGCCCGGCCAGCACGGTCCAGGCGGAGGAGGCGAGTTCGGCGGCGTACCCGCTGGATTTGACGACCGCGAACCCGGCGCCCACCGCGACCAGGCCGGCCAGCGCGGCGGCCCGGGACGGCAGCCGTGGCACCAGGAGGGTCAGCAGCACCGCGACCAGAGGTGGGGCGAGCACCAGGCCGGCGACGTCGCTCAGCTTGCCGGTCACCAGGCCGGGGAAGGCCGCCTTCAGCACATGGTCGTTGACCAGCAGCAGGACCAGCGCGAACATTGTGGCGGGGTGGCAGAGCCAGGACAGCGTGGTGGGTGCGCCGTCCTGCCGTGCCTCGGAACCCGTCATCCACTCAGGATCCGGTCGACCCATCTCGATCCGGACTCAGGTCGGTCTGGGTCCGATACCGACGCTCAGCCGGCGTCGGAGGAGTGCCCGGGGAAGAGGTGTGCGCTCGGGTCGATGGCCACGGCCGCGTTGTTGACCGCCGTCGCCGCCTCACCGAAGCCGGTGGCGATCAGCCGGACCTTGCCCGGATATTCGGTGATGTCACCCGCCGCGAAGACCCGGGGCAGGTTGGTGGCCATCGCGCTGTCGACCAGGATGTGCCGGCGGTCCAGCCGTAGCCCCCACTCGGCGAGGGGGCCCAGGTCGGCGGTGAAGCCGAGGGCTGCCACCACGATGTCCACCGGCAACGTCTCGGTCGCGCCGCCGCGCACTGTCACCTCGGCACCGGTCACTGTGCCGTCCCCGAGCAGCCTGGTGACCTCGGCGTTGACCACCACCCGCACCGGCAGGGAGAGCACCCGGGCGACTGTCGAGGCGTGGGCCCGGAACTTCTCCCGGCGGTGCACCAGGGTCACCGACCGGGCCAGTGGTTGCAGCGCCAGCGCCCAGTCGAAGGCGGAGTCTCCGCCACCGACGATCAGCACGTCCCGATCGGTCAGCTCGGTCGGCTCGGTCACGAAGTAGACGATCCCCGAGCCGGGGGCGCCGTCGGCGCACGGCAACGGCCGAGGGCTGAAGCTGCCGAGCCCGCCGGTGACCACTATCGCGCCGCACGCGAACTGCTCGCCACCGGCCAGGCCGAGCACCGGGCGACCGTCGGCGTACGCGAGCTTCTCCGCCCGGGTGCCGAGCAGGTACTGCGGGCCGAACGGGGCTGCCTGGGCCACCAGGTTGGCCACCAGGTCGCGGCCCTTGACCGCGGGAAAGCCAGCGACGTCGAGGATCAGCTTCTCCGGGTACATGGCCGTGACCTGACCGCCCGGCTCGGGCAACGCGTCGATCACCGCCACCGACAGCCCCCGGAACCCGGCGTAGTACGCGGCGAAGAGACCGGCCGGACCGGCCCCGATCACGGCGACATCGACCTCGCGCATGGCGTACCGTCGCTTTCCGCTCACGGATCAACGCGTGCTGATCTCGACCGTAAGCGGGCGGCGACGGTCGGGCAAGCACGTCCCAGAGGCGCGCCGGAGAATCGCCTCAGGGCAGGCTGAGGGTGGAGCCCGAGTAGTCCGGACCGTCCACTGCGGGTCGCCGCCGACGGAACAGGATCGCCGCCACCACCCCGCCGAGCAGACCGAACAGGTGCCCCTGCCAGGAGATCCGCTCGTCGGTGGGGAGGATGCCGACCAACTGCCAGCCGTAGAGCAGACCGACCAGGAGGAAGACAGCGAAGTTCCACCAGCTGCGCTCGACGATGCCCCGGGTGAGCAGGATGCCCAGGTAGCCGAAGATGACGCCACTGGCGCCGACGACCACCGAGTTGGGTGAGCCGGTGAACCACACGCCGAGCCCGCTGACCAGGATGATGACCAGTGTCGACCAGAGGAACCGGCGGGCGCCGGCGGCGAGGACGAAGGTGCCCAGCAGGATCAGCGGAATGCTGTTGCTGTAGAGGTGGTCGAAGCCGTGGTGCAGGAACGGGGAGAAGAAGACCCCGTCCAGCCCGTCGATGCGCTGCGGAATGATGCCGGCGGTGGCGTCCAGGCCGAACGCGAGCCCCTGGTCGACGGCCTCGATGAGGAAGAGGAACGGGACCACCGCGCACATGGCGACGAACGCCCGCCCGAGCGCGGCGTAGAACGCCTCGGTGCCGAACCGGTAGGGGTCGCCGCTTGACGGGTGCAGGGTCACTCCACAACTGCTATCAGCAAAAGCGGCCGACCGCCACTCACGTCCCGTCCGGAGTACGCGAAGACGGGGCGGGTGGAGAGCCACCCGCCCCGCCTTCGAGAGCCGTCAGTAGTGCCCGTTGTTCTGGAAGTAGGTCCAGGCGCCACAGGGGGACTTGTACCTGCCCTTGATGTAGCCCAGCCCCCAGATGATCTGGGTGGCCGGGTTGGTGCGCCAGTCGGACGCGACGGAGCCCATCTTGCTGCCCGGCAGAGACTGTGGAATGCCGTATGCACCGGACGAGGAGTTGCTGGCCTTGTGGTTCCAGCCGCTCTCCTTGGTCCAGAGCTTCTCCAGACAGGGGAACTCCGCGATGCCGAAGCCCTTGTCGATCATCAGGGCACAGCCGACCTTGCGGTTGCCGCTGTATTCGGCGCAGGACGCCGGGATCGGCCCGTCGTACGGCTTGGCGGGCGCGTTGGAGGCGGCGCGCTCGCGCTTACGGGACGCCGCTGCGGCTTTGGCCTTGCTGGCCCGCTCGGCGGCTTCCTTGGCGGCCTCCTTCGCCCGCAGCTTGGCCTGGTACTCGGCGGCCCGCTGCTTGGAGAACTGCACCTGGTGGGCGGCCTGCCGCTCGCGCTGGTACGCGAGGTCGGCCCGGTCGACCTCGAGACTGACCTGCTCGGTCAGACCCTGTTGCTGGGTTTCCCGGTCTTCGCCCAGGTAGAAGCCACCGGCAACGCCCACGGAGAGCAGCGCTACAGCAGCCGTACGGGCGCCCAACCGGCTCCACAGCCGACTCACGAAGTGGTCCCTTCGTCGGGAGCAAGGACGTGGCGCGGCGCAGACCACAGGTGGCCGTCAGCCGTGCCACGAGCGCCCCGACCGGTTGCCGGTCGCGCCGACGCACCGACCTTCGCCGATGCCGTCCCTCTCGGGACGAACGATCGCCAACGATCCCGGTGGTGCATGGACGCTCGTGGACACGATTGCGCACAGTGAGGCTGATGGGAAACCAACCTGGCCGTTTGTGATCTGCGCCACATCAATAAGGTGGACAAAAGCCCACATAAGCCCCGTCAGATCGGGATGTCCTCCAGGAGGTCCGTGACCATGGCGGCGATCGGCGACCGCTCCGAACGGCTGAGGGTGACGTGCGCGAAGAGCGGATGGCCCTTGAGCGCTTCGATGACAGCCGTCACCCCGTCGTGCCGGCCGACCCGCAGATTGTCTCGCTGGGCCACGTCGTGGGTGAGCACCACCCGGGAGCCCTGCCCGATCCGGGACAGCACTGTCAACAGCACCCCGCGCTCCAGCGACTGGGCCTCGTCCACGATCACGTAGGCGTCGTGCAGGCTGCGCCCGCGGATGTGGGTCAGCGGCAGCACCTCCAGGATGCCCCGTGAGGTGACCTCCTCCAGCACGTTCTCGTGCACCACAGCGCCGAGCGTGTCGAAGACCGCCTGGGCCCACGGCGACATCTTCTCCGACTCCGAGCCCGGCAGGTAACCCAACTCCTGGCCACCGACGGCGTACAGCGGGCGGAACACGATCACCTTCTTGTGCCGGCGGCGCTCCATCACCGCCTCCAGCCCGGCGCAGAGCGCCAGCGCCGACTTGCCGGTGCCGGCCCGGCCACCCAGCGAGACGATCCCGATCGACTCGTCCAGCAGCAGGTCGAGAGCGATCCGCTGCTCGGCCGAGCGGCCGTGCAGCCCGAACGCCTCCCGGTCGCCCCGGACCAGACGCACCGACTTGTCCGGCAGCACCCGACCGAGCGCGGACCCACGCCCGGAGTGCAGCACCAGACCGGTGTGACAGGGCAGCCCGGCCGCCTCGTCGAGGTCGAGCGTCTCGCCGGCGTACAGCTGGCCGATCTGCTCCTCGCTCAACTCCATCTCCGACATGCCGGTCCAGGTCGGGTCGCTGGCCTGGCCGTGGCGGTACTCGTCGGCACGCAGACCCACCGACGCCGCCTTGACCCGCAACGGCATGTCCTTGCTGACCAGGGTCACCTCCCGCCCCTCGGCGGCGAGGTTGAGCGCGACGGAGAGGATCCGGGCGTCATTGCTCTCGGTGCGGAACCCGGGCGGCAGGACGCCGTCGTCGGTGTGGTTGAGCTCCACCCGCAGGGTGCCGCCGACGTCGTTGGCGGGCACCGGGCGGTCGAGTCGGCCGTGCCGAACCCGCAGGTCGTCGAGCATCCGCAGCGACTGCCGGGCGAACCAGCCCAGCTCCGGATGGTGCCGCTTGCCTTCCAGCTCGGTGATGACCACCAGAGGTAGCACCACCTCGTGCTCCGCGAACCGGTGGAACGCCGCCGGATCGGAGAGAAGCACCGACGTGTCCAGGACAAAGGCCTGGCCGGCTGGTCGTGGCTCCTTGGGGTCGGCCGGCGCGGCGGCCGCCGAACGGCGGCTCCTGGTGGCTCGGCGGGGCGTGGCAGTCGCGGCCGGGGTCTGGTCGGCACCGGCGATGGTACGGCGAGTCGTCACAGGCCTGCTCCGACGGATGGGCACCCGCCACCCGTGTTCCGCCTCCTCCGGTGCCCGGGGACACGGGGTCGGATGCGGAACCCCATGCGCGAGGTCGCAGATCCGGGCGGACCGGCTGGCTCGGGAGAACCCCGTGCCATGCCTAGACGCTAGCCCCGCCGGACCTTCCCGGCTAGAGGCCGAACGTGGATCTCCCAGGACGCGCTCGTGAACAGCGCTCCGTCGACGCCCGCACCAGCCGGAAGGCAGTGTCGCGGGCGCGGCGGAACCGGCCGGGATGCATGCCCCCTGCGCGCATCCCGGCCGGTGGGGCCACCGTCACCGGTCTGACGTGGCCCCGACGGTGCGTGTCCGCCGCGGACGACGCACCGCGTTCGTGGCGCCGGTCGGCGGGGTATCCCCGCCGATCGACCTCAACCGGTACGTCGGACGAGCGTGCCGGTCGGGTGCCGCCCGGTGATCGGGGCGGCCGGCGCGCTGAAGGACGAACCGGTGTACGTGGTGCCGGGGCGTTCGACAGCACCGGCGGAGCGGACCACGCCCGCGGGCGAGACCGACAGGGCCGAGGCGATCGCCGCCTGGGCGTCCCGACGACGCCGGTTCCAGGCGCCCCGGTCACCGTCGAAGTAGCCCTGCCGGTAACCGAAGCGGTAGCCGATGCGGTAGCTGAGCTGCCCGTGCAGCCGGCCGGCCGCGTAACTGGTGGCACCGAGCACCAGGACGAGGAACACCGCGAGAAACGGGCTCATCGGGCAGCTCCGGCCCAGCCGGGACGCCAGGTCATCGCTCCTCCGGCTCGATCGTGGTGGGGTCGGCGACGAGCAGCCGGTCGAGGTCGTCGGTGCTGACCTCCTCGACCAGCTCGACGCTGATCCGGCAGCCGTCCAGCACGACTTCGGCCACCGAGGACCGGCGGATCTCGCCGCCGGCGTCGTAGACCCGGACGCTCAGCTCCGGGCAGCCGAGATGGGTACGCCAGGCGTTCCACTCGGCACGATCACCGACGCTCAGCGACAGGTAGCGGCAGCCTCGGGCCAGGTAGAGGCGCCAGGGGGCGGTCAGCCCCGCGGCGACCCCCTCGGCGATCAGCCCGAAGGCCTGGGCGCGGGTGGCGAGCTCGGTCACCACGACCCCCTGGCACCGGGGGCGTGACGCATGTGAGCACCAATCGTCTCATGCACGTGACACACCGTAGATTGTCCCATGGACGTGACAGTATCAGCTTTTCGTCCGCTTACGTTTGCCACTACGTTCATCTATTCTGCCCGCGTGACACCCCTCAACAGTGGCACCGACTCGTTTACCGGAAATCCGAAGGCATCGTCACGTCTGCGTGACAGTGGCGAGCCGGGGCACGCACCCGCGGCCGGCTGGCCGTACCGTCACGGAGTGACCGAGACGGCCAATGCGCGGAAGATCGCCTTCGCCACCTTCGTCCGACGGGCTCTGGACGAGGCCCGGGCGACCCGAGCCTGGAGCGGCACCGAGGTGTCCCGGCGCACCGGCGTCTCCCGGCAGACCATCAACCGCTGGGTCCGGGGCGACTGGGCCAGCGATCCAGAGGCCGAGCGGGTGGTCGCCTTCTGCGAGGGCCTGGGGTTGAACCCTGCCGCCGCCTTCGCCGCACTCGGCTGGGACCGCGCCGCAGCCGGCCCTCGCACCGGCCAGGCCGCCCCTCCGATGGACCCCGACGTGGAGGCGCTGCTGCGCCGTCTGGTCGATCCACAGGTGTCGGACGCGGAGAAGTTCCACATCCGCGAAACCATCAGATATCTCGCATACCGCCCAACGCTGCCGGTCGATGTCCGAAAAAGGGGCAATCAGGCAGGCTAGTTCCTCAGATAGCGAAAGAACGCCTGGTCAGGTTCATTCGTTTGCCTCCGGGGCTGGAACGGGCACGCTAGCGTCCCTATTCGTACTGCTTGGGCTCGTCATCGGCGGGGGGACGGGACAAGGCCGAACCCAGCCCTGCGGGACAGAAGGAGGGGTCTGTCCATGACCCTGAAGTGGTTGGCAGTCGTGGTCGCAACGGTGTCGGTGACACTGTGGGCGACCGGCAACACAGTGACCCTGGCGGTCGACGGCGGGCAGCTGCCGCTGCTCGTCAACCTCTTTGCGCTCATCACCGCCGGCACCGCGGTCGTTCTGGCCGTCGTCGCCGAGCTGCACGAGCGTCTGAACAACCGAATCAGCGCGCTCACCGAGTTCCTGGTGGGCCGGCTCAACGAGATCGAGAACCACACCGGCGATCGCAACACCGGGTTCGTGGAGGGCTACCTGTTGAGCCATGGCCAGGAGGCGGCAGTGGTGCCGTTCGGCCGGCGCGGACGAGGAGCCGCCGAACGCTGATCGCTTACCGCTCAATGGGTCCGCTCGGCCAGGAATGAGCCTGGATCGCCGGGGTACGCTGACGCGCGTGCCGCCGTTGAATCTGGGCAATCAGCAGCCGAGAACCCCGTTGAACGCCGACCAGGCCTGGCGGATAACCGCCAGCCGGGCGGCCGGGACCGTGCTCTTCTTCGACTTCGACGGCACGCTCGCGCCCGTCGACGACGATCCGACCGCGGTACGCCCGGCTCCCAAGGCGCTGGCCGCGATCGAGGCGCTCGCCCCGGTCGTGCAGCGGGTCGCGATCGTCTCCGCCCGACCCGTCGAGTTCCTTCGGGATCAGCTCGGCGGGCTCGCCGGCGTGGACCTCTACGGCCTGTACGGGCTGGAGCACAGCCACTCCGGCGGGGAGACAGTCACCGAACCGGCCGCGCTGCCCTGGGTGCCGACCATGGCGGAGCTGGCCGACCTGGCTCGGGCGGAGCTGCCGCCCGGCACGCTCGTGGAGTACAAGCGGCTCTCGGTCGCGCTGCACTGGCGTACCGCCCCGCAACTCGGCGCGACAGTGCAGCAGTGGGGGCAGGCGCAGGCCGACCGGCTGGGGTTGCGCTCGCAGGCCGGGCGGATGGTGCTGGAGCTCAAGCCGCCGGTCGACCGGGACAAGGGCATGGTGATCGGCGAGGCGATCAAGGGTGCCACCGGCGCCTGGTACTTCGGCGACGACGTCTCCGACATCAAGGCCTTCGCCGCCCTGCGCGCTCGTGCCGCCGCCGACCCGGACTTCCTCGGCGTCTGCGTGGCGGTGGCCAACCCGGAGACCGGACACGAGGTGGCCAACGCCGCCGACCTGACCATCGAGTCGCCGGCCGCCCTTGGCGACTTCCTCACCCAGGCACTGACCCACCTGCCCTGACCCGACCGAGCTGCGACCGACGGCGTCGCCGCCGGGTCAGACGCCGTAGCGACGTTGTCTGGTGGCGTACGAGCGCAGGGCCCGCAGAAAGTCGATGTGCCGGAAATCGGGCCAGTTGAGCTCGCAGAAGTAGAACTCCGAGTGCGCGGACTGCCAGAGCATGAAACCGGACAGTCGCTGCTCGCCGCTGGTGCGGATGACCAGGTCCGGGTCGGGCTGGCCCCGGGTGTAGAGGTGCTCGGCGATGTGCTCGACGTCCAGCACCTCAGCCAGCTCCTCCAGCGTGCCGCCGGTGGCGGCGTGCTCCAGCAGCAGCGAACGGACCGCGTCGGTGATCTCCCGGCGACCGCCGTAGCCCACCGCGATGTTGACCTCCGCGCCGCCGGTGCGCTCGCGGGTGCGCTCCTCGGCACCCTTGAGCGCCGCCGCGGTCTGCGCCGGCAGCAGGTCGAGCGCCCCGACGATGCGCAGCCGCCAGGGGTTGCCCTCCTCGGAGAGCTCCACCACCAGATCCTCAATGATCTTGAGGAGCGGGTCCAGCTCGGCGGCCGGACGGCGCAGGTTGTCGGTGGCCAGCAGGTAGAGGGTCACGTGCCCGACGCCGGCCTGGTCACACCAGCCGAGGACATGCTTGATCTTCGCCGCGCCGACCCGGTGCCCGTCGTTCGGGTCGACGAAGCCCATCTCCCTCGCCCATCGGCGGTTGCCGTCGCACATCACCCCGACATGCCGGGGCACCGGCTTACCCGCGAGCTTCGCCGTGAGCCGGCGCTCGTACACGGAGTAGATAAGGTTCCGCAGCGTCATCACCTAGCAGCGTAGCGACCCTTCAGCCGGTTCACTGCCTCGGAGCCCCATCCCCGCCGCCCAGACCGGCGCCGATCAGTGCGAGCGTACGAGCGGTGAGGCGTCCGTCACCCAGTCCCAACTCGACCACGTCGTAGAAGACCCGGTCGTCCCGACGGGCGGCCCGGACCGCCGCGTCCACCACCCGACGTCGCCGGGCCAGCCAGGCCGCGACCGAACTGTGCCGCAGGTGAGTGCCGAGGCGGCGACGCAACCCGTCGGCGTAGCGGCCAGCCGCGCCCTCGGGCGAACGGGCCGCCGCCGCCCCGGCGAGCGCGCCGGAGAGCAACGCGTAGAAGATCCCCTCCCCGGTGAACGGATTGATCAGTGACAGCGCGTCCCCGGCCAGCAGGGTGCGCCCTCGCCCCGGCGACGGCCGGTGCGTGGAGAGCGGCAGGTGATGGGCGCGCAACGCGGTCACAGTCGCCAGATCGGTCCCGGGCAGCAGCGCGGCCAGTCGGTCCAGCAGGTACGCGCGGTTCAGCGGCTCACCGCGCAGGACCTCCCCGTACCCGACGTTCGCCCGTCCGTCGCCGATCGGAAACGACCAGGCGTACGCCGGCCAGCGCGCCTTCGAGGTGACGATGAGCTGCTCGGACGGGCCGGGCAGAGCCGGGGCGTACCCCCGGATGGCCAACGCGAGATGCCGGTCGGGGTTCTGCGGGTGGCCGAGCGCCCGACGCACCACCGAGCCGGCGCCGTCCGCCCCGATCACGACCCGGCCGGACACCTGCCCGTCGAGCACCACCCGGTCGGCGCGCGGCTCGACCTGGCGCACCGTGTGCCGGCGCAGCTGCGCGCCGGCGGCCACCGCGGCCGCCACCAGCCGCGCGTCGAAGACCTCCCGGGGCACTGTGTACGCGGGCCGGGGCAGCGCCCGGGCCACCGCGCCGCCACCCGGCGAGATCATGCGTAACGCCGGCAGCGGGGCGTAACCCGCCACCGCATCGGTCACCCCCAGCTCGGCGAGCACGTCCACCGAGTGCGCGGCGATCCCGTCACCACATGCCTTGTCCCGGGGAAAGTCGGCCCGGTCCAGCAGCAGCACGCTGGCACCGGCCCGTCGCGCCGTCAACGCGGCTGCCGCCCCGGCCGGCCCCGCCCCCACCACCACCACGTCGAACTCGTCGCCCACCGCGCGCCTCCCTCCGGCCGACGCGACTGCTCCCGCACCGCCCCGACCATCCACCTGCGCCGCTCACGCCGGCCGTTGTGACCGACGCCACCCCGCCATCCTCCCCCCTGCCAGCCCACCGGGCCCGCTCCCGGTAACGCGCCCCCAGCCCGAGTCGTCAAAGGCCGGCCCCCTGGCGTCGATCATGGAGTTGTGCTGGGTCACAAAAGCGGCATAACCGTGCGCACCAGGCACCACAACTCCATGATCGACGTGAGCGGGGCGGGCGCGGGGCGGGACGGGGCGGGGCGGGGCGCGGGGGGCGGGGGGCGGGGGGGTCAGGCTGGGTTGGCGTCGGGGGTGCTGGCGGCGCGGCGGAGGCCGTAGAGGGCCAGGCCGGCCGCCGCCAGCAGGGGCGCGCCGTCGCGGATCAGGCCGTCCACGCCCAGCAGCCACCAGCACAGCGGCAGATCCACGGCGAGTACGGCGACCGTGACGACGACCAGCAGGCCACGCGCCCAGTCCCTGCCCCGCATCAGGAACGCGGTGCAGAACAGCACCGCGTAGCTGGCCGTGATGCCGGAGCCGAACCAGAAAAGGACTGCCGGAACCGCGGTCAGTCGACCATCCAGGATGGAACCTCCGGCCACCAGGGCCGGCACCAGCATCAGCGGGCTGTAGGTGAAGGCCGCCACGCGGCTGGTCAACAACCAGGCGCTGGCCTGGGGTCGGCGTGGAGGAGTCTCCCGCCAGGAGATGCCGTCGGAGTCGATGACGAGGCGTGGACGGTGCCGGACCAGGTGCCCGGCCAACGCCGACGAGCGGTAGAGCAACCAGACGACCGCGACGCAGAGCGCCGTGAGAATGGCGAAGCCGAGCAGGCCGGGCAGTGGCGGCACCCCCTGCCGGGGCACGATGAGCCGGCCGACCGCGAAGATCGTGGTGACAGCGAGGATCAACCCGAACGGGCGGGCCACCGTACGACCCCGTCGCACGTGCCCGATCAGCAGCAGGAAGCCGAACGAGCGCAGCATGGCCCAGCCGGTCCGTACGGCCAGCCCGAAACCCTGCTCCGGGGCGTACCACCAGTTGAGCAGCTCGACCACGACGGTGGCCGCCGCCGTCGTCGCCAGCAGGGTGGTGAGCACCCGGACGGCGGACGGCCGCCGGACCTGGGTCTCGGCGGCCGTCCTCATGAAATCCGATGTTGCCCGCGAACTGCCTCGTTCACACCTACCGCTGCGGCTGCACGGCGTCGAGGCGGGCGCGCAGCGCGTCCAACTCGGCCCAGAGCACGCCGGGCAGCTTGTCACCGAACTTCTCGAACCACTCGGTGATCATCGGCAGCTCGTTACGCCACTCGTCGGGGTCGACCTTCAGCGCGATCCGAACATCCTCCGGGGTCATGTCCAGGCCCTCGACGTCCAGGGCGTCCGGCGCGGGGACCATGCCGACCGGGGTCTCCACCGCGCCGGCAGTGCCCTCGATCCGCTCGACGACCCACTTGAGCACCCGGGAGTTCTCCCCGAAGCCCGGCCAGAGGAACGAGCCGTCCGGGTCCTTGCGGAACCAGTTGACGTAGTAGATCTTCGGCAGCTTCGCCTCGTCGCCGTCGGCGCCCTTGCCCATCTCGATCCAGTGCCGGAAGTAGTCACCGGCGTGGTAGCCGATGAACGGCAGCATCGCCATCGGGTCCCGCCGGACCACGCCGACGGCGCCGGACGCGGCGGCGGTCGTCTCCGACGAGAGAGTGGCGCCCATGTAGACGCCGTGCACCCAGTCGCGGGACTCGGTCACCAGCGGGACGGTGTCCTTGCGGCGGCCACCGAAGAGGATCGCGTCGATCGGCACGCCGTTCGGGTCGAAGTACTCGTCGGCAAGGATCGGGCACTGGGTGATCGGGGTGCAGAACCGGCTGTTGGCGTGCGAGGACAGGCTGTCGCTCTCCGGCGTCCAGTCGTCGCCCTTCCAGTCGATCAGGTGCGCCGGCGGCTCGCCCATGCCCTCCCACCACACGTCGCCGTCGTCGGTGAGGCCGACGTTGGTGAAGACGGAGTTGCCCCGGTCCAGGGTGCGCATGGCATTGGCGTTGGTCTTCCAGTCGGTGCCGGGCGCGACGCCGAACAGGCCGTACTCGGGGTTGACCGCGTAGAGGCGGCCGTCCGGGCCGAACCGCATCCAGGCGATGTCGTCGCCGATGGTCTCGACCTTCCAGCCCGGAATCGTCGGCTCCACCATGGCGAGGTTGGTCTTGCCGCAGGCAGACGGGAACGCGCCGGCGATGTGGTAGACCCGACCCTCCGGGTTGGTGATCTTGAGGATCAGCATGTGCTCGGCGAGCCAGCCCTCGTCCCGGCCCATCACGCTGGCGATCCGCAGCGAGTAGCACTTCTTGCCCAGCAGCGAGTTGCCGCCGTAACCCGAGCCGTACGACCAGATCTCCCGGCTCTCCGGGAAGTGCGAGATGTACTTGGTGTCGTTGCAGGGCCAGGCGACGTCCTGCTGGCCCGGGGCGAGCGGGGCGCCGATCGAGTGCAGCGCGTGCACGAAGTCCGCGTCGTCACCCATGGCCTCGAGGACCCGGGTGCCCATCCGCGTCATGATGCGCATCGAGGCGACCACGTACGGGCTGTCGGTGATCTCGACACCGAACATGGGGGACTCGGCCTCGACCGGGCCCATGACGAAAGGGATGACGTACATGGTGCGACCGCGCATGGAGCCCCGGTACAAATCCGTCATCGTCCGCTTCATCTCGGCCGGCGCCATCCAGTTGTTGGTGGGGCCGGCGTCCGCCTCGTCGACGGAACAGATGTACGTGCGCTCCTCGACCCGGGCGACGTCCGTCGGGTCGGTGCGGGCGTAGAACGAGTTGGGCTTCTTCTCGGGGTTGAGCCGGATCAGGGTGCCGGCCTCGACCAGCTCATCGGTGAGGCGGCGCCACTCCTCGTCGGACCCGTCCACCCAGACGACACGGTCGGGGGTGGTCAGTTCCGCGACCTCACGGACCCAGGCGAGCAGTTTCGGATGGGACGTCGGGGCCTGATCAATACCCCGCACAACAGCCGGAGCAACCATGACACATCTCCTTGTGGTCGACGCTGACCGATCTATGGGATGCACGAGACTCGGCGGCGCGATGCGTCGCCTTCGTGGAAACCTGGGATTGGCCTCAGCGTAAACCGGGCAGCCTTCCGAGTCAGTGGGACAGGTTGTGAAGAACTGCACAAGCTACGGCCTCGCTGCGGCATCACGAGCTGATACCCGCTTTCCCGCGCAGTTTCACGCAAATCTTGTTGTGCACCCCGGCGGACGCTTGTTGCGGTCGGGCCGTGGACCTGCCCCGCCGACCGGTGCGGGGATTCCCGTTCCGTGGCGGCTCAGTCCTCCCAATTGGCTACGCTCTGTGCAGTGGTTACGCACACGGCCGCTGGGCCCCTCCGGAAGACCACGCCCGCTTGCCGTTGCTACCCCTCCGACTGGCCGGCAGCCGGTAGGCTCCCTCCGTGGCCGCCACGATGACCGGGGAACAACCGGGTCCCCGGCAGACCCGACGGGGTCTCGTCGGCATGCTTCTTGACCGCTTCGGTCACCTCATCCGCGAGATGAGCAAGTTCGCCACGGTGGGCGGCTTCGCCTTCCTCATCGACTTCGCGCTCTTCAACTACATGACGAGCAAGCACGGCGTCGAAGAGCTGACGGCGAAGACGATCTCCACAGTGATCGCCGCGTCCGTCGCCTTCGTGGGCAACCGGTTCTGGACCTGGCGGCACCGCCAGCGCAACAACGCGGCCCGCGAGTACGCGCTCTTCTTCTTCTTCAACGCGGTCGGTCTCGGCATCACTGTGGCCTGCCTCGCGCTCAGCCGCTACGGGCTCGGCGCCATCTGGCCGGCGGTGTTCCAGACGCGTCTGGCGGACAACCTCGCCAGCTACATCGTCGGCACGGGGTTCGCCACGCTGTTTCGGTTCTGGTCGTACCGGCGGTTCGTCTTCGTCGAAGCGGGAACCCCGACCGTTCCGCAGGTGAATCCCGACCGTGACCACGGGGCGTGACCTGCCGCCCATCTCGTTCGGCCGGTGATCGCCGGCCGCACCGACTGCCCTAAGGTGTTTCGCATGCGTCTTGTC
The DNA here is from genome assembly GCF_040607155.1 of Micromonospora sp. NPDC005324. Lineage (NCBI taxonomy): Bacteria > Bacillati > Actinomycetota > Actinomycetes > Micromonosporales > Micromonosporaceae > Micromonospora > Micromonospora sp. NPDC005324. Next base: position 109,201 of record NZ_JBEXGE010000002.1, on the reverse strand, counting down.
CGCCTGCTGCCTGAGCGCTGGCAGAAGTTCATCCACGAGGCGCTCAAGTTCGGCATCGTCGGCGGCATCAACACCGTCATCAATTACGCGGTGTTCAATGCCCTTGCACTGACCGTTTTCGTCAATGGTCAGTTGAAGGCGACAGTGATCGCGACCATCGTCGCCACCATCACGTCGTACCTCATGAATCGGCACTGGACGTACCGCGATCGCCCGAAATCAGCGCTTCGCCGGGAATACCTTCTTTTCTTCCTTTTCAACGGCGCTGGCCTGCTCATTGAACTGGGCGCCGTTGCGGCGGCCAAGTACGGCCTGGGCGTACACGGCCTGCTGGCGCTGAATCTGGCCAAGACTGTCGGCGTCATGCTGGCCACGCTGTTCCGGTTCTGGTCATACCGCACCTTCGTCTTCCAACCCGTCGCACCGGCCGAGGACGAGGCCGCGAAGCCCGACTCCACCTGGCACGACATCCCGCGCGACGAGTGGGACACCATGGCGGAGATGGACCCGGTCGCCGAGTTGGCGGAATCCGTGTCCGAGCTGGAGGAGGCGGAGGCCGCGCAACGCCTCGACGTCCCAACCGGCGCACCCACTCAGGGTCGCGCCCCGAGGCTGAGCGTCAGCCCCGCCGTCGACCTGGACGCGGAACTCGCCGCGGAGCTGCACGTCGGCACCCGCCGCGCGCCCCGCCGGTGACGACGCCCGACGCCCGCTCCGGTACGGGCCGACCGGCCGAGCTGTTCTTCGAGGATCTCGTCCCGGGGCTCACCGTCGACCTTGGCGTGGTCACCGTGGACGCCGACGAGATGGTCGCCTTCGCCCGCCGCTTCGACCCGCAGTGGTACCACGTCGACCCCGACCTGGCCGCCGCGAGCCGACACGGCGGTCTGATCGCCAGCGGCTTCTACACCGTCAGCCTTTTCATGCGCGCGTACGTCGACCACCTGCTGTCCCGGGCCGCCGCGGACGCGTCCCCCGGCCTGGAGGAGCTGCGCTGGCTCGCGCCCGTGCGGGCCGGCGACCGGCTCGCGGTCCGGGTCGACGTGATGGGCGCCCGGCCGTCGACCGCCCGCCCCGGGCTCGGCACCGTGAGCCTCACCGGCACCATGCTGCGCCTCGGCCCGGACGACCGGCCCGAGCAGGAGGTGCTGCGGACCCGCTTCCGTGGCTGGTTCGCCGTGCGACCGGTCGAGGCCGACCCCGCCGAGGCCGAAACCCCCGAAGCCGCCCCGACCGACGCGGACCAGCCCGCAGTCGACCAGCCCGACGGTGGCCCGACCGCAGCAGGCCCGTCCACCGTCGGGTCGTCCGACGGCGACCCGACGGAGAGCGGCGACTCACCCGAGGCCCACCGACCCGACTGACCCACCCCCGACAGTGCGGCAGGGGCGGGTCCCGACCGTCCGGTTCAGGTGGTGGTGTCGCGCAGCGGCTTGCCGTCCTGCATGTCGGCGAGCATGCCGCGCATCTCGCCATCGCCCAGCGAGTGCTTGTCGTGCTGTGCCTCGACCAGCTCGTACAGGGTGGTCTGCACCTTGCCCACGTCCGGCACGTCGGCGAGCACCGACTGGCCGCGCTCACCGGCCGACTCGATGGTGAGCGTCCCGCAGCCGAGCAGGCGCTCGACGAAACGCTGGTTCATCGAGTGGTCGTTGACCCGGGCGAGCGGGAGGTCCCGCCGGTCCCGGGAGAACACACCCTGCTGGAGCAGGACTCGCTCGTTGGTGAACAGGTAGTGGGTGGTGCGCCAGACCAGGAACGGCCACAGGCCGAGCCAGAGCACCGCGACCAGGGCGATCGCCCCGATCACGGCCAGCACGATCGAACCGCCGCCGCTCTCGGGCAACAGGAGCACGCCGACCACCACCGCGGCGATGGCCAGCACCAGCACCGCGATCGGCCGGATCAGCGCCTTCCAGTGCGGGTGCAGGTGCAGCACGACGTGCTCGTCCTCGGTGAGCACGTCTTCAGGAAACGCCACGGGAACCTCCAACGCGATTTTCTGGACGCGCAGACGGTAAACCCCCCAAGCCCCACCACGACATCCGCCGCGCGGGCCCACTCGGCTCTTCGTGATCTTGCCTGTCCTCAGCGGAGGTGCAGGACGTCGCCGGCGGCCAGGGTTCGGGCGCCGCTGGACGTGGTGACCATCAGTTGGCCGTCCGGGTCCACCCCGTTGGCGGTGCCGGTCAGGGAGTCGCCGTCGGGGAGCAGGACGCGAACCTCACGGCCGATCGTCGCGCAGGCCGCCAGGTAGGCCTCGCGCAGGCCGCTGGCCACCGCGTCGCCGCCCGCCGAACGCCAACGGTCGTACCAGTCGGCGACCGCCCGCAGCAGCGCCCGCAGCAGCGGATCCCGATCGGTGGCCACCGCGCCGGCCAACTGGAGCGAGGTGGCCGCCAGCCCGGTCGGATTCACCGGCAGCTCGTCGGCGCGCAGCGTCACGTTGAGCCCGATGCCCAGCACGATGGCCGGCGGTTGGTCCGGTGCGCGTCCGGGCACCGCCTCGGCCAGCACGCCCGCGCACTTCGCGTCGTCGATCAGCAGGTCGTTCGGCCACTTGAGGGTGGCCTCCAGCTCGGCCAGCCGGCCCACCGCCTCGACCAGCGCCACGCCGGCCAGCAACGGCAGCCACCCGTACCCGGTGGGTGTCGCCGGCAGCCAGCCGCGCTCCGGCACGGCCTCGCCGGGCCGCAGCAGCACGCTCGTCGCGATGCCGGCCCGCGCCGGCGACTGCCAGACCCGGCCGCGCCGGCCCCGCCCCGCGGTCTGCCGCTCGGCGACCACCACCAGACCCTCGGGCTCGTCGGCCCGGGCGGCCTCGGCCACGTCGGCGTTTGTGGAGCCGGTCTCGGCACGCAGCTCCAGCCGGGCCCACGGCCCGTTCGGGGCGATCAGCGCGCGGCGCAGCCGGGCCGCCGACAGCGGCGGCCGGTCCAGATCGGTGTACGGGGAGCCCGACATTCCGCCAGCCTACGGCGGTGCTCCGGGCGACACTGAGGCGTACTGCACAGCGGCACCCACCTGAACCATCGTTATATTCCCTGGGTGACTACCGAGACCGGGACCAACATCCACAGCACCGCGGGCAAGCTGGCGGACCTGGAGCGCCGGGTCGACGAGGCGGTGCACGCCGGGTCGGCTCGCGCCGTGGAGAAGCAGCATGCACGCGGCAAGAAGACCGCCCGCGAGCGGATCGAGATGCTCCTCGACGAGGGCTCCTTCGTCGAACTCGACGAACTGGCCCGGCACCGGTCCACGGCCTTCGGCCTGGAGCGGAACCGCCCGTACGGCGACGGCGTGGTCACCGGCTACGGCACGGTGGACGGCCGGCAGGTGTGCGTCTTCGCCCAGGACTTCACGGTCTTCGGTGGCTCGCTCGGCGAGGTCTTCGGTCAGAAGATCGTCAAGGTGATGGACCTGGCCATGAAGATCGGCTGCCCGGTGGTCGGCATCAACGACTCCGGCGGCGCGCGCATCCAGGAGGGCGTCGTCTCGCTCGGCCTCTACGGCGAGATCTTCTTCCGCAACGTGCGGGCCTCCGGCGTCATCCCGCAGATCTCACTGGTGATGGGGCCCTGTGCCGGCGGCGCGGTCTACTCCCCGGCGGTCACCGACTTCACCGTGATGGTCGACAAGACCTCGCACATGTTCATCACCGGCCCGGACGTGATCAAGACGGTGACCGGCGAGGACGTCGGCATGGAGGAGCTGGGCGGCGCGCGTACGCACAACTCCCGCAGCGGCAACGCGCACTACCTCGCCAGCGACGAGGAGGACGCTGTCGACTACGTCAAGGCGCTGCTGTCGTACCTGCCGTCGAACAACCTCGACGAGCCGGTCGTCGTCGACGCCCCCGCCGAGCTGGCGATCAGCGACGAGGACCGGGAGTTGGACACCCTGATCCCGGACTCGGCCAACCAGCCGTACGACATGCACACCGTCCTCGAACACGTCCTCGACGACGGGGAGTTCCTGGAGGTCCAGCCGCTCTACGCGCAGAACATCGTGGTCGGCTACGGCCGGGTCGAGGGGCGACCGGTCGGTGTGGTGGCCAACCAGCCGATGCACTTCGCCGGCACCCTGGACATCGCCGCCTCGGAGAAGGCCGCCCGGTTCGTTCGCACCTGCGACGCGTTCAACATCCCGGTGCTCACCTTCGTGGACGTGCCCGGCTTCCTGCCCGGCACCGGTCAGGAGTGGGACGGCATCATCCGCCGGGGCGCCAAGCTCATCTACGCGTACGCCGAGGCGACCGTCCCCAAGGTCACCGTGATCACCCGCAAGGCGTACGGCGGGGCGTACGACGTGATGGGCTCCAAGCACCTCGGCGCGGACCTGAACTTCGCCTGGCCGACCGCTCAGATCGCGGTCATGGGCGCACAGGGCGCGGTGAACATCCTCTACCGGTCCGAGCTGGCCGGCGCCGAGGACCCGGCGGCGGTCCGGGCCGAGAAGGTCGCCGAGTACGAGGACACCCTGGCCAACCCGTACGTGGCCGCCGAGCGCGGGTACATCGACTCGGTGATCGCTCCGCACGAGACGCGGACGCAGATCGTGCGGGCGCTGCGCGTCCTGCGCACCAAGCGGGAAACCCTGCCGCCCAAGAAGCACGGCAACATCCCGCTCTGAGCGCTGCCTGGCCCGCCCGCCCTGCGTCTTGTCCGCGCCTGGTCCCCGCAACATCGGGGATGTTGCTGCCTCAGGGCGGCGTGAGGCAGCAACATCCCGATGTTGTGCGGATCATGGCCGCCAAGCGGGGCCTCGCCGCGCGGACCGGGTCTTCGCCGCGCGGGCGGGCCTCGCCGCGCGGACCGGCCTCGCCGCGCGGGCAGGCGTTCGCCGCGCGGGCGGAGGTCAGCAGGGCGGGTTGGCGGCGGCACACATCCGGGCCGCGGCCTCCACGGCGAGCTGCATGAGTTCCGCCTCGGTGCCCCCCGTCCAGGGGCGGAGCACCGAGACGCTGTCGCCGACCCGGACGACCGCCAGCAGGATGGGCGACGGATCGTCGGCGAGCGCCTGCCCGGTCTGCACGTCCCGGGGGGCGCTGAGCGAGTCCCGCAGGATGGCGGCATCGTCCCCGGCGAAGCCCCGCTGCACCACCGACCACCGGTGGACCGCCTCCATCGTGCGGATGCCCTCTGCCGTCTTCACCGGCCCGACGCTGCGCCACTCGGCGCAGGGTGCGACCAGTTCGTCCAGCTCGGCGAAGAGCTGCGTGGCTGCTTCGGGCACCATCCGAAAGAGATCCTGCGTGAACACGCCCTTACTTCGCGTGGCAACGCTCGGAGACTGCTTGTGCACCAGGGTCTGCGAGCGGGACAGGATGGACATCTTTCGGCCGTCCGAGCGCCCCTGGCTCGTCCGACAGTAGTCGAGCTGGTAATCCAGTTGGACCGGCTCACCGAGCCCGGACTGGCTGAGCTGCACGTCGACCTGCTGCGGCAGGTCAGCCGGCTGCAACAGGGCGTCGGTGCTGATCTCGTGCCGGGTCGGCGAGGCGGAGGGCGCGGCGGCCGGCGGGACCGGCGGCGCGGACCTCCTCGGGGCGGCGACCGCCACGGCGGAGACCCCGGCGAGAGCCAGCGCGACGGTGGCCACCACGATCCTGCGCTGGCCACGGCGGCGGGCCCGGAAGCGGATCTCCTCCGGGGCGAGCCAGCGCACGTCCCGCAGGTCTCGCTGAATCTGTTCGACGAACGTCGGGTCGTCACGCATCGGTTGCCTCCTCCAGGTCAGAGACGGCGAGCAGACCGGCGAGCGCGGCACGCCCCCGGGAGAGTCGAGCCTTGACCGTGCCCACCGGGGCCGCGGTCTCCCGCGCCACGTCGGCGACCGGCATGCCCATCAGGTAGTAGAGGGCGAGCGCGACGCGTTGTTCCTCGGGCAGGAGACGCAGCGCGGCGACCACCTCGACGGTGTCGGTGCCCGGCCCGGGAACCGTCTCGGTCGCACCGTGCCGCAGGTAGGCGCGGGTCCGGCTGCGCAGACTGCGCCACCGGCTGACCGCGATCCGGCTGGCCACCACCCGCAGCCACGCCTCCGGGTCGTCGTACCCGCTGACCGTTGACCAGCGCTGCCACGCCCGGATGTACGCCTCCTGGACGGCGTCCTGCGCCTCGCCCCGATCGCCGGTGAGGGCGTAGACGAACCCGAGGAGCCGTTGCCGACTCCCCCGGTAGAACTCGTCGAACCCGTCGACGTCCGGCACCCGCTACCTCCCCGTGTCGGTCGCTGGGAACACGCACCGGCAAGGGCCGTTGGTTGCCCCGTCAGGCGATCGACTTTTCCAGCTCGGTGAGCGGGAACGCGCCGGCCCCGATCCGCTCCCGGACTGCCCGGCGTACGGCCCGCTGCACGGCGACGTTGACCGGTGTGGGCACGCCGTGCAACCGGCCGAGCAGCGCAATCTCGCCGTTGAGGTGGTCGACCTCGGTCGAGCCGGTGCCCCGGGCCAGGCTCTGCCAGGTGGAGCCGCCGGAGCGGGCCTCGCCGTCGACCGGGCGCTGCCCGACCAGGTCGCCGCGTTCAGCCTTCTCCTCCTCCGGCGAGGTGTGCGCGATGCCGGCGGCGGCGAGCGCGGCGACGCCCTCCGCGCGTACCCGCTCGACCAGCGCGTCCGGGATGTCCCGGCCGAGCAGCGCCTGGAGTCCGTTGCCGAGGTTGCTGAGCAGCTTGCCGTACTTCCAGCGCAGCACGTCGGTGCGGACCGGTGCGACGAAGCCGGCGGCGGTCAGGTCGGCGGCGATCGCCCGATCGGTGTCGTCGGCGCCTCCGGGGTACCGCCCGATGTGGAGCATCCCGGGATGCGGGTACCCGTTGGCGACCACCACACCCGGGTCCAGGTGCGTGGCCGGCAGCCAGACGCAGACCGGGTGCACGTCGGCGAAGAGGCGCAGCGCGGCCCGCTCGTTGGCCACCCCGTTCTGCGCTGTCACCAGCGGCAGACGTTCGCCAGCCGTGCCGCCGCCGACCACCGGTGCGTCCACCCAGGCGGCAAGCGCGCCGGCGGTGTCCTGCGACTTCACGGTGAGGATCAGCACGGTGTCCGCAGGCAGCGGCTGGTCGGTGGGCCGGTCCACCGCCGCGAGCCGGGCGGTGACAGCACCGTCGGGCTGCCGCAGTGTCAGACCCCGCGCGCGGATCGCGTCCAGGTGGGCACCGCGGGCCACCACTGTCACGTCGCGGTCGGCGTCAGCCAGTCGTACGCCGATGGTCCCGCCCACCGCACCCGCCCCGATGATCACGTATCGCATGGCCCCATTCTGCCCGCCCGTGCGCCTTCCGCTCGCCGGTCAGCCGGTGGTCAGGCCGGCGTCGGTGAGGATCGGGCCGGCGAGCAGGAGCGCGCCGGCGATCAGCGCCGCCAGGTTGACGAGGGCGAAGACGCCAACCCAGAAGAGCGGCGGGAACGGGGTGAGCCCGGCGAGTTGGTCGGCGTCGGAGGCGGGCATCCGGCCCCGGGAGCGCAGCCGTTGCAGCTCGACCACCGGCCGTACCCCACCGAGCAGCAGAAACCACACCCCGGTGTACGCGAAGGCGGCCTGGACCTGCGGCGTCGCGTACCAGGAGACGGCGAACACCAGCGCCCCGGTGACCAGCACCGACACCACGCCGAAGGCGTTGCGGATCATCACGAGCATGGCCAGCAGCAGCGCCACGGCCACCCAGAGCAGCAGGGTGATCCGGTTACCACCGAGCAGCCAGGCGCCGGCCAGCCCGACCAGCGGCGGTGCGACATATCCGGCGAGCAGGGTGAGGATCATGCCCGGCCCGGTGGGGCGGCCGGCGGAGAGCGTCAGCCCGGACGTGTCCGAGTGCAACCGGATGCCGTGCAGCTTGCGGCCGGTGAGCAGGGCGACCAGGGCGTGCCCACCCTCGTGCGCGATGGTGATGGCGTTACGGGCGATCCGCCATGGCAGCCGGGTGGAGACCACCACCAGCGCGACGGCCCCGGTGATCAGCACCAGCAGCGCGGGCGGGTCCGGCTGCGCGCCGAACAGCGTGTCCCACAGGTCGCCCAGCCCGTCGATCGACATCATGGGGCGCGAGCCTACCGGCGGCGTTCCGTGTCGCTCCCGAGGCACCGGCTCGTATCCTGTGAGACTCGAGCAGGTCAGTTCCGAAGCGGAAGGCGGACGCAGGTGAGCGCAGCCCCCTTGGAGCCGCACGTCGGCCTGTGGACCGAGGCCGACTATTTCGCCCTGGGCGAGACGCCCGACCGGATCGAGCTGCTCGACGGGAGCCTGCTGGTGAGCCCTGCCCCGAGCCGACGGCACCAACGGGTGTCGCGTCGACTGGCGAACAGCATTGAGGCAGCAGCAGAGCCTCGCGGTCTCCTGGTCTATGACGCGATCAACGTCCGGCTCGGCGTCGACCGGGTCGTCATTCCGGATCTCGTCGTCACCGACGCCGACGACGACGGCACCTACCTCGACTCAGACCGGGTGTCTCTCGTCGGTGAGGTCGTCTCGCCGGGCAACGCCGCCGCCGACCGCCTGCTCAAGATGCAGCTCTACGCCATTGCGCGAATCCCCTGGCATCTGCTGGTCGAGCAGGACGGTGACGGCCACTCGTTGCGGCTGTTCCGGCTGGACGGTGAGCACTACGTCGAGGATCAGGTGGCAAAGCCCGGCGAGACGCTGAGCGTCGTCGAGCCGTTCCGTTGGCAGCTCGACCCGGCCGCGCTGCGCTGATCCGTTCCACTCCGGCCAGAGGGCCTTCAACGCCCGTCTATGAAGCTTTTTTCCGGTCACCCTTGTGATCTAGGGTACTTACCTCCAAAGATGGATGTCGATAGAGCGACGTCCTTGGAGGCACTCATGGCCCGTACCCGATCATCGCTGCGCCGCGCGCTCGCGGCCGGCCTCACCGTCCTCGCCACCGCGGCGGCGGCCCTGGTCGCGACCGCCGGACCGGCGGCCGCCGCCACCACACCCGGTGTCGACGTGTCCCGCTACCAGGGCACCATCAACTGGACCAGCGTCCGCAACGCGGGCATCCAGTTCGCCTTCATCAAGGCGACCGAGGGCACCAGCTACAAGGACCCGAACTTCAACGCCAACTACGTCAACTCGTACAACGCCGGGGTGATCCGCGGGGCGTACCACTTCGCCCGCCCGAACATCTCCGCCGGCTCCACCCAGGCCAACTACCTGGCCTCCAACGGCGGCGCCTGGTCTGCTGACAGCCGCACCCTGCCGGCCGCGCTGGACATCGAGGGCAACCCGTACGCCGGTGGCTACTGCTACGGGCTCAGCACGACCGGGATGCGCAACTGGGTGCAGGACTTCCTGAACACCTACCGCTCCCGCACCGGCCGGTACGCGGTCATCTACACCACCACGAGCTGGTGGAACCAGTGCACCGGCAGCTGGACCGGCCCGTGGGCGAACCACCCGCTCTGGCTGGCCCGCTGGTCGAGCACGCCCGGCGCCCTGCCGGCGGGCGCGTCGGTGTGGAGCTTCTGGCAGTACACCAGCACCGGCGCGGTCTCCGGGATCAGCGGCAACGTGGACCGCAACTACTGGAACGGCGACAGGAGCCGCCTGATCGCGTTGGCCAACAACACCTGACCGGGCCGTTGGCGGCAGCGGGATCGACGGTCACCATCACGGTCGACAATCGGTCCGGCTGCCGCCACACCACCGGGTACAGGTCAAGCCCGCCGCCGGCTCAGGGCCGGCACCACAGCATCCTCACGAGCCAGCGCGCCCCTGCGTGTCAACCGCCAGGCAGCGCCAAAGCCGGCAACGATCACGACGCCGAGCAGTGCGACGAGCACCGAAACCCCCGCGCTGACCAGCAGCAGGATCGCGTCGCCGAGCGCCACGAGCATCCACAGTGCCAGTCGGGGCCGAGCGTCCCTCCGTCGGTAACCCATGTCGTGCCTCCATCCGTCGTCTAAGGTCAATTACCCAGGACGACGCAAGGTCATGCGAATGAGTTTCAGTCCTGACGGTCGGGCACGAAGCCCTTGGCGATGCGGTCGAAGTTCGGCAGGTTGGCCTGCCAGTCCTTCTCCGGGATCTCCCACCGCAGCGCGTAACCACGGTTGCTGGCCGTCACGAACCCGCGGTTACGGACGTGGATCCTGGTGTTGTCGCGGGTCTCCAGCCACTCCCAGTCCGCGCAGGTCTTCCAGAAGGTGCAGCGCTCGATGTTCAGGTACTGATAGTTCTTGACTTCGTTCTTGCGCCCGCCCTCGATGCTCTTCCAGTCGGCGTATGCGTCCTTCTTCGGCGTGGAGGTCCACTGGACGAGCAACTCCCCCGGCCCGTTGGACTCGTCGAAGACGACAGTGTTCTGACCAGCGTCGCGGCGCACCCAGCCATCGGGTATCGGCAGGGCGAAGCCGGCGGGGTCCTTGTGCAGCTTCCAGCCAGCCGGCAGCGCGTTCGGGTCGACCGAGGGCGTGGCCGACGGCGTCGCACTGGGGGCACCGCTGGTGGGTGGCGGTGGCGCGGCAGCGGAGGTCGGCGCGGCCCCCGAGGTCGCGGCGGCACCGGTCGGGTTGGCCTGCGGGGTCTTGTCGTCGTCAGTTGTCAGCATCGGCACGACTACCACGAGGCCGATCAGCAGCAGCGCGACCACGGCACCGATCAGCAGGTTACGTCGGGTGTTGTTCGGCTTGGTGCCATCCGAGAGCGGCACCGCCGCGCGGCCGGCCGGAGTCACCGGCGGCATGAGCGACGTCGGGGTGGTCGGCTTGCGCTGCTCCGGAGCCACCGGCGGACCGTCGACGACAGTCGGCTCGTCGTCGACGTTCGTCGTACCGTCGCCGCTCGTGACGGGCGCGGCCGTGACCTTCGCGGTCGGCTCGGCATCGGACGGGTCGGCATCGGACGGACGGTCGATCGTGGCGGTCGGCTCGGCCAGCGCCGCTGCGGTCGGCTCGACCGGCACGATCGCGGTCGGGTCGGCGACCGCACCGGAGGAGACGACGGCCGTCGGCGTGGCATCGGCGGCGGGGGTCGCGGCGGCAGCGGAGGTCGCGGCGGAGGTGGTCGCGGCGGAGGCCAGCGGCGGCGACACCGGCCGGTCGACACTCTCGGCCGGTCGCGGGGCCGGCACCACCGGCAGGCGCGGCTCACGCGGACCGTTCGGCCCCGGCCGGCGTACACCATCAAGCAGTGAGATGCCGCGCGACCGCTTGCCGCCGGCGCGGCGCAGCAACCGCTCCGCCACCTCGGCGGTGATCCGCTCGTTCGGGTCCTTGCGCAGCAGCCCGTTGAGCACGGCCTTGAGCGGACCGGCGTTCTTGGGCGGTGGAATCGGCTCGGTGGCCAACGCGGCCAGGGTGCCGATCGCCGACGGCCGGGCGTACGGCGACTTGCCCTCGACCGCCGCGTAGAGCGTCGCGCCCAGCGACCACAGGTCGGCCTCCGGCCCGGCCGTGCCGTCCCGAGCCCGCTCCGGCGAGATGTACGCCGGTGAGCCGAGCACCATGCCGGTGCGGGTCACATTGGGGTCGCCGGGGATCGTGGCGAGACCGAAATCGGTCAGCACCACCCGGCCATCGTCGCCGAGCAACACGTTGCCGGGCTTCACATCGCGGTGCATGACACCCGCCTTGTGCGCGGCGCTGAGCGCGCCCAGCACGCCCAGGCCGATCTCCACAGTGCGGGCCACCGACACGGGGCCGTCCTCGGCGAGCGTGTCCTGCAACGACTTCGACGCCACGTACTCCATGACGATCCACGGATCGCCGTCGGTGCGCAGCACGTCGAAGATGCGGACGACGTTGGCGTTGTTGAGCCGGGCGATGGCCCGCGCCTCCCGCAACGAGCGCTCGCGCATCTCGCGGCGCTCCTCATCGGTGAGACCGGGCGGCGGCACCAACTCCTTGATGGCGACGTCCCGATGGAGCACCTCGTCGCGCGCCTTCCACACCCGGCCCATGCCGCCCTGGCCGAGCGGCGACAGCAGCCGGTATCGGTCAGCGACGAGTTGGGGCAGCGCGTTCGACATCGGTGAGACGGTACCCGGACCCGCTGACGCTCACACCGCCGGCACGCCACTGTGCGCTTCCCGTAACTTCGCGCCGCGTACCCTGGCGGCATGTCTGCCGAAGAGCCGCTGTTCCGGGTCGTCCGCGGCGTGCCCACCGCCGAGGAGTTGGCCGCTCTGGTGGGGGCGATCATCATCCGCTCCCGTCCGACCGCCGCCCCCGCGCAGCCGACCGCGTCCGCCTGGGCGCGCAGTGGTCGACCGGGCAACTCCCGTGGGTGGCGCGCCGCCGGCCTGCCCCGCTGACCTTGAGACCCGCCGTACGGGGGCTGTCAGGGTGGCGTTGAGCCGTTAACCTCACTCAGGGAAGCGGTGCCGTTACGGGTAGGGAGGATCCATGATCCCCGAAGAGGACCGGCCAGCACCCTGGCTGCGCGGCTACGGCGGCATCGAAGCCGACATCAGCCAGCTTAGAGAGTTCGCCGACCGGCTCGCCGCCGAGGTCGAGAGCAACTACGCGCCGCACCTGTCGTACATCGCCGAAGACATGTCCGCGAAGCTGCCCAACCCGTGCGACGCCTTCATCGAGCTGGTCACGTTCCTGCACGCGCACCACGAGACGCAGCAGGCCACCGCCGACATGGTGTACGCCGTCCGAGGCGCCACCGGCCACCTGGCCGCCGCCGCCGATCAGGTCGCCACCCACTACGCCGACAGCGACGCCTTCACCGCCGCCCGAGTGGTGGACGTGCAACGCGCCCTCGCCAACCCTTTGAACATGCTGCCCGGCGGCCCCACGTCGATGCTGACCGACCCGACCGGTCCCGACGCCGAAGGGCCGGTGGTGCTGCCGTGATCGAACGGGGCACCGGCCGCACCTCCGGCCTCACCGACTGGCACCTCATGGACGTCCACAGCATGTGGGCCTGCCTCCAGGACCACGACACCGCCAACCACTGGAAACAGGTCGCCGGCTGGCGCAAGGTCTGCGACCTGGCGCAAATTCACCTCGGCCGCCTCCAGCAGTACCGACGCGGACTCGCCGAGGCATGGCCCCCCGAAACCAGCGCCGCCTCCCGCACGTACCTCGCCGAACTCGACGAACTCATCGACAAGGTGCAGCGCACCCACGACGCTGCCGCCGCGAACTACACCGCGCTGTCCGCCGCAACCCAGGCCATCGGCACCACCCGCGCCGCACTCCGCAAGATCTATGAGGAGTACGCGACCAAGTTCCAGCAGCAGCAGGCGTACAAGTCGATGGTCGCGGACCCGAAAGCGGTAATGGGCAACCGGGCCACCACGCCGCCTGTTGCCGACGGCGAACTGGAACGCCTCAACGTGCAGGCCCGATCCATGATGTTCAACCTGAGCGGCGAACTCCAACAAGCCCAAGCAACCCTCCAAAAACCACCCGTGACGCCTAGGGCGAACCCCGGGATCGATCAGAGCGAGGCGAATGTTTACGGGGGAGCTTCCGCTGCCCCTGTAATTCCTCCAATAATAGCGGTACCCCTCTCAAGATCCCCTACAATCCGCCCGAGGGCTTCCGCAACTCAAGGCTGGCCAATAACAAACCCTGGCGTCGGACCAGTTCTTGGCGGAACAGGCAACGTAATCACTCCCGGTTCCACAGTCCCTGTCCCGCCAATCGGAGCTACGCCGCCAGCGGTATCCGGTCCAACACCTGGAGTCGGGATGCCGCCCCTACCGCCTGCCAGCTCCGCACGTGGTGATGCTTCTGAGGCGCGGCGTTTGCTGCCCCACCCAACGACCCCCCCGGCCAGCGCCCCGGGCTCCACGAGTAAACCTGCGGCACAACCGCGTCCAATGCCTCCTGGTGGCCTAATCGGCGGAGTGCCCGCGATGGGATTTGGCTCACCCGCAGCTGGCGCCAGCACACCGCGCCGCATTAATCCGGTGGGCGGTGTAATAGGTGGCGGCGGCGCCGGAACAGGGCCCACTGGCGGCGCAGGATCTCGCCCTGGAGGCGGCCGAGGCTTGAGCCCGCTTCAACAAACTCCGCCCTTCGGCTTCGGCTCCAGCATCGGTCACGGCGCCGGCCAAAACCCAGGTGGCGCAGCATCTCCACAGCCTGGCTTTCGGATAGGTCCAGACGCGGAAAGGCGCCGCTGGGACCCTGACAACCCCTGGGCGACAGACGAAGGCGTCGCCCCAATCGTTCGACCACCGAATGATGAAGGCCCCATCGACCCCGGCCCAGCAATTGGCATAGACCGTTGACCCTGCGGGTGTCCGGAGTGCTGCTGGCCAGCCTCAGCCTCACATTCACATTGCTTCCAGCTCCGACGTCAGCTCAGAACAATCCTGGACCGAAGGATGTCGAGCGGATACGCAAGGATCAGTGGCACCTGGATTATCTAAAGGTAAACGAAGCTCAAAGGTTAAGCAAAGGCATGGCCGTGATTGTGGCCGTCCCGGACACCGGCGTCACGCCGCACCCCGACCTTCGCGATAATCTCCTAACCGGCACCGACATCGTCCCTCCCGACGGGGGCGACGGTTGGCAGGACGAAGACAGCCATGGCACCGGAATGGCCGGGCTAATCGCTGCCCACGGACAGTCCGGAAATCTTGGCGCCCTCGGCATCGCCCCAGAAGCCAAAATCCTACCAATCCGAACTAGCCGAACAGATCAAGACGGCGACAGCGACAACCTTGCGACTGGGATTGAGTTTGCTGTCGCCAAAGGCGCTTCGGTTATCAGCATCTCTTCCGTCGCAGGGCCAAATAGTCGACTCAAACGAGCCATTGAGATGGCAATGCAGGCGAATGTCGTCGTGGTTGCAGGGGTAGGCAATGGACCTCGGGACAAATATGTTAGCTTTCCGGCAGCCTATCCGGGGGTGATCTCCGTAGGCGGCGTAGATCAAAACGGAAACCATGCCAGCTTTTCGGTATCTGGGCCGGAGATTGACGTGGTTGCTCCCGCCGTCGACATTTACAGCACGAGTCTCGACGGCAAGTACCGCAAAGGCACTGGCACCTCCGACGCGACGGCGATCGTTGCGGGCGCGGCTGCGTTGATCAGGTCCAAGTACCCCTACCTGCCGGCCCGCGAGGTGGCGCACCGGCTCACGGCTACCGCCGTCGACAAGGGCCCTCCTGGGCGTGATGACGAGTACGGCTACGGGGTCATCGATCTTGTGGCGGCGCTGACGGCAGACGTACCGCCGCTCGGGTTTGAATCGGTGAGCGCTCCGGCCGGTGCTGACTCGACCACGACGGCCGGCGCTCAGCCGGGTGATGAGAGTGATAGCGCGACTGCGCGCGGCCTGGCCACTCTAGGGGTGCTCGTGGCTGCCGGGGTTGGGTGGGCCGTGATAGCGCGGCGACGTCGACGCGGTGATGATCCGCCACCCAGAATCAGTCGCTGAACGATCACCAAGCGGTGATCCACTCGACTTTCAGGAAATCGTGGTGTCCCAGCGCCCGGGATAGCGCGTTTTTCTGGAAGTCGAGTGGATCAAGGGCGCTCGGCCCGGCCGGGCCACCGACGCAGCGGTCGGGCGGTGGGTGCTGGGGCGGGGTGTCGGTCTTGGTGGGGGGATGGGCGGTAACGTCGGGCTGGTGTCTGAGACTTTGCCGCTCCGCCTCGTGCTCGCTTCGGCGAGCCCTGCCCGTCGAAAGTTGCTCCAGGCTGCTGGCATCGAGCCGGAGGTGCTGGTCAGCGGGGTGGACGAATCCCTGGTGGTGACCGAGCGGGCCGAGGAGTTGTGCCTGGAGTTGGCTCGCCTGAAGGCGCAGGCGGTGTTGACCCGGCTGAACCCGAGCGCCGATCAGCGGACGTTGGTGATCGGCTGTGACTCGGTGCTCGCCTTCGACGGGGAGATTCTCGGCAAGCCGGCGGATGCGGCCGACGCGACCCGGCGGTGGCTGCGGATGCGGGGGCGCAGCGGCGTTCTGCACAGCGGGCACTGCCTGGTCGACGTTGCCGCAGGGCGGCGCGCGGAGGCTGTCGCGTCGACCACGGTCCACTTCGCTGACATCAGTGACGACGAGATCGCCGCTTACGTTGCCACGGGTGAGCCGCTGGCGGTGGCCGGCGCGTTCACGATCGACGGGCTGGGCGGGCCGTTCGTGGAACGGATCGAGGGTGACCCGGGGACTGTGGTCGGGCTGTCGATGCCGCTGCTGCGCCGGCTCCTCGCCGAGTTGGATCTGCGGATCACCGACCTGTGGACGACTGTCGCGCCGGGCGGCCAAACGGTCGAGCCGCTCGGTAACGTCCGGTCATGACCACCAAGTCGATCCCGCTCACCAATGAGCTGCACGCCTATCTGGTCGCACACGGCTCCCCGCCGGACGAGATCATCCGTGACCTGGCCGACGAGACCCGGTCGGTGCTGCCGGAGCACGCCACCATGCAGGTGGCTCCGGAGCAGGCCGCGTTCCTGACGTTCCTCACCCGGCTGCTCGGCGTGCGGCAGGCCGTCGAGGTCGGCACGTTCACCGGGCTTTCGTCGCTGGCGATCGCCCGCGGGTTGCCCGAGGGTGGGCGACTGACCTGCTTCGACATCTCGGAAGAGTTCACCGGCATCGCCCGGCGCTACTGGGCGCGGGCCGGGGTGCAGGATTCGATCGACCTGCGCATCGGCCCGGCCGCGGACGGGCTGCGGGAGTTGCCGCACGAGCGGCACCTGGACTTCGCGTTCATCGACGCGGACAAGACCGGCTACCCGATCTACTGGGCGGAGTTGGTGCCCCGGATGCGTCCGGGTGGGGTGATCGCCGTCGACAACGTCTTGCGTGGTGGGCGGGTCATCGCCCCGCAGGACGCTGGTGACCGGGCCATCGCCGCGTTCAACGACGAGGTCCTCGCCGACGTGCGGGTGGACCCGGTGATGCTGCCGATCGCGGACGGCCTGACCCTCGCCCGGGTCCGCTGACCGCCGACAACCGCTGACCGCCGACCGCCGACCGCCGACCGCCGAACACGATGGTGGGGTGTCCCCACCAGGGGACACCCCACCATCAAGGAACAGCGAAAGCCGGCGTCAGCGAACGCTGCGGGCGAACTGGCGTGCGGCCCAGTAGACGCCCAGCGCGGCGAGGACCGCGGTGATGCTGAGGCCCTGCCAGACCTTGTCGCTGCCCAGGTCACCGGCGAACAGTGCCCGGGTGCCGTCGACGGCCCAGGAGAACGGGTTCCAGTTGGCGACGCCCTGCAACCAGCCGGGTGCGAAGGTCAGCGGCAGCAGGATGCCGGAGAGCAGCAGCACCGGCTGCGCCACTGTGTTCATCAGCGGGGCCAGCGCGTCCTCGCTCTTGACCTTGAGGGCGACGCCGTAGGAGACGGCCGAGGTCATGAGGGCGATCAGGGCGAGCATCAGGTACGCCAGCAGCAGGTCCCCGATGAACACGCGCAGGTCGAAGATGAGCGCCAGCAGCGTGATGATGACGGCCTGCACCAGGAGCGAGACCACGTCGCGCAGCGAGCGACCGAGCAGCAGGGCGAGGCGGCTGATCGGGGTGACCCGGGAGCGTTCGATGACGCCGGCTCGCAGCTCGGCGATCAGGCCGAAGCCCTGGAACAGGCCACCGAAGATGGCCAGCAGCACCAGCAGACCCGGTACGAAGATCTTGTAGGCGGCCGCCTGGGTGGGCGCGTTCAGTGCGGGCTTGAGCAGCGGGGCGAAGAGCAGTAGGTACATGACCGGCTGGAACACGCCGACGAAGACCCAGACCGGGTTGCGTAGCAGGAGTTGGATCTGGCGCTGGAAGATCAGCCACGTGTCACGGGCGAATTTCATGAGAGTGGTCTCCGGTGGTCAGGACTCGCGCAGCGAGCGGCCGGTCTTGGTGAGGAAGACGTCGTCCAGGCTGGGTCGGTGCAGCTCGATCGAGCGCAGCTCCAGCCCGGCGTGGTCGAGTCGGCGCAGCACCTGCGGGATGGCGGTGGCGCCCTCGTCGACGTAGAGGCGCAGGCCGCCCTCGTCGACCGTCTCCAGCTTGTTGACGTACGGCTCGCCGTCGAGCGTCTGGGCGGCCTGCGGGGTGGCTGCCAGGTCGAGACCGACCAGCACCACGTCGCCGGAGATCTCCCGCTTGAGCTCGGTCGGCGTGCCCTCGGCCACCACCTCGCCGTTGTCCATGATCGCGATCCGGTCGCAGAGCGCGTCGGCCTCGTCCAGGTAGTGGGTGGTGATGAAGACGGTCATCCCGTCGGCGCGGAGCCGCCGGATCTCGTCCCACATGTGGGCGCGGCTCTGCGGGTCGAGGCCGGTGGTCGGCTCATCCAGGAAGACGATCTTCGGCTCGTGGATGATGCCGAGGGCGATCTCCACCCGGCGACGCTGGCCGCCGGAGTAGGTCTTGCACTTGCGGTCGGCGTACTCGGTGAGCTGGAAGGCGTCCAGCGCGCGGGCGGCGCGCCGTTGCGCGTCAACCTTGTTGATGCCGTACATCCGCGCGTGCAGCACCAGTTCCTCGCGGGCGGTGGACTCGTCCCAGGTGCTGCCGCCCTGCGGGACGTACCCGATGCGGCGGCGCACCTCGGCCGGGTCCTTGCGCAGGTCGGCGCCCGCGATGGTGGCCTCGCCGCCGTCCGGCTCGATCAGCGTGGCGAGCATCCGCAGCGTGGTGGTCTTGCCGGCGCCGTTCGGGCCGAGGAAGCCGAAGATCTCGCCCTTGGCAACGTCAAGGTCGACGCCCCGCACGGCGTCCACCGTCTTCGTCTCTCGACCCGCGCGGGAGCGGAACGACTTCCGCAGCCCCCTGGTCTCGATCATTTCTGCTCCTGGTCGTTCGGGCCGGTCGGGCCGGCCGTCGAGTGGGACGACGCCGGACGGCGCACTCCCCCGCTGTGCCGTCAGCAGGCTAACGCGATATAGCTTTTTTAGTCAACGTTGATTATTCCGCGTTGGTGTCGGACGGCTCCACGCCGTCCCTCCACCCCGACCAACCCTGCGCTTCATCCAGCTCAGCAGGTAGGTACGACACTCCGGAATCGATCCGCTCGGCGATCCGCTCGCACCAGGTCATCTCCGCCTCCGCCCGCGCCGACCACAGCTCGAACATCCAGCCCACGTGCGCCGGCTTGCGGTTGCGCACCCAGTCCGACTCCAGCGAGGCGCGCATCGACTCGACGCCGGCGCGCAGCAGGTTGGCCCGGTTACGCAGGGCGGCGGCCGCCTCAGCGCGAGGCATGGCCGGCAGGAAGGAGAAGGCCGCCACGAACGGGTCGGCAGGCTCGCTGATGGTCCACCAGGAGTTGCGCAGCAACGTCTCGAACTCGTCCTCCCCCTTGACTGTCACCTCGTACGTGGTGCGCGCCGGACGGGCGCCGACCTGCTCGGTCGCGACGGCACGGAGCAGCCCTTCCTCGGTGAGCTTGCGCAGGGCGTGATAGATCGATCCGGGCTGTACGTTCGCCCACTTGTCGGCGCTCCAGCTCAGCAGCTCGCGGCGCACGTCGTAGCCGTGCACGGGCTGCATCCACCGCACCAGACCGAGAATCATCATCCGAGTCGAAGACACCCGACAAGCGTAATAGACAAGTTTGACTAAGCCGTGGCGGGTGCAGTGTGGCATCCCACACTGAGCGATCGTTAGGGCCGCCGTGGGCGGCCGATACACTCCCCGTCAGTAACCTGCCCGGGAGGAGCCACGAAGGTGCGCAAGGTACTCATCGCCAACCGCGGCGAGATCGCCGTCCGGGTGATCCGCGCGTGCCGCGACGCTGGCCTGGGCAGCGTCGCCGTGTACGCGGACTCCGACCGCGACGCCCTGCACGCCACCCTCGCGGACGAGGCCTACGCCCTCGGCGGGGACAGCGCGACCGAGACCTACCTGCGCATCGACAAGCTGCTCGACGTCGCCGCTCGGGCCGGCGCCGACGCCGTACACCCTGGTTATGGCTTCCTCAGTGAAAATGCCGACTTCGCCCAGGCCGTCATCGACGCCGGGCTGACCTGGATCGGCCCCACCCCGCAGGCGATCCGCGACCTGGGCGACAAGGTCACCGCCCGGCACATCGCCCAGCGGGCCGGCGCACCGTTGGTCCCCGGCACCCCGGACCCGGTGGCCAGCCCGGACGAGGTGATGGCGTTCGCCGTCGACCACGGCCTGCCGGTCGCCATCAAGGCCGCCTTCGGTGGCGGCGGGCGCGGCCTCAAGGTCGCCCGCACGATGGAGGAGATCCCCCAGCTGTTCGAGTCGGCCACCCGGGAGGCGGTCGCGGCGTTCGGTCGGGGCGAGTGCTTCGTCGAGCGGTACCTCGACCAGCCCCGGCACGTCGAGGCGCAGGTCCTCGCCGACCAGCACGGCAACGTGATCGTGGTGGGCACCCGGGACTGCTCCTTGCAGCGACGTCACCAGAAGCTCGTCGAGGAGGCGCCCGCGCCGTTCCTCACCGACGCCCAGCGCGCGCAGATCCACCAGAGCGCCAAGGCGATCTGCCGCGAAGCCGGCTACCACGGCGCCGGCACCGTGGAATACCTGGTCGGCGTCGACGGCACCATCTCCTTCCTGGAGGTCAACACCCGCCTCCAGGTCGAGCACCCGGTCACCGAGGAGACCGCCGGCATCGACCTGGTCCGCGAGCAGTTCCGGATCGCCGACGGCGAGAAGCTGCGGATCACCGAGGACCCGACGCCGCGCGGGCACGCGATCGAGTTCCGGATCAACGGTGAGGACCCGGGCCGTAACTTCCTGCCCGCCCCCGGCACTGTCACAGCGCTGCGCCTGCCCAGCGGGCCGGGTGTGCGGGTCGACACCGGCATCTCGGCCGGCGACGTGATCGGCGGCAACTTCGACTCACTGCTGGCCAAGGTCATCATCGTGGGTGAGACGCGGACCGAGGCGCTGGAGCGCGCCCGCCGCGCGCTGGACGAGATGGTCCTGGACGGGATGGCCACCGCGCTGCCGTTCCACCGGCTCGTCGTGCGGGACGAGGCGTTCACCGCCGAGCCGTTCACAGTGCACACCCGGTGGATCGAGACCGAGTTCCACAACACGGTGCCGCCGTTCACCGCCGCCGCCGGCGCCGCCGAGGCGCCGGCCGAACGCGACACCGTCGTGGTCGAGGTGGGCGGCAAGCGCCTCGAGGTCAGCCTCCCCGCCGGCTTCGGCGGGAGTACGACCACAGCGGCGCCCGCCTCCCGCAAGCCGACTCGGCGCGGCGGCGGCGCCAAGGCCGGTGCCCCGGTCGGCGGCGACGCGCTCACCTCGCCGATGCAGGGCACCATCGTCAAGATCGCGGTGGCGGACGGCGACACAGTGGCCGAGGGGGACCTGGTCGTGGTGCTGGAGGCGATGAAGATGGAGCAGCCGCTGCACGCGCACAAGGCGGGTACGGTCAGCGGTCTCAGCGCCGAGGTCGGCGCCGTGATCACCGCCGGTGCGCCCATCTGCACCATCGCCTGAGCCGCCCGGCGGGCGGTCAGCGCAGGGCCTCGCTGGCGACCGCGCGGACGGCGGCGGTCAGGGCGTTCAGCACGTCCGACTCCAGCCGCCAGTGCTGCCAGTACAGCGGGACGTCGAGGTGTCGGCCCGGCGCGAGGTCGACACAGCGACCGGCGGTCAGGTCGGCCCGGGCGATCTGTTCCAGCACCAGGCCCCAGCCCAATCCGAGCCGGATCGCCTCGCTGAACGCCGGAATCGACGGTACGTAGTGCACGGGCGGGTCGAGCAGCCGACCGGTCACCGACCGGATGAAGCGGTGTTGCACCCGGTCCTTCCGGTCGAAGACGATCAGCGGCGCGCTCGCCAGCGCGGAGGCGGTGAATCCGCCGGCGAAGTGGGACGTCGCGAATTCCGGGGTGGCGAGCGCGTGGTAGCGCATGGCCCCGAGCCGCAGCACCCGGCAGCCCTGCACGGCCTCGCGCTGGGCGGTGACCGCCGCCGTCACCGAACCGTCGCGGAGCAGCTCGGCGGTGTGGTCCTGATCGTCCTGCCGTAGGTCGAACGAGAGCCCGGCCCGCTGCGGCAACCGGGCCAGTGCGGCGGGAAACCAGGTGGCCAGCGAGTCCGCGTTGACCACCACGGCGACCCGGATCCGGCCGCCGCCGGCCAGCGGGCCACGGGCGTCGGCCAGCGCCTCCCGTTCGAGCAGCGTGAGCTGGCCGGCCAGGCGCAGCAGCGGGCGGCCGGCGTCGGTTGCCACGCACGGACGAGCGCGGCGGACCAGCACCTGGCCGACGGTCTCCTCCAGCGCCTTGATGCGTTGGCTCACCGCCGACGGCGTGACGTGCAGCAGCCGGGCCGCCGCGTCGAAGCTGCCCTCCGCCACCACCGCAGCGAGGGTCCTCAGCTGCGCCGAGTCGAGACCATCCATTAGCTGAGCTTAAGTTGCGTCAAAATCTTTAGTTGGACTGGTGGCCGTCGACCGCCCTAGCGTCGACTCCGTGCTCACCTCCGCCGTCTCCGGCTTCTCGATCTCCATCGCGCTCATCGTCGCCATCGGCGCCCAGAACGCCTTCGTCCTGCGTCAGGGCCTGCGACGCGAGCACGTCGTACCCGTGGTGCTGACCTGCGCCGCGTCGGACGCGCTGCTGATCATGGCGGGGGTGGCCGGGGTTGGTTCGTTGGTGACCGGCCGACCGGGTCTGCTGATGGCGATCCGTTGGGGCGGCGCGGCCTTCCTGCTCTGCTACGCGGGGCTCGCCGCCCGCCGCGCCCTACGTCCCGGCGCTCTGCTACCCACCGAGCGGCCGCCGGCCACGTTGGGGGCGACCCTGCTCGCCTGCGCCGCCTTCACCTACCTGAACCCGCACGTCTACCTGGACACCGTCCTGCTCCTCGGCAGCGTGGCCCAACAACACCCGCACCGGTGGGTCTTCGGCGCCGGCGCCGTCCTGGCCAGCGTGGTCTGGTTCACCGCGCTCGGCGTCGGCGCGCAGCGCCTCGCGCCGATGCTCGCCCGCGCCACGGCCTGGCGGGTGCTGGACGCGGTCATCGCCGTCGTGATGGCCGGGCTCGCCGTGGCGCTCCTGCTGGGCTGACCGGCTCCCGCGGCGAGCACCGACGACGCCGCCGGAACCAGGCCCAACGACGATGCGAGTGTTTTGCGCGACCACCGGCGGTGGAACTGGCCGCGAGCGGGAATGATTGTCGAGTGCGGTTCCTTCACGGCGCGGCTCCCGCGCACGACCTGACCTATACCGACGTCTTCATGGCGCCGGCCCGCTCCGACCTGGGCTCCCGGCTCGACGTCGACCTCTCCACCGGCGACGGCACCGGCACCACCATTCCGTTGGTGGTGTCGAACATGACAGCTGTCGCCGGACGGCGGATGGCGGAGACGGTGGCCCGCCGGGGTGCCATCACGGTGATTCCGCAGGACATTCCGATCGAGGTGGTGGCGAATGTCGTCGCCTGGGTCAAGCAGCGCCACCTGGTCTACGACACGCCCATCACGCTGGGCCCGACCGAGACCGTGGGCGACGCCATCCACCTGCTGCCCAAGCGCTCGCACGGTGCGGTGATCGTGGTCGACGACGCCGGCCGGCCGATGGGTGTGGTCACCGAGGCGGACACCACGGGCGTGGACCGCTTCGCGCAGCTGCGTCACGTGATGTCCACCGAGCTGCACACCGTCCCGGCGGACGCGGATCCGCGTACCGGCTTCGACCTGCTCTCGGCGGGCCGCCGCCGACTCGCACCGGTGGTGGACGCCGAGGGTCGGCTGGTCGGGGTGCTGACCCGACAGGGCGCGTTGCGCGCCACCCTCTACACGCCGGCCGTGGACGACCGGGGCCGGCTGCGGATCGCGGCGGCCGTCGGGATCAACGGGGACGTGACCGGCAAGGCCTCGGCGCTGCTGGAGGCGGGGGTGGACACGTTGGTCGTGGACACCGCGCACGGCCACCAGGCACGGATGATCGCCGCACTTCAGGCGGTCCGGAAGCTGGGCCCGGGGGTGCCGGTGGCGGCCGGCAACGTGGTCACCGCCGAGGGCGTACGCGACCTGGTGGAGGCGGGGGCGGACATCATCAAGGTCGGCGTCGGCCCCGGCGCGATGTGCACCACCCGGATGATGACCGGCGTGGGTCGACCGCAGTTCTCCGCCGTGCTCGACTGCGCGGCCGCCGCCCGCCAACTGGGCCGGCACGTGTGGGCCGACGGCGGGGTGCGGCACCCCCGGGACGTGGCGCTCGCGCTCGCCGCCGGCGCGTCGAACGTGATGATCGGCTCCTGGTTCGCCGGCACCTACGAGTCCCCCGGTGACCTCTACACCGACGCGGACGGCCGGCGGTACAAGGAGAGCTTCGGGATGGCCTCGGCTCGGGCGGTCAGCGCCCGAACCGCCGACGACAGCCCGTACGACAGGGCCCGCAAGGCGGTCTTCGAGGAGGGCATCTCCTCGGCCCGGATGCACCTGGACCCGGCCCGCCCCGGTGTAGAGGACCTGATCGACGAGATCATCGCGGGGGTACGCAGCGCCTTCACCTACGCCGGCGCACGGGACCTGACCCAGTTCCACGAGCGGGCCATCGTCGGCGTGCAGAGCGCCGCCGGCTTCACCGAAGGAATGCCCCTCCCCACCAGCTGGTAACCCCCACCCCGCCCCTCCCACCCACCTCACCCCCCTCGTTGATCATGAAGTTGTTGCCTCCCACGTCGGCGTGTCATGGCAATGACTTCATGATCAACCGGGGAGGGCCGTGGGGCCTGGGGCCCGGGGGGCGGTGAGGGCTTGGTTCTAGGTTGACAGGCGGCGCAGCACGGCGCGGGCTGCCTCGCGGGGGTTGTCGCCCACCCGGTCGGGCAGCGCGCCGGCCAGCCAGAGGGTGGCGAAGCCGTGCGCGATCGACCAGGCCGCGAGCGAGTCCCGGTCGGTGTCGGCGGGCGCGCCGCCGGTGGGTAGCGCCGCCACCCCCGAGCGGAGCGCGGCGCCGGCCCGGCCCCGCGCCGCGATCACCTCGGCGTCGTCGGCCCGGTAGAGCTCCGGCCGGAACATCACCTCGAAGTACGCCCGGTGCGTGACGGCGAAATCGACGTACGCGACACCGGCCTCCAACAGGTCGTCATCCGCCTCGGTCAACGTCTGGGCCAGCAGGTCGAAGCCCTGCGCGGCGAGCGCGGTGAGCAGGCCCGCCTTGTCGCCGAAGTGGTGTGCGGGCGCGGCGTGCGAGACACCGGCCCGTCGGGCCAGGTCGCGCAGGCTCAGCGCGGCGGGCCCGACCTCCCCGACGGCCTCCAGCGCCGCGGCGAGCAGGGCGCGACGCAGGTCGCCGTGGTGGTAGGCGCGAGTGTCGGTCATGTGTGAATCCTATCTTGCCATTGACAAGATTCGCCAAGGGCGCGCAATCTTGCCGATGACAAGTTTTCCTGAGGAGGATTCCGGTGGCACCCCTGATCGCCCTGATCGTCGGCACCGCGCTGGCCCGTCTCGCCGGCCTGGCCGGCATCTCCGCACTGGACGGCTGGCACCCCGCGCTGCGCGTCGGGCTGGCCGTGATGTTCACGCTGACCGCCGTCGCGCACTTCGTCGGGCAGCGCCGCGCCGATTTGATCGCGATGGTCCCGCCCCGACTGCCCCGACCTGACCTGTTTGTCACCATCACCGGCGTGCTGGAACTGGTCGGCGCGGTCGGCCTGCTGGTGCCGGCGACCGCCCGGGTCGCGGCGGCCGGGCTCGGCCTGCTCATGCTCGCCATGTTCCCGGCCAACATCTCGGCCGCCCGTCGCGAACTGACCCTCGCCGGCCGCCCGGTCACCCCGCTGGCGCGGCGCGCCGCCCTACAGATCGTGTTCGTGGCCACCGCTGCGGCAATTTCGTTTGGCCCCTGACTATCAGGGGACTAACCTACCTGTCGTGGAACTCGTGACCCTCCAGGACGTGCCGCTCGGCCGGCTGCTGGTGGTGGCCGGGCACCTGGTCGGGCAGCGGTGGAACCGCTACCTCGCCGAGGAGCACGGCCTCACCCAGGCCGGCATGATCACCCTGATGACGCTCGCCCGACACGGCGAGTTGCCGCACCGGGCGGTCGCCGAGAAGGGGTTCGTGCGCCCGGCGACGCTGACCGGCATCGTCGACACGCTCGAGCGCGACGGTCTGGTCGAGCGGCAGCGCGACGACAACGACCGACGCAGCATCCGGCTCGCCATCACCCCCGCCGGGCGGGAACGGGTGGCCGCGCTCGGCGCGCTCATGCACTCCGGACGGCCCCTCACCTCGGTCGACGCCGACCCGGCGAAGGCCCAGGTGATCCGGGAGTTCCTGCTTGAGGTCATCGGCAGCGGAGACGACCCGCGGATGACCGGACGCCCTACCGAAACGAAGGACCCGGCGTGCTGATCCGACTCCTGCGCGGCCAACTGCGCACCTATCAGAGACCGTTGCTGGCGGTCGTGCTGCTCCAGTTCGTGGGCACCATGGCCTCGCTCTACCTGCCCAGCCTCAACGCGGACATCATCGACCAGGGCGTGGCCCGGGGCGACACCGACTACATCGTGCGCACCGGCGGCTGGATGCTGCTGGTCAGCCTGATCCAGATCGTCTGCTCGATCGTCGCCGTCTACCTGGGCGCACGGGTCGCGATGGGCTTCGGTCGCGACGTCCGCGCCGAACTGTTCGGGCACGTCAACCGCTTCTCCGCCCGCGAGGTGGCCCGGTTCGGGGCGCCGTCGCTGATCACCCGCAACACCAACGACGTGCAGCAGGTGCAGATGCTCGTGCTGATGAGCTGCACGATGCTCGTCGCCGCACCGATCATGAGCGTCGGCGGCGTGTTCATGGCACTGCGTGAGGACGTCGGGCTCTCCTGGCTGATGCTGGTCAGCGTGCCGGTGCTGGCCATCGCCCTCGGCGCGATCATCCGTCGGATGGTGCCGGGTTTCCGGCTGATGCAGACCCGCATCGACACTGTCAACCGGGTGCTGCGGGAGCAGATCACCGGCATCCGGGTGGTCCGCGCGTTCGTCCGCGAGCCGTACGAGACGGACCGCTTCGGCGTCGCCAACGCCGACCTGACCGCCACCGCTCTGCGTACCGGTCGGTTGCTGGCGTTGATCTTCCCGGTGGTCATGCTGGTGCTGAACGTCTCCAGCGTGGCGGTGCTCTGGTTCGGCGCGCAGCGGGTGGACGCCGGAGCGATCCAGGTCGGCGCGCTCACCGCGTTCCTGCAGTACCTGATGCAGATCCTGATGGCGGTCATGATGGCCACCTTCATGCTGATGATGGTGCCGAGGGCGGCCGTCTGCGCCGAGCGGATCGTCGAGGTGCTGGACACCGACTCCTCGGTGGTTCCGGCCGCCGCGCCGGTCACCGAGCTGCCCACCCGAGCCGAGCTGGAGCTGCGCGGGGTGCGCTTCCAGTACCCGGGCGCTGTGGAGCCGGTACTGCGCGACATCTCCTTCCGGGCGACCCCGGGCACCACCACGGCGATCATCGGCAGCACCGGCGCGGGCAAGACGACGCTGCTGTCGCTGATTCCCCGCCTGGTCGACGTCACCGCCGGCGCGGTGCTGGTCGACGGGGTGGACGTGCGGGAGTTGGCGCCGGACGAGCTGTGGCGACGCATCGGCCTGGTGCCGCAGCGGCCGTACCTGTTCACCGGAACGGTCGCCAGCAACCTGCGCTACGGCAACCCGGACGCCACCGACGAGGAGCTGTGGACGGCGCTGGAGATCGCCCAGGCCCGGGACTTCGTGGCCCAGATGCCCGGCGGGCTGGACGCCCCGATCGCGCAGGGCGGCACCACCGTCTCCGGTGGGCAGCGGCAACGTCTGGCCATCGCCCGGGCCCTGGTACGGCAACCGGAGATCTACCTCTTCGACGACTCGTTCTCCGCGCTCGACCTGGGCACCGACGCGCGGCTGCGAGCGGCACTGCGGCCGGTCACCGCGCAGGCGGCGGTGGTGATCGTGGCCCAGCGGGTCTCCACGATCATCGACGCCGATCAGATCATCGTCCTGGAGAACGGAGGCGTCGTCGGAGTGGGACGACATGCCCAGTTGTTGGAAACCTGCCCGACGTACGCCGAGATCGTGGCCTCGCAGCAGACCTCTGAGGTGGCGGCATGAGCGAGCGTGACGAGCCGCGCACCGCGGCCGTACCCAGTCAGAAGCTGGCCGGCGACGGACGGATGCCGGACGAGACCGCGCAGCAGCCCGGCGGGGGCGCGGCGACGCCGAAGCGGCTGCCGCCCGGCGGCCAGCGCGGCGGCCCGGGGTGGATGAGCGCCGGAATGCCTGCCGAGAAGTCGATGAACTTCGGGCCGTCGGCCCGACGGTTGCTCGGCCGGCTGCGCTCGCACCGACTGCACCTGGCCGCGATCATCACCCTCGCCGTGGTGAGCGTCGGGTTCAGCGTGGCCGGGCCGAAGATCCTCGGCCACGCCACCGACCTGATCTTCAGCGGGGTGATCGGCCGGCAACTGCCCGCCGGCACCACCGCCGAGCAGGCCGTCGCGGCGGCCCGGGCCAGCGGAAACGACAGCTTCGCCGCCATGCTGGCCCGGATGGACGTGGTGCCCGGTGTGGGCATCGACTTCAACGCCCTGAAGCGGGTGCTGCTGCTGGCGCTCGGGCTCTACCTGGCCGCGAGCCTGCTGTCCTGGTGGCAGGGTTGGCTGCTCAACGGAGTCGTCCAGCGCACAGTGCTGCGGCTGCGCGCCGAGGTGGAGGAGAAGCTCAACCGGCTGCCGCTGCCCTACTTCGACAGGCAGCCGCGCGGTGAGCTGCTCAGCCGGGTCACCAACGACATCGACAACATCTCCACCAGCCTCCAGCAGACCCTCAGCCAGCTGCTCACCTCGCTGCTGACCGTCGTCGGCGTGCTGGCAGTGATGTTCTGGATCTCGCCGGTGCTCGCCCTGGTGGCGCTGGTCGCGGTGCCGCTGTCGGTGCTGGTCACCCAGCGCATCGCCAAGCGCTCGCAGAAGCAGTTCATCGCCCAGTGGACGCACACCGGCGAGTTGAACGGCCAGATCGAGGAGGCGTACACCGGTCATGAGCTGGTGAAGGTCTTCGGCCGGCAGCGTGAGGTCGAGGCCGCGTTCCACGCGAAGAACGAGGAGCTGTTCCGGGCCAGCTTCGGGGCACAGTTCATCTCCGGGATCATCATGCCGTCGATGATGTTCATCGGGAACCTGAGCTACGTGGCGATCGCCGTGGTCGGCGGGCTGCGGGTCGCCTCGGGCACGATGAGCCTCGGCGACGTGCAGGCGTTCATCCAGTACTCCCGCCAGTTCACCCAGCCGCTCACCCAACTCGCCTCGATGGCCAACCTGCTCCAGTCCGGGGTGGCGTCGGCCGAGCGGGTCTTCGCGGTGCTCGACGCGGACGAGCAGACCCCCGACCCGGTCGAGCCGGCCCGGGTCACCGACCCGCACGGTCGGGTCGAGTTCGAGCACGTCTCGTTCCGCTACGAGCCGGACAAGCCGCTGATCGACGACCTGTCGCTGATCGCCGAGCCCGGGCACACCGTGGCCATCGTCGGCCCGACCGGCGCCGGCAAGACCACCCTGGTCAACCTGGTGATGCGGTTCTACGAGCTGGACGCCGGCCGGATCACCCTCGACGGGGTGGACATCACAACGATGCGCCGTGACGACCTGCGTGGCCGGATCGGCATGGTGCTCCAGGACACCTGGCTGTTCGGCGGCACCATCCGGGACAACATCGCCTACGGGCGGCCGGACGCGACCGAGGAGGAGATCCTCGCCGCCGCCCGGGCCACCTTCGTGGACCGGTTCGTGCGCAGCCTGCCCGACGGCTACGACACGGTCATCGACGAGGAGGGCAGCAACGTCAGCGCCGGCGAGAAGCAGCTCATCACCATCGCGCGGGCGTTCCTCGCCGAGCCGTCGCTGCTGATCCTCGACGAGGCCACCAGCTCGGTGGACACCCGCACCGAGGTGTTGCTGCAACGGGCGATGGCCGCGCTGCGCTCGGACCGGACCAGCTTCGTGATCGCGCACCGGCTCTCCACCATCCGCGACGCCGACCTGATCCTCATGATGGAGAACGGTCGGATCGTCGAGCAGGGCACCCACGAGCAGTTGCTCGCCGCTCAGGGCGCGTACCACCGGCTCTACCGCTCACAGTTCACCGGCGCGGTGGTCGACGAGGAACCGGCCGCCCAACCGGCGTCGGTCTGAGGTCGGGCGGCCGTGCGCGCGAGACGATCGGTGGGGGTGTCAGTCCGACGGCAGCAGGTCGGTCGCGCGGGCGGCGACCTGCCCGCCGATCAGGGCGAGCGCGGCGTCGGCGGGCATCGGGGCCAGGGCACGGCCACCGCGCAGGCGCAGCGCCAGGTGCCCGTCGGCCACCTCCCGGGCACCCAGCACCCCGAGGTACGGGACGCGGCGGCGGGCCGCGTCCCGGACCCGGGCGCCCAGCGAGCCGGCGGCGTCGACAGCGACCCGCAGGCCGGCGTCGCCCGCCCGCCGGGCCAGGACGGCCGCCGTGTCGGCCTGGCCGTCGTCGACCGGCAGCAGCACCAGCTGGACGGGCGCGTACCAGGCCGGGAACGCCCCCTCGTGCACCTCGATGAGGTACGCGAACAGCCGCTCCATGCTGCCGACCAGGCTGCGGTGCACCATCACCGGCCGACGCCGGCTGCCGTCCGAGTCGGTGTACGACAGGTCGAACCGTTCCGGCTTGTCGAAGTCCAGCTGGATGGTGGAGATGGTCGACTCCCGGCCGGCGGCGTCGACGATCTGAATGTCGATCTTCGGGCCGTAGAAGGCGGCCTCCCCCGGTGCCTCGACGTACTCCACCCTGGCCAGCGCCTCCCGGAGCAACTCCTCGGCGCGGGCCCACTGGGCGTCGTCGCCCACGTACTTCTCGCCCGGTCCGCGCAGCGACAGCCGGAACCCGGCCGGCCGGACACCGAGCGCGGCGTGCGCGGCACGGATCAGCCCGAGGATCTCGACGACCTCCGCGCCGACCTGCTCGGGGGCGCAGAAGGTGTGCGCGTCGTTGAGCGAGATGGCGCGCACCCGGGACAGCCCGCCGAGCACGCCGGAGCGCTCCGAGCGGTACATCCCGCCCAGCTCCGCTATCCGCAACGGCAGCTCCCGGTAGGAACGGCCCCGCGCCCGGAAGACCAACGCGTGGTGCGGGCAGAGCGCCGGCCGGAGCACGAACTCGTCGTCGGCGCTCAGCCGCATCGGCGGGAACATGTCGTCGGCGAAGTAGCCGAGGTGGCCGGAGAGTTCGAAGAGTTCCCGCTTGCCCAGCGGCGGCGAGTAGACGTGCTGGTGGCCGGAGCGGCGCTCCAACTCCCGGACGTACTCCTCGACGGCGTGCCGGGCGGCGGCGCCGGCCGGCAGCCAGATCGGCAGGCCGGCGCCGGCCAGCGGGTCGGAGACGAAGAGGTCCAGCTCGCGGCCGAGCCTACGGTGGTCGATCATGTCGGGCTCCTGGATCGGGTACGACCCGGAGGCGACCTGAGCTCCGTTCGGCGCGCTGCCCTCGGGGGCGGATCGCCCCGGGGCCTGGTCGACTGTGGTTACGTCAGAGCGGCGCGCCGGGGACACCCGGCGTCGTGGTCATCACTACCGCGCTGCGCATACGGCGACCGTACCCTCGCGACGATCGGGGACGCACCCGGATTTACGGCGGAGGGGTGGGCCGCCGGCGCGGGACCCGCCGGCGGCCCTGGCGGCCGAATCGTCAGGAACGGGGGACCCGACGGGCGTGGCCGCGCCGACAACGGTACGCCGAGGAACGCCGTTCTGCCGCCCGCCTCGAACGGGTGGAACAGCCTCCGAACCCGTCACCAGGCAGCGATCGGCCTCGTTGTAGCTGGGTGGCCCAGTCGTGTCGACGGTCACGACGGGCCGGGGCCGTCCACCGTGACGCCGGACACGACGTCAGGCTCAAGACACCCAATCGGCCGCATCCGGCGAGGTGGCAGGCGTGCCCGAACTACTGACTGACGTCGCGTCGCCGACGTGGGCGTACCTGGTGCTGCTCGCGCTCCTGATCGCGGACGCCTTCGTGCCGGTGATCCCCACCCAGATCGTCATGATCACCAGTGGTGCGCTCACCGTCTACGGCGGGCTCAGCCTGCCGGTCACCATCGCCGTCGGCGCGCTCGGCGTATTCGCCGGCGACCTGGCCTGCTATCTGCTGGGGCGCAGCGCGCCGGACCGGCGGCCACCCCGGCACGCCGAGCTGAGCCGCGCCCGCCGGGTGGCCAGCCGGGTCACCCAGGGGCTGCGACAACCCGGGCCGCTGGTCATCCTGCTCTGCCGGTTCGTGCCCGGCGGCCGGATGGCGGCCTGCTTCTCGGCCGGGCGTAGCCGCTACCCGTACCGCCTGTTCGTGCTCTACGAGGCCGTCGCCGCGCTGGGCTGGGCCACCTACGGCGCGCTGGTCGGGCACCTGGGCGGCACCGCACTGACCGAGTCGGCCTGGCGGCTGGCCATCATCGCCACCGTCGCGGCGGCCGGATTCGCTGCGGCCGGGTGGGCGATGACAGTGGTCAGCGCCCGCCACGCCCGCGCCGCCGCCGCGGTCAAGGTCCCCCTAGACTGACCCGGTCCCACCCCAGCCTCCGCGATCTTGCACTTACTGTCCCGGCAATTGGGGCATGCCACGCATACGAACGACCGAAAACGCAAGATCGCGGCGGGTTGTTGAAGGGCCTCTAGGGGTGGTCCCGGGGAGCGATTTCGGTGGCTGTCCCGGATTCGGCTGGGGTGTCCGCGGCGACAGGCTGAGGCATGCCTGTTACCCGGAGTACCGGCCTGCTGGCCCTGGGCGGGATCGCCCTGGCGGCGCTGCTCACCGTGATCGGCCACCTCGAAGTCAACGACGACCTCAACCCGTGGGCGTTGACCATCAGCGACTTCGCGGTCTCCGACCGGGGCGGCGTCATCGACATCGCCATGGTGGTGCTCGCGCTCGCCACAGTGGCGTTGTTGTACGGACTGCGCCACACCGCTCCACCCCGACCCCGCTCCGGTCGAACGGCCGAGCTGCTGCTCGGCGCATGGGTGGGTGGGCTGCTGCTGGCCGCCGTGGTGCCGACGAACGAGCCGGGCACCGCCATGACCACCGCCGCCTACCTGCACCGGTACGCGTCGGTGGTCGCCTTCCTGGCGTTGCCGATCGGCGGCTGGCTGCTCGCCCGCCGACCCGACCTGACGCCCGCCGCCCGGACGCTACGCACCCTGGTCCTGCTGAGCCTGGCCCTGGCGGCGGCGATGATCTGGTCCGCCTACCCCGGCGACCGAATGCTCATCGGCCTGGCCGAACGCCTCCTGATCCTCACCGAGGTAGCGGTCCTGGCGACGGTAGCGACGACCCTCACCCGACCTTCATCCGTCGATCATGCAGTTGTGGTGCCTCACAAAAGGGGTGTGGCAGCGTAGAACGACCACCACAAGTCCATGATCGACGAGGACGGGGCGTCTACTCCAACTCGTGCAGCATGAGCTGGCGGGCCGCCTCGGTGATCGAGCCGGACAGGCTCGGGTAGATGGTGATGGTCTGGGCCAGCTCGTTGACGGTGAGGTTGTTCTCCACCGCCATGGTGATGGGCAGGATCAGCTCGCTGGCCTTCGGAGCGACCACCACACCGCCGATCACCTGACCGCTCGCGGGACGGCAGAACAGCTTCACGAAACCGTCGGAGAGGTCGTCCATCTTGGCCCGGGCGTTGCCGGACAGCGGCAGCATCACCTGCCGGGCCGGCACCTTGCCCGCGTCCACCTCGTCCTGCGAGACACCCACTGTGGCCAGCTCCGGGTCGGTGAAGACGTTCGCCGCGACGGTACGCAGCCGCAGCGGGCGGACGGCCTCGCCGAGCGCGTGCCACATGGCGATCCGGCCCTGCATGGCGGCGACGCTGGCCAGCAGCAGCACCCCGGTGCAGTCGCCGGCGGCGTAGATGCCGGGCACGTTGGTCCGGGAAGCCCGGTCGACGGTCAAGTAGCCGCCCCGGCCCAGCTCCACCCCGTACTCGGTCAGGCCCAGGTTGGCCGTGTTGGGGATCGAACCGACGGTGATCAGCGCGTGCGAGCCGGTCACCTTACGGCCGTCGGAGAGCTCCACCTCGACGCCGTCGCCGGTCCGCCGGACCGCGTCGGCCCGGGAGTTGTTGAGGATCTCCATGCCCCGGTTGCGGAACACCCGCTCGATGGCCGAGGCGGCGTCGGCGTCCTCGTGGGGCATCACCCGGTCCCGGCTGGAGACCAGTGTCACCTCGACCCCCATCGCCAGGTACGCGCTGGCGAATTCCGCGCCGGTCACGCCGGACCCGACCACGATCAGGTGCTCGGGCAGCTCCGGCAGGTCGTACACCTGTCGCCAGGTCAGGATGCGCTCGCCGTCCGGCACGGCGGTGGGCAGCTGGCGGGGAGTCGAGCCGGTGGCCACCAGCACGGTGGACGCGTCGATCGAGTACACGTCGCCACCGTCGGCGGGGGTGACGACGACCCGGTGGGTGTGCCCGAGGGAGTCCTCGCCGAGCCGGGCGGTGCCGGCCACGAAGGTGACCCCCGCCTTCAGCAGCTTGGCGTGGATGTCCGCGGACTGCGCTAGGGCCAACCGCTTGACCCGCCCGTGCACCGCCCGGGCGTCGACGGTGACCGCCTCCAGGCCGTCCGAGTGCACCCCGAACTCCTCGGTGTCGCGGTAGCCGGTGACCACCTGCGAGCTGGCGATGAAGGTCTTCGACGGTACGCAGTCGGAGAGCACGCAGGCCCCACCGGCACCGTCGGCCTCCACCACTGTGACATCGGCGTCCAGCTGGGCGGCGACCAGAGCCGCCTCGTACCCGGCCGGCCCCCCACCGATGATCACGATCCGGCTCACAGCTTTCGCCCTTCGTCAGTGCTCACAGTGATTTTCTTCTCCCGAGCGCATTCGACACGCACTGTCGTATTCTCCCCCACCCGTCGGCCGGGCTATCGTCATCGCCGTGCGTCATCACGCCGCCTACGGCTCAAATCTCGACCCTGCCCGGATGCGCGCCTACTGTCCGCATTCGCCGATGGTGGGCACCGGCTGGCTGGAGGGCTGGCGGCTGACCTTCGCCGGGGCGGACGTGATCGGCTGGGAGGGTGCGGTGAGCACCCTGGTCGAGTCTCCCGGTGACCGGGTCTTCGTGGCGCTCTACGACATCCACCCGTACGACGCGGGTCAGCTCGACGAGCTCGAGGGGGTGACCGCCGGCACGTATCGCAAGCTGCACGTGCGCGTCTCCACCCTCGACGGCGACGTGACTGCGTGGATCTACGTCTTCAACGGGTACGAGGGTGGTCTGCCGACCGCGTGGTACCTGTCGGAGATCGTGAACGCCGCCGAGAAGGCGGGCGCCCCGGACGACTACGTCACCGAGCTGCGGGCCCGCCCCACCGGCACCGCGTCGGCGTAGCAGCGCGTATCGCACCCCTCCAGTCTGCTCCCGCTGTCCACCGGAGCGCCGGGCGGGCCGGGCCGGGGTCGTCAATCACACACCGGCCGCCTGAACAGGAAGTTCGTACATGTCGGTCCACTGGGTCTCCCGCAGACCCACCGACGGCGGCCGAGGCTCAGCCGAGGTCGACCCGGGTGCGGTGCAGCAACTCCACCAACTCCGCGCCGTCGGCGGGGCCGAGGGCCGTGAACGCCGGCGCAGCCAGCCGGTTGGTCACCGCCTCCGCCCAGAGTCGGCGGCGCACCAGCGGCCCGATCGGCGGGTACGGCGGCGGCCAGCCACAGGCCACCGCCCCGGCCTCGCCCTCGGGCCCGGCCAGCACGGCCTCCAGCGGGGTCATCCCGGCGGCGCGTACCGCCAGCAGGTAGGCGCCGGTGAAGTGTTCCCGGAGCAGCCGCAGCCCGGCGGCGCTGCGGGCCCCGGGAGAGAGATCCGGAAGCGGCATGGCCCGCCACGCGGCGAAGAGCGGCATCGCACTGGCCTCCGCGGCCACCACGGCCCGCTCGACGAGCGCTGACAGGCGCTCGGTGCCGGGCAGGGGGCCGAGTTGCTGGGCCCCCCACCGGCAGCATTCGGCGAGGCTCGCGGCGGCCACCTCGAACGGCGGAACGACCCGGGCGGCGGCGTCCCAGCCGTCGGCGACTGCGTCCGGGGCGATGAACCCGAGGGCGGCGGCAGCCGTCTCGGCCCGCACATCGCCGAGCGCGCCGGCCCGGCCGCTGATGTAGAAGGCCCAGCCGGAAATGCCGAGCAGTCGGGCCCGGCGCAACGTGGTCGGGTCCCGACTGAAGGCGTCGCCCAGGTCGAGCACGACGGGCTTACTGGCGGCCGCGACCTGCTCCGGAGTCACAGCGGTGCCCCGCTCGGGCAACCGGACCCGCCGACCACGACCACGCCCCGACCCGGGGTTACCCGCCGTGCACGGTCCGCACACTCGTCGTCGTCCATCGATGGTCAGTCTGCCGCGCCACCGCCCGCGTCCGCATTCCCCTCTTCGGCCGCCAGTGCCTCGACCTCACCGGCGCGCCGCCGGGCCACGGTGACCGCCCGCTCGGCGGCACGCCGGGCGAGCTTGGCCCGGCTGAGGTCCTGCTCGGCGACCGCGCGCCGCCGCTCCAGCTCGGCCAGCTCGGCCTCAAGACCATCG
This sequence comes from Micromonospora sp. NPDC005324, assembly GCF_040607155.1. Lineage (NCBI taxonomy): Bacteria > Bacillati > Actinomycetota > Actinomycetes > Micromonosporales > Micromonosporaceae > Micromonospora > Micromonospora sp. NPDC005324. The sequence goes on along the minus strand of NZ_JBEXGE010000002.1, from coordinate 72,764 downwards.
AGTACGGCCGCACCGTCGCGCTCCTGCCCGGTCGCCTCGGTCAGCTCGGCCTCGGCCCGCTCCTGGTCGGTCTGGGCCTTCGCCAACTCCCGGTCCAGGGCACGGCGCTGCCGGGCCCGCTCGGCTCGGGCCGCCCGCTGCGCGGCCTGCTCGGCACGTTCGGCCGCCCGGTCCGTGCGGGGTGCCGCCTCCGCACGGCCCCGTTGCGGGCCGGGTCGGCGGGCCGGGCGTTCCTCCTCGCGCTCCTCGTCATCGCCGGTGACCAGCCGCAGTTGCGGCCGGGGCACCTCACCGAAGCCGGCGTAGCTGGCCGCCCGCAGCAGCCGGCCGGCCCGCACCTGCTCGGCGACCTCGACGTCGGAGAACGCCGCGTTCAGCGTCGCCTCCACCTCGGCCAGGGGCAGCCGGCTCGCCGGTGGCGCGTCCGGCTCGGCCGCGGCGAGCTTGCGCACCTCGGCGACCAGGGCGCCGACCACCGCCCGGCGCTGCGCGGACAACTCCCGCAGTCGGGGCCCGCGCAGCTCCCGCTGGGCGACCCGCAGGGCGTCGGCGAGCTGCACCAGATCGGCGACCAGCTCCGGACGTCGGATGGCGAGCAGATTCACCAACCAGGCGGCCACCGTCGGGCGACGCAGCCGGGCCAGTTGCCGGGCGGTGGTCGGGTCGCCGGACCGGCGGGCCTCGGCCACAGCGGCGTCCCGGGCGGCCACGAACCGGTCCGGTGGGGTGCGGTAGAGCTGCTGCACCAGCTCCGCGGAGAGGCCGGGCATCGGGTCAGACGTCCACCCGGCTACCGGGCTCCAGCCGCTGGTACTCGGTGCCGGACAGCGCTGTGTACTGCCGGTCGAGCACGCCCAGCCCGTTGTCGTTGAGCAACGCGTCGTGCAGGGCGTACGCGCGTCGCGGCGCGACCGCGCGGATGAAGTCGAGCACCTCGGAGAACTTCGACCAGGGGGCGTGGATCGGCGCGAAGAGCGTGTCGACCGGTGTCTCGTCGGGCACCACCAGCGAGTCGCCCGGGTGGTAGACCACGTCGTTGATCAGGTAACCGAGGTTGTCGATCACCGGGATGTCGGGATGGATCACGGCGTGCCGCCCCCCGTACGCGCGCACCGCGACCCCGGCGGCGGTGAACGACTCACCGACGCTGACCGGGCGCAGCACGTCGGCCGCGTCGCCCAGGGCCTCGCCGAGCGAGGCGGGCCCGTGGATCGGGAACGGCTGTCGGTCGAGCTGGCGGCGCACCGCTGCCAGGTCGAGGTGGTCGGGGTGTTGGTGGGTGATCAGCACCGCGTCCGCACCGTCCAGCGCCGCAGCGGCGTCGCTGAACACACCGGGGTCGACGACGAGCACTCCCCCGTCGTGTTCCACCCGAAGGCAGGAGTGGGCGTACTTGGTGAGCCGCATCGTGACTCCTCGATTATCGAATCGTGACGTCCTCAGCGCAGTCTGCCGGAACCAGCCGGTGTGCACGTCGCGTCCGAGCTATCGCCACACCGGTTGACGACGATGGGAGCGGGGATGGACGGACAGGTGGGACGACGCCGCGGTGCGCTGCTGGCGGCGACGACACTGGCGGCGGCGCTGGCGCTGACGGGATGCGGTGCCGGCGACAGTGGGTCGAAGGACGCCGCGGGCTCGGCGGCCGAGGCGCCGGCGGCCAACGGTGGCGAGGCGGGCCGGGACGCCGCCGCGGGCGCACCGGAGGGGGCCGGCGCCGGCGCGCCGGACCTGCGGGTCGACCAGCGGGCGATCATCTACACCGGAACGATGCGGGTGCAGGTGGACGATGTGGACTCGGCCGCCCGCGAGACCACTGCCGTGGCCACCCGGGCCGGTGGCTTTGTCGGTGGTGACGAGCGGCGCAGTGCCGACGACGACGACGCGGTGGCGGAGCTGGAGCTGCGAGTGCCGGCGGCGAAGTTCACCGACGTGGTGGAGGAGATCGCGAAGCTCGGTCGGCAGCAGAGCCGGGAGATCAACACTCAGGACGTCACCGAGGAGACCGTCGACCTGGACGCCCGGATCACCAGTCAGCGCGCGCGGGTGGAGAGCGCCCGCCGGTTGCTGGCCAGGGCTTCCTCGATCACCGACCTGGTGTCGTTGGAGAACGAGTTGGGTCGCCGGGAGGCCGACCTGGCCTCGCTGGAGGCCAAGAAGCGACGCCTGGCCGACCTGACCGCCCTCTCCACGATCACCGTGTCGCTGGCGGGCCCGGCGGCGAAGGACACCGAGGAGGGGGCCGAGACCGGCTTCCTGGTCGGGCTCCGGGGCGGCTGGAAGGCGTTCGTCGTCTCGATGACCGTCCTGCTCACGGTGCTGGGCGCGTTGCTGCCCTGGCTCGTGGCGTTCGGCGTACCGCTGGCGGTGCTGCTGGTGGTGCTGCGCCGACGGCGCAGGACCCGGGCTCTGGTCGCGCCGGTCAGCGCGCCGCCGCCAGTGCCCTCAGCGCGGTCTGCACCATGACGCGGACGCCGACCGGGATGGCCCGCTCGTCCACGTCGAAGCTCGCCCGGTGCAGGTCGACGTTGGGGCCGGAGCGACCCACGCCGAGCCGGGCGAGGGCGCCGGGGACGTACTCCAGGTACCAGGAGAAGTCCTCGCCGCCCATGCTCTGCGGTGTCTCGGCGATCCCGTCCGGGCCGAGTGCGGCGGCGGTGGCGGCGGTCAGCACCTGGATGGCGCGGGCGTCGTTGCACACCGGCGGCCGGCCGCGCAGGTATTCCAGGTCGACAGTGGCACCGGTCGGTGCGATCACGTCCCGCACCACCTGAGCGACGATCTTGGGAGCCTCCTCCCAGGTGTCGCGGTCCATCACGCGGAGGGTGCCGGAGGCGCTCGCCTCGGACGGGATGACGTTGTAGCGGGTGCCGGCCGAGGCGTGGCCGAAGACCAGCAGCAGGCCGCTGTTGGCCGGCACCCGACGGCTGACCAGGGCGGGCACCTCGGTGATCAGCCGACCGAGGGCGTCGACCATGTCCACTGTCAGGTGCGGACGGGCGGTGTGCCCGCCCGGGCCGGAGAGTCGGACTGTCACGTTGTCGGCTGCCGCGGTGATCGGGCCGACCCGCAGGCCGACCTGGCCCACCGGCAGGTTCGGGTCGCAGTGCAGCGCGAAGATCTGCACCACGTCGTCCAGGCCGCCGGCCTCAATGACCTCCAGCGACCCGCAGGGCAGGATCTCCTCGGCCGGCTGGAAGATGAGCCGGACCCGACCGTCCAGCTCACCGAGGTCGGCGAGCTGGGCCAGCAGCATGCCGACGCCGAGCAGGATCGAGGTGTGCACGTCGTGCCCACAGGCGTGGCAGACGCCCTCCACTGTCGACCGGTACGGGACGTCCTTGGGGTCGTCCAGCGGCAGGGCGTCGATGTCGGCGCGCAGCGCCACGACCGGGCCGTCCGGCCTGCCGTTGACGTCGCAGATCACGCCGTTGCCCTTGGGCAGCAGGCGCGGGGTCAGCCCGGCCAGCGACAGCTCCCGGGCGATCAGCGCGGCCGTCTCGAACTCGTTGCCGGAGAGCTCAGGGTGCGAGTGGAGGTGACGGCGCGTAGCGATCAACCCCGGTGCCCGGAGCGCGAGAAGGTGGTCCAGCTCGCGGGGCAGGGGCTGGGATCCCGGTGGCGTCTCCGGCCAGGACGACGCCAGCTGGCCATTTGTGGGCAGCGTCAACGCACTCGTCACGTCGAATTCTCGATCACTAGGAATGGATGGATCATCGGGGACAGCAGACAGCCTAGACCTCCGACGGTGACGCTGCGCAACCTCGTTACGGTAATGATCGGACCGCGCAGAGTCACGTATGCCCTGCTGGGGGCGCTCCTCAAGGCGGGGGACAGCAGGTAGATCACGGTCGAATGCCGTCATCAGCCCCTCACCTCCTACAACGCGTAACCGATCGCGGCGGTCACGAATCCCGGCGCCAGTCGGAGCCCTGTTGCCAAATTGTCGCATTAGTCGGGGTGATGAACTGACACTCCGACAATTAGCCGACCACACTCCGCAACGAGCCGGATAAGGACGCTCACACGCACCCACCCACCGTGGGCGCACAGGGTGTGCGTCCCGGCTCAACCGACCGGATACCCGCTGAGAGCGCCGGACACACCGCGCCCCGAGGCCGCAGTCGCGGCCAGGCGCTCAGCCGCAGTCGCGGCCGGGCGCTCAGAAGCGGTCGGTGGGCCGGTACAACCCCCACACCTCACGCAGCGTCCCGCAGACCTCGCCCACTGTCGCCCGGGCCCGCAGCGCCTCCTTCATCGGGTACAACACGTTGTCAGTGCCCTCGGCGGCGGCCCGAAGATCGGCGAGAGCCCGCGTCACCGCGTCGGCGTCCCGCTCGGAGCGCAGCCGGGCCAGCCGGTCGGCCTGGGCCGCCTCGATCGTCGGGTCGACCCGCAGCGGCTCGTACGGCTCCTCCTCGTCAACTGTGAACCGGTTGAGCCCGACCACCACCCGCTCCCCCGAGTCGATCTCCTGGGCGATCCGATACGCGGACTGCTCGATCTCCCGCTTCTGGAACCCGGCCTCGATCGCGTCCACCGCCGAGCCGTGGTCGGCCACCCGCTCCATCAACTCGACGGCAGCGGCCTCGATCTCGGCGGTCATCGCCTCCACCACGTACGACCCGGCGAACGGGTCGACGGTGGCGGTCAGGTCCGTCTCGTAGGCCAGCACCTGCTGGGTACGCAGCGCGAGCCGGGCCGCCTTCTCGGTGGGCAGCGCGATCGCCTCGTCGAAGCTGTTGGTGTGCAACGACTGGGTGCCACCGAGCACGGCGGCCAACCCCTGCACCGCCACCCGAACCAGGTTCACCTCCGGCTGCTGGGCGGTGAGCTGCACGCCCGCGGTCTGGGTGTGGAACCGCAACATCATCGACTTCGGATCCTTGGCGCCGAAGTCGTCCCGCATCATCCGGGCCCAGATCCGCCGGGCGGCGCGGAACTTCGCCACCTCCTCCAGCAGCGTGGTGCGGGCCACGAAGAAGAACGACAGCCGGGGCGCGAAGTCGTCGACGGCGAGCCCGGCGGCCAGCGCCGCCCGGACGTACTCCACCCCGTTGGCCAGGGTGAACGCGATCTCCTGCGCTGGCGTCGCGCCGGCCTCCGCCATGTGGTAGCCGGAGATGGAGATGGTGTTCCACTTCGGCACCTCGCTGCGGCAGTACGCGAACGTGTCGGCCACCAGGCGCAGCGACGGCTTCGGCGGGAAGATGTACGTCCCCCGGGCGATGTACTCCTTGAGGATGTCGTTCTGGATGGTGCCGTTGAGCGCCGTGCCCGGCACCCCGTTCTCCTCGGCGACGAGTTGGTAGAGCAGCAGCAGCACCGAGCCGGGCGCGTTGATCGTCATCGAGGTGGACACCTTGTCCAGTGGGATGTCGGCGAAGAGCAGCCGCATGTCCTCGATGGAGTCGATCGCCACGCCCACCTTGCCGACCTCGCCGTGCGCGATCGGCTCGTCGGAGTCGTAGCCCATCTGGGTCGGCAGGTCGAACGCGACCGAGAGGCCCATCGTGCCGGCCCGCAACAGCTGGTGGTACCGCGCGTTGGACTCGGTGGCGGTGCCGAAGCCGGCGTACTGGCGCATGGTCCACGGGCGGGAGGTGTACATGGTGGGGTAGACACCCCGGGTGTACGGGAACTCGCCCGGGCTGCCGAGCCGGGAGTCCAGGTCCTCCGGAAGGTCGGCCTCCGTGTAGACGCCGTTGATCGGGAAACCGGACTCACTTGACCGCCGTTGGTTCATCCCCGGATGGTAGGACGCCTGGCCACGTCGTCGGGTGAGGGATACCGCACAGTGCGTCCCGACCGGTCGACACCAGGTGAACGACAGGGCACGTTCTGTCGACTTCGACAAACGTCCGTCGCGTCGGCTTTCGCATCGGGCGTCGGAACCAGCAAGATAGGGGGGTTGTGTCCCAGCCCCCCTCGATTTCCCCCGGTGGCTTTTCTGTGACTCAGATCCCGACGTGGAGCGGCGGACCAGTTAGTCCCGCCAACGGACGAGCGGCGCCCGGCACCACCATTGGTGGCCGGTACTCGCTGCGGTCCTCGGTGGGCAACGGCGGCATGGGCACGGTGTGGCGCGCCACAGACACCCTGCTGCGCCGTGACGTGGCGGTGAAGGAGGTCGTCCTGCCCCCGGGGCTGGCCCCCAGCGACCGCGACGCGATGTACGAACGCACCCTGCGCGAGGCCCGCGCCGCCGCCGCCATCCAGCACCCCGCTGTGGTGCAGGTGTACGACGTGGTCACCGAGGCCGGCCGGCCGTGGATCGTGATGGAGCTGCTGGACGCCCGCAGCCTCGCCGACATGGTGATCGAGGACGGGCCGGTCGCGCCCCGCGCCGTCGCCAAGATCGGCATCGCGCTGCTCGGCGCGTTGGAGGTCGCGCACGCGATCGGCGTGCTGCACCGCGACGTCAAACCCGCAAACGTGCTGATCTGCACCGACGGGCGCTGCGTGCTGACCGACTTCGGGGTCGCCCGGATGCCCACCGACGTGCAGCTCACCACCCCCGGCATGGTGCTCGGCTCGCCGCACTTCATCTCGCCCGAGCGGGCCATGGGCCAGGAGTTCGGCCCGCCCAGTGACCTCTTCTCGCTGGGTGTGACGCTCTACACCGCCGTCGAGGGGCGGCCCCCGTTCGACAAGGGCGACCCGATCGAGACCATGCACGCAGTGGTGGAGGACCCACCCGCCCCACCGCAGCGCAGCGGCCCGCTGACCCGGGTGCTGATGGGTCTGTTGGAGAAGGACCCGGCGCGCCGACTCGATGTGCACACCTCCCGGGCGATGCTGCGCGAGCTGCTCGCCGGCCCGCTGGGCAGCACGGCGACGGCTGTGCACTCGGTCACCGACCCGTACGCCGTGGTGCCGGTGCAGCAGCGCCCCATCCCCGTCCTCCCGCCGGCCCAGCCGGAGCCGAAGCCGGACAGCCAGATCGGTGGTAAGGCGATGCTGGCCCCGGGCGAGTCCCTGACCGACCGGCTGGCCTCGCTGCGCCGGGGCGAGCGCCCCCAGGCAGCTCGCGCGGCCGGCACCACCGGTGGGCTCGACGAGACCAGCGCCGACGCGTTGGCCGGCCCGCTGCACACGCCGACCGGCGCGATGCCGGCCCCCGGCCGACCGGCGGTCGGGCGCACCTACGGCGGCAACGCGGACGCCACCCAGCGGGTGGACGCCGGCGGGCACCCCGACGCCACCCAGCGGGTCAGCTACGGCAGCCCGGCCGATGCCACCCAGCAGGTCGGGTACGGCGGCGCAGCACCGGAGGCCACCCAGCGCGTCGGCGGCACCTACGGTGGCGGCAACCAGTGGTCGGTGCCGGGCACCGGCCAGCCCTGGGCCACCACTCCCGCCGCTTCCGGTGGCAGCGCGTTGGACAAGGTCCGGGCCACCGGTGGTCAGCTGGTCACCACTGTCAAGGGCTGGCCGCGCAAGGTGCAGCTCGCCGCGGCCGGCGGTCTGGTCGTGGTGCTGCTGCTCACCGCTGTGGCGCTCTCCAGCGGCGAGGGCTCCCCGCCGAACACCCCGGCGGCGCAGCCCACCGCGTCGTCCGCCCCGGTAGCTCCCACTGTCGAGATGCAGGAGCACACGTCCCGCGGAATCCAGGTCATGGTGCCGAAGGGCTGGAAGAAGACCACCGGCGGCTCGTACACCGACTACGTCGACCCGGCGGACAGCGGCCGCAAGGTCCGCATCATCACCGAGAAGTGGAGCAGCAGCTCCACCCGGTGGGCCGAGACGGCGGAGAACGGCCTCAAGACCCGGAGCACCTCCTGCGTCAAGCCGTACAGCCAGATCTCCGCCACCGAGACCGAGCTGGCCAGCAAGCCGGCAGCGGAATTCGAGTACACCTGCGGTGAGGGTGACGCGATGCGGCACGGCGTCTGGCGGGGCGTGGCGCAGGACGGCAAGGCGTACTCGTTCTACCTCACCGCCACCGACGCCAAGTTCGCGGAGAGCAAGCCGATCTTCGACGAGATGGCGCGGACGTTCCAGCTCACCGGAGACGGCTGAGCCGGAGGGAACCCGCAGGGGTGATCCGCCGCCGTGCTATCAAGGGGCATGGCGGCGGACACCACTGACATCGACGACATTCGCGAGCAAGCCCGGCGCTGGCTGGCCGACGACCCCGACCCGGTCAGCCGGGACGAGCTGACGGCGCTGCTCGACGGGCTGCCGGCGAGCGCCCCGGAGCTGGCCGACCGGTTCGCCGGCCCGCTGACCTTCGGCACGGCGGGCCTGCGCGGCCCACTGCGCGCCGGCCCGAACGGCATGAACCTCGCCGTGGTCACCCAGGCCGCTGCCGGCCTGGTCACCTGGCTCGCGGCCCAGCGTGGCACCGGCCCGCTGGTGATCGGGTACGACGCCCGGCACGGCTCGCGGCAGTTCGCGGAGCGCACCGCCCAGGTGGCCACCGGCGCGGGCCGCCCGGCGCTGCTGCTGCCTTACCCGCTGCCCACCCCGGTGCTGGCGTACGCGGTGCGGCACCTCGGCGGTGTCGCCGGCGTGATGGTCACGGCCAGCCACAACCCGCCGCAGGACAACGGCTACAAGGTCTACCTCGGCGCGGAGCTGGGCGGCGAGTTGGGCGCTGGCGCGCAGATCGTGCCACCCGCCGACGCCGGTATCGAGGCGGCCATCCGATCGGTCGGGCCGCTGGCCCAGGTGCCGTTGGGCGGGCCCGGTCAGGTGCTCGGCGACGACCTGGTCGCCTCGTACGTCGAACGGGCCACCGCGGTGATCGACCCGGACGGGCCACGGGACCTGACGGTGGCGTACACGCCGCTGCACGGGGTGGGCGCGGCGGTGCTCACCGCCGCCTTCGCCAGCGCTGGCTTCCCGACCCCCGGGGTGGTGCCCGACCAGGCCGAGCCGGACCCGGCGTTCCCCACCGTGTCGTTCCCCAACCCGGAGGAACCGGGTGCGGTGGACCGGCTGATCGCCCTGGCCGACTCCACCGGCGCGGACCTCGCCATCGCCAACGACCCGGACGCCGACCGTTGCGCTGTGGTCGTCCGGGAAGACCGGCACGGCTGGCGGATGCTGCGCGGCGACGAGGTGGGTGTCCTGCTCGCCGACCACCTGATGCGTCGGGGGGTGACCGGGCTCTACGCCACCACCATCGTGTCGTCGTCACTGCTGCGGGCGATGTGCGCGGCCCGGGGCCTGCCCTACGACGAGACGCTGACCGGCTTCAAGTGGATCGTGCGGGCCGGCGGCGGGAGCGCGCCGCTGGTCTTCGGATACGAGGAGGCGCTCGGCTACTGCGTCGCCCCGGAACACGTCCGGGACAAGGACGGCATCACCGCCGCGCTGACAGTGGCCGAGTTGGCCGCCGGCCTGAAGACGCAGGGTCGTACGCTGACCGACCGGCTGGACGAGCTGGCCGCCGAGTTCGGCGTACACCACACCGACCAGCTCTCCGCCCGGGTGGACGACCTGCGGGTCATCGCCGACGCGATGGCCCGGATCCGGGCGGCCACCCCGGCCACCCTGCTCGGGCAGCCGGTGGACAGCGTCCGGGACCTGCTGCCCGAGTCGGACGTCGTGATCCTGCGGACCGCTGCGGCCCGGGTGGTGATCCGCCCGTCCGGGACCGAGCCGAAGCTCAAGGCGTACCTCGAGGTGGTGGAGCCGGTGCCCGACGGCGACGTCGCCGCCGCCCGCGCCCGAGCGCAGTCGGCGATCGCGCGGCTGCGCACGGAGATCGCCGCGGCCCTGGGGCTCTGACCGGCGGGCCGGGCCGGGGCCGACCACCCGAGGGCCTGGCCGCCCGGTGGTCGGGTGGTGCGCGTCCTTTGCTCTGCTTCAACCCACGCTACGGAAACGGGCCGGAAGTGTTGCCTCCGTTGAAGCAGAGCAAAGGACGCGCAGGCAGGGGGCCGACGCCTGGTCGCAAACTTCAGACGACCGTCGCGCGCGGGTCAGCGGCGCGGGCCGAGGGCCTGGTCGACGGCCTTGGCCAGGGCGGCGACGACCAGGCCGACCGACGGGCGGACCACCGAGTCGTCGGTGCTCACCTCGCCGGAGAACCCGGCGCCGGTGGCGATCTCCGTCAACCGGCGGCGGGCGTCGGCGGCGGCCTCGCCGCTCACCCCGAGCGCGGACTCCATCCGGAGCACCACGACCAGGGTGGCCAGCGCGGCGGTCCGCTCGTCCGGGGCTGCCGCGCCGGTCAGCGCCTCGGCCAGCCGCTGCCGCGTCTCCGCCTCGACGGAGGTGTCCACGACCGGGTAGCGGTGCACGTGGATGAAGCCCAGCTCGGTCTCGTCGACGTCCCGGACGACGCCCTGCCGGCACAGGTCGGCGAGGATCCGGTCGCGCAGGCCGTGCCGCAGACGCTGCACCCAGGACGCCGGGGTGTGCGGGGTGTCGGCGGTGATCCGGCTGAGGACATCGTCGCTGAACGGCTCGCCGGTCGGCGTCGGGTCGATCACCGTCAGGGACCCGTCGGCGTACGCGATCCGGCCGGCCAGAGCCAGCTCGACCAGCACCGCGGCGGCCATGCCCAGGTCCAGGCTGATCCGTGGCATGGTCGCCTTGCCGGTCGTGTCGTCGTAGGCGAGGAGCAGCAGCTCCTCGGCGAGCGCAACACCAGTCATGGCCGGAGACGGTAGCGGGTCCACGCACCGCGCGCACGGACCCGCCGGACCCGGCACCGACCGGGTGTCCCCTCAGAAGCGGGGCATGCCACCGAACTGACGGTCGCCGGCGTCGCCGAGGCCGGGGACGATGAACATGCTGTCGTTGAGCCCCTCGTCGATCGAGGCCGTGACCAGGCGCAACGGCAGGCCGGAGCGCTTCAGTCGGTCGATGCCGACCGGGGCGGCGAGCACGCAGAGCACTGTGATGTCGGTGCAGCCCCGATCGGCCAGCAGCCGACAGGAGTGCTCCAGCGAACCACCGGTGGCCAGCATCGGGTCGAGCACCAGCACCGGCAGCCCGGTCAGGTCACGCGGCAGCGATTCCATGTACGCGCGGGGCTCGTAGGTCACCTCGTCGCGGGCCAGGCCCACGAAACCCATCGACGACTCGGGCAGAAGGCCCAACGCGGCGTCCGCCATGCCCAGGCCGGCGCGCAGCACCGGGACCAGCAGCGGTGGGTTGGCCAGTCGGGTGCCCTCGGTGCCGGTGACCGGCGTCTGCACCGGGTACCGCTCGACGGGGAAGGTGCGCGCCGCCTCGTACACCAGCATGGTGGTCAGTTCGTGCAGCGCCGCCCGGAACGTCGAGGAATCGGTGCGCGCGTCCCGCATGGCAGTCAACCTGGACTGGGCCAGCGGGTGGTCAATGACGTGTACGTCCACGATCGCTCAACCTACCGGTCCGTACCGCGTGGCGGTGCGGGTGCGGTCGGACCAGGGACGCCGCTCACGTCGGCAGGTTACCGAGCGCTCGTGAGCAAGATCACTCGGCGGTGCGGTGCGTAGACTTCCCGGCATGACGGCGACAACGACGTCGGCCCGGTCGGAGCTCTCCGAGCTGGGACGATCCGAGACCGCTCTGCGGACCTTCCTGCACGGCCTGCCGGGCGTGGACCAGGTCGGCGCGGAGCAGCGGGCGGCACAGCTCGGCACCCGCTCCATCAAGACCACCGCCAAGGCCCAGGCGATCGATCTGGCGATTCGGATGGTCGACCTGACCACCCTGGAAGGGGCGGACACCCCGGGCAAGGTGCGCGCACTCGCCGCGAAGGCCCTTCGTCCGGACCCGGCCGACCCGTCCTGCCCGCACGTCGGCGCGGTCTGCGTCTACCCGGCGATGGTCCCCCACGTGGCGGAGGTGCTGCGCGGGTCTGCCGTGCACCTGGCCAGCGTGGCGACAGCGTTCCCGTCGGGTCAGGCGCCGTTGGAGATCAAGCTGGCCGACACCCGGGCCGCCGTCGCGGCAGGCGCCGACGAGATCGACATGGTGATCAACCGGGGCGCGTTCCTGGCCGGGCGCTACAAGGAGGTCTACGACGAGATCGTGGCCACCAAGGAAGCCTCCGGGGATGCCCACCTCAAGGTGATCCTGGAGACCGGCGAGCTGGCCACCTACGACAACGTCCGGCGGGCCTCCTGGCTGGCCATGCTGGCCGGCGGCGACTTCATCAAGACCTCCACCGGCAAGGTCCCGGTCGCGGCGACGATGCCGGTGACCCTGGTCATGCTGGAAGCGGTCCGCGACTTCCGCGAGGCGACCGGGCGTCAGGTGGGCGTGAAGCCCGCCGGTGGCATCAAGACCACCAAGGACGCGATCAAGTACCTGGTGATGGTCAACGAGACCGTCGGCCCGGACTGGCTCGACCCGGACTGGTTCCGCTTCGGCGCGTCCAGCCTGCTCAACGACCTGCTGATGCAGCGCACCAAGCTGACGACCGGCACCTACTCCGGTCCCGACTACTTCACCCTGGACTGATAGCCGATGTTCGAATACGCCCCCGCCCCCGAGTCCCGCTCGGTGGTGGACCTCAAACCCTCGTACGGGCTGTTCATCGACGGCACGTTCGTCGACCCGACCGACGGTGGCAGCTTCAAGTCCATCAACCCCGCCTCCGAGGAGGTGCTTGCCGAGGTCGCCGAGGCCGGTGCCCAGGACGTGGAACGCGCGGTCCGCGCCGCCCGGAAGGCGTACGACAAGGTCTGGGGCCCGATGTCGGGCCGGGACCGGGCGAAGTACCTGTACCGGATCGCCCGGCTCATCCAGGAGCGCTCCCGCGAGCTGGCCGTCCTGGAATCGCTGGACAACGGCAAGCCGATCCGCGAATCCCGCGACGTCGACCTGCCGCTGGTCGCGGCGCACTTCTTCTACTACGCGGGCTGGGCCGACAAGCTCGGTCATGCTGGCTTCGGCCCGAACCCGCGACCCGTCGGCGTGGCCGCACAGGTCATCCCGTGGAACTTCCCGCTGCTCATGCTGGCCTGGAAGATCGCCCCGGCGCTCGCCGCGGGCAACACCGTGGTGCTGAAGCCGGCCGAGACCACCCCGCTGACCGCGCTGCTCTTCGCCGAGATCTGCCAGCAGGCCGAGCTGCCCGCCGGTGTGGTCAACATCCTCACCGGCGCCGGCGACACCGGTCGCGCGCTGGTCGAGCACCCCGGCGTGGACAAGGTCGCGTTCACCGGCTCCACCGACGTCGGCCGGGCCATCGCCAGGTCGATCGCCGGCACCCGCAAGAAGCTCACCCTGGAGCTGGGCGGCAAGGCCGCCAACATCGTCTTCGACGACGCCCCCATCGACCAGGCGGTCGAGGGCATCGTCAACGGCATCTTCTTCAACCAGGGGCACGTCTGCTGCGCCGGCTCCCGACTGCTCATCCAGGAGAACGTGGCCGACCGGGTGCTGGAGTCGCTGAAGCGACGGATGGCCCAGCTCCGGGTCGGCGACCCGCTGGACAAGAACACCGACGTCGGCGCGATCAACTCGGCAGCCCAACTGGAGCGGATCCGCGAACTGTCCGACGCCGGCTCGGCCGAGGGCGCCGAGCGCTGGTCACCGCCGTGCGACCTGCCCGACCGGGGCTTCTGGTTCGCGCCGACCATCTTCACCGGTGTCACCCAGGCACACCGGATCGCCCGCGAGGAGATCTTCGGCCCGGTGCTGTCGGTGCTCACCTTCCGCACCCCGGCCGAGGCCGTGGAGAAGGCCAACAACACGCCGTACGGGCTGTCGGCCGGGATCTGGACCGACAAGGGCTCCCGGATCCTGTGGATGGCCGACCGGCTGCGCGCCGGCGTCGTCTGGGCCAACACCTTCAACAAGTTCGACCCCACCTCGCCGTTCGGTGGGTACAAGGAGTCGGGCTACGGTCGCGAGGGCGGCCGGCACGGGCTGGAGGGCTACCTCAATGTCTGAGCGGGTCGCGGTACGCAAGACGTACAAGCTCTTCATCGGCGGGAAGTTCCCGCGCAGCGAGTCGGGACGGTCGTATCTCGTGCAGTCCTCGAATGTGTCACTGGCCTCCCGCAAGGACGCCCGGGACGCGGTGGTCGCCGCCCGCGCCGCCGTCAAGGGCTGGGCCGGCGCGACCGCGTACAACAGGGGTCAGATCCTCTACCGGGCCGCCGAGATGCTGGAGGGCCGCCGCGAACAGTTCGTCGCCCTGGGCATCCCCGGCGACGAGGTGGACGCCGCTGTCGACCGCTGGGTCTGGTACGCCGGCTGGGCCGACAAGCTCGCCCAGGTGTACGGCGGCGCGAACCCGGTCGCCGGTCCGTACTTCAACATCTCCGCGCCCGAGCCGACCGGCGTGGTCGCTGTGGTCGCCCCGGAGCGCCCGGCCCTGCTCGGCCTGGTCAGCGTGATCGCCCCGGCGATCGTCACCGGCAACACGGTGGTGGTGGCGGCCTCCCCGAGCGAGCCGCTGGCGGCGGTGACGCTGGCCGAGGTGCTGGCCACCTCCGACCTGCCCGGCGGTGTGGTCAACATCCTCACCGGCGCGATCACCGAGACCGCGCCGACGTTGGCCGCGCACATGGACGTCAACGCGATCGACCTGACCGGGGTCACCGACGCCGCGTTCGCCACCGACCTGGAGGTCAAGGCGGCGGAGAACCTCAAGCGGGTGCTCCGACCGGCCCAGGCCGACCACGACTGGACCGGTGACCCGGGGGTGGCGCCGATGACCGCACTGTTGGAGACGAAGACGGTGTGGCACCCCAAGGGGGTGTGATCGTTCCCGGCCTTTGGGAATTTCGGGGGAGCCCCACCCGCTCCGGGCGGTCAGGCTTGATCCCTGCGCGGGCGGGCTCCCCCGGAAACCTGACGTGGGCCCGGCCCGTCGGGTCTACTACCGGGGGTAGGATTGGTTCGTGACTCGGTTGGGCGATCTTGAGCGTGCGGTGATGGACGTGCTGTGGGACGTGGTTCCCGGCACGTCGGACGGGGTGACCGTGCGCGAGGTGGCCGACGCGCTCGATGGCCGTGAGCTGGCGTACACCACAGTGATGACAGTGCTGGACCGGCTCGCCGGCAAGGGCATGGTGCAGCGGGAGCGCGAGGGCCGGGCCTGGCGGTACCGTCCGGCGGCCAGCCGCGAGGCGCACATCGCCCAACTCATGCTCGACGCCCTCGACCTGGGTGGCAGCCGGGACGCCGCGCTGGTGCGGTTCGCCCGCTCGGTGACCGGCACCGAGGCCGAGGTGCTGCGAGCAGCCCTGGGCAGCGAGGCCGGCCTGACCGGGCCGGGCTCCACCGGCGACGCGGGCGGGGCCGACACCCTGACCGATCGGGTGGACGGGCCGACGGGCCGACGACCCGCCGGCGAAGCAGCGGAGCGGTAGGGCGCACACCATGGCCTACGCCGTGCACTTCGCCGCCACGATGCTGGCCTGCTATCTGACCGCCCAGGTGTTGGCCCGCTCCACCTGGACGTGGCGCAGCCCCCGGGTGGCGATCGTCTGCTGGCAGGCCGTCGGGCTGGCGTTGGGCCTCTCGGCGATGGGCCTGCCGATGGCGCTCGGGCTGAGCGCGTACGACCGGCCGACAGGTAGCGCACTGCTCGCCCTGGCCAACGACCTCGCCCACGGCGCCCTGCCGATCGGGGTGGGCACGTTCCACCTGGCCGGCGTCGGCGTGGGCTTCGGCATCGGAGCGGTGCTGGTCACGACGACAGTGCGCAGCATCCACGGCACCGTACGCGCGCAGCGTCGCCACCGGGACCTGCTCTCCCTGGTCGCCCGGAACGACCCGGCCGCGCCGGGCGCGCTGGTGCTGGATCATCCGAGCGCCGCCGCGTACTGCCTGCCGGGCGTGAAGCCGCAGGTGGTGGTCAGCGCCGGCACCCTGAGCCTGCTGGACCGGGCCGAGCTGGCCGCGGTTCTCAGTCACGAGCGTGCGCACGCCCACGAGCGGCACGACCTGGTGCTGCTGCCGTTCACCGCGCTGTGCCGGGCGCTGCCGTGGTTCGGCTGGGTGCGCGACGCGCACGAGCGGGTCGCCCTGCTGGTCGAGATGCGCGCCGACGACAAGGCCCGCGAACTGCACGCCGAGGCCCCGCTGGCGGGGGCGCTACGCCGGTTCGCCGCCGCCGGGCACCGGATCACCCCGGCCGGCGCGCTCGGCATGGGCGACCGGGATCTTGACGTACGGGTGCAGCGCCTGCTGGTCAGCGACCGGCCGCCCCGGGTGCTGGGCGCCACCGCCCTCGCGGTCGCCACCACGCTGGTCGCCCTCCCGGTGACCCTCTTCCTGAGCTGACGCCCGTACGGCGCCACTGAGCCCAGGCGGGCACTACCGCGCGACATGCGCTGCCCCGCGCGCCCGCACCCCCTCGCAAGATCGCGCTCGATCCCGGATCGAGGGGCAACCCGGGGCCGCGAGGCCACTACATCCAGGATCGAGCGCGATCTCCCCCAGTTACTACATGACGTAGTAGAGTTGTCTACGACAGGGCGTAGTAGCTTCTACCGGTAGGCAAGCTACGTGTAGGGTGACTACGACAAGGCTGCCAACGCTATGGAGGGCTGGTCATGGACACCCTGCTCCTCGCCCGCCTGCAGTTCGCCACCACCACGTCGATCCACTTCCTGTTCGTCGTCGTCACGCTCGGGCTGGTCACCCTGCTGGTCGGCATGCAGACCGCCTGGGTGCTCACCGGCAACCCGAAGTGGGAGCGGCTGACCCGCTACTGGGGCCAGCTCTACGTGATCAACTACGTGCTCGGCATCGCCACCGGGATCGTGATGGAGTTCCAGTTCGGGCTGAACTGGAGTGGGCTGTCGCGCTACGTCGGCAATGTCTTCGGGGCGCCCCTGGCCATCGAGACGCTTGTGGCGTTCTTCCTGGAGTCCACGTTCCTCGGGATGTGGATCTTCGGCTGGCACCGGCTCGGCAAGCGCGTCCACCTCGCGCTGCTCTGGGGCGTGGCGATCACCGCGTACGCCTCGGCGTTCTGGATCATGGTGGCCAACTCCTGGCTCCAGAACCCGGTCGGGTACGAGGTCCGCGACGGGATCGCCCACCTCACCGACTTCGGCGCGCTGCTCACCAACCCCAGCCTCGGCATGGCCTTCGGGCACGTGGTCTCGGCGGCGCTGCTGGTCGGCGGGATGCTGATGGCGGCGGTCAGTGCCGGGCACCTGATCCGGCGTACCCCGGACTTCGCGCTCTTCCGCACCTCGCTGCGGATCGGCCTGGTCACCGCGGCACTGGCCATCACGATGGTGCAGGGCTTCGGTTTCGCCCAGTTCGGCCCGGTGGGCTCGGTGCAGCCGACCAAGTTCGGCGGCGACAGCCTGGAGAGCCAGGCGCTGATCGCCGAGTGGACCACCCGGTTCGGCCCCGGCGACTACACCCCTCCGGTGCTGGCCAGCGTCGGGTTGGGCTTCATGATCCTGATCGGCTTCACCCTCGGCTGCGTCTGGCTCCTGCTGCCCCTGCTCTTCCGGGACTGGATCATCCGACTGCGCTTCCCGCTCTGGCTGATCCTGCTCGCCCTGCCGCTGCCGTTCATCGCGGTGATCCTCGGCTGGATCTCCCGGGAGGTCGGCCGTCAACCCTGGGTGGCGTACGGGCTGCTTCCCACCGAGCAGGCCGTCTCCCCGGTCAGCGCACCGCTGATGCTCACCTCGCTGATCGGGTTCAGCCTGCTGCTGGGCACCCTCGCCGTCACCAACTGGGTGCTGCTCGCCCGGCACGCCCGGCGCGGCGCGGCCGACCCGGCGCTCGGCCGCCCACCGGCACCGCCCAGCGAGCCGGCCCACCCCGAACCCGCCCTCGTCTGAGGAGTAGACAGTGGACCTCGCCTGGTACGCCCTGCTCGGTCTCTTCTTCGCCAGCTACCTGGTGCTCGCCGGCTACGACTACGGCGTCGGGCTGCTGCTCGCCCGCGGCGTCGGCCCGGCCGGGCGGCGGGAGGCGCTCACCGCGCTCGGCCCGTTCTTCCTCGGCAACGAGGTCTGGCTGGTGGCCGCCATGGGCATCCTCTTCGGCGCGTTCCCCCTCCTGGAGGGCGAGTTGCTCGCCGGCTGCTATCCGGTCGTCGTCGGCGCCCTGGTCGGCGTCATCCTGGTCACCGTCGGGGTGCAGCTGCGCAGCCGACCCAGCCACGAGCGGATCCGTGCCCGCTGGGACCGCGTCGTGGTGATCGGTAGCGCCCTTGCCGCGCTGGGCTGGGGTGCGCTGCTCGCCGCGCTGTTGCAGGGCGTACCGCTGCAGGTCGACGGGCACGTCGCCGGGGTGACGCACCTGGCCACCCCCTTCGCGGCCGCCGCCGGGCTGGCCATGGTCACAGTGGTCGCCGTGCACGGGGCGACCTTTCTCACAGTGCGGCTGTCGGCCGAGGCCGCCGCCGCGGTCGGCCACACGGCCCGCCGGCTGGTCCCGGTGGCGCTCACAGCGGTCGCCCTGGCCACCGTCGTGGGCCTGCTCTCCGCCCGGGTACGCGACGCCGTGCAGCGGCCGGCGGTGGCCGTACTCCTGCCGGTGCTGCTCGTGGCGGCGCTGCTGGCGGCCCGCGCGGCGCTGACCCGGCGGCGGCCAGGGTGGGCTCTGGTCGCCACCGGCGCGGCCCTGGCGCTGCCGGTGGTGCTGGTCGGAGCCGCTCTCTGGCCCTACGTTCTGGTGTCCACGACCGACCCGGACGCCTCACTGCGGGTGGCCGACGCCGCCGCCAGCGCGCCGACACTGCGGCTACTGGGCTGGGTGGCGCTGCCGCTACTTCCGGCCCTACTAGGCTTCCAGGCGATGTGCTGGTGGGTTTTCCGAGGACGGACCGACGGTAGGGCACCGGTGTACTGGTGAGCCGCCGTCCGTTCGACAGGCGTCTGCTGCGCCGGGTCCCTGCGGCCCGGGGCGGTCTTGCCGTGCTCGCGCTCCTGGGGGTGCTGGCCGCCGGGTTGATCGTGGCGCAGGCCACCGCGCTCGCGTCGCTGCTGGCCACCGCGATCGACGGCCGGCTTGATCGACCGGCGCTGGCCGGCTTCGTGGTCGCGGTCGCCGCCCGCTCGGCAGTGGTCTGGGCACAGGGCACGGTCTCGGCGCGGGTCGCCGCCACGGTCAAGGCCACGCTGCGGGCCGACCTGCTCGGCGCTGTGGGCCGGCACGGGCCCGGCTGGGTGGCCGGGCAGCGGGCCGGTGAGATCGCCACCCTGGCCGGGCGTGGGTTGGACGCGCTGGACGCATACTTCACCGGCTACCTGCCGCAACTGGTGCTCAGCGTGACGGTGCCCCTGGCGGTGCTGGCGCGGGTCGTCTTCGCCGACTGGAGTTCAGCGGTGATCATCGCGCTGACCCTGCCGCTGATCCCGGTCTTCGGAGCGCTGCTCGGCTGGCAGGCGCAGGCCGCCACCGAACGGCAGTGGCGGCGGCTCGCACTGCTCGGCGGGCACTTCCTGGACATGGTCGCCGGGCTGCCCACCCTGCGCGCGTTCGGGCGGGCCCGTGCGCAGACCGACGTGGTGCGCCGGATGGCCGACGGTCACCGCGTCGCCACCATGAAGACGCTGCGGATCGCGTTCCTCTCCGCGCTGGTCCTCGAGTTGGTCGCCACCCTCTCGGTGGCGCTGGTCGCGGTGCCGGTCGGCATCCGCCTGCTCGGCGGCGGGCTGGCCCTGCAGACCGCGCTGCTGGTGCTGCTGCTGACCCCGGAGGCGTACCTGCCGCTGCGGGCCGCCGGCAGCCGCTTCCACGCCAGCATGGAAGGGCTGGCCGCGCTGGACGAGGCGTTGACCGTCTCCGCCGCACCCACCGCGCCCCGGGCCGCCGAGGGCGCCGCCGTCCCGGACGCGCGGGCCGAGATCCGGTTCGAGGGGGTGACAGTGGCGTACGAGCGGACCACAGCGCTGCGCGACGTGACACTGACCATCCGGCCCGGTGAGCGGATCGCCATCATCGGGCCCAGCGGCGCCGGCAAGAGCACCCTGCTCGGCCTGCTGCTGGGCTTCGTGGTGCCGACCAGCGGCCGGATCACCGTGGACGGGGTCGACCTCGCCACCGCCGACCCGGACGCCTGGCGTCGGCAGCTCGCCTGGGTGCCGCAGCGGGCGCACCTCTTCGCCGCCTCGCTGGCCGACAACATCCGCCTCGGCGCGCCGGACACCCCGGCCGACGCACTCACCGCCGCTGTGCACAACGCCGCCCTGGACGACGTGGTGGCCGGCCTGCCCGACGGGCTGGACACAGTGCTCGGCGAGCGCGGTCACGGCCTGTCCAGCGGGCAGCGGCAGCGGGTGGCACTGGCCCGGGCGTTCCTGCGTGCCGCACCGGTGGTCCTGCTCGACGAACCCACCGCCCGACTCGACACGGCGGCCGAGGCGGTGGTGCTCGACGCCACCCGTCGCCTGGTCGCCGGGCGGACGGCGCTGCTGGTCGCGCACCGACCGGCGTTGCTGGCCGACGCCGACCGGATCCTGCGTATCGAGGACGGTCGGGTCACCGAGTTGACGCCCGAACCGACCGGGAAGGCCACCCGATGACCGGGGATGAGGGGCCGGCGGTGGCCGACGCGGCACCGGCCGGGCGGGCTGCGGCCGAGCGGGCCGTGCTGCGACTGGCCCGGCCGTACCTGGGCCGCCTGGTCGGAGCCGGGCTGCTGGCGGCCGCCACCGAGTTCGCCGGGCTCGCCCTGATGGCCACCGCCACCTGGCTGCTGATGAGCGCCGCCGGTCAGCCTCCGCTGGACCGCCTCACAGTGGCGATCGTCGCGGTCCGGGCGCTGGCGATCAGCCGGGGCGTGTTCCGCTACACCGAACGGCTCGCCGGGCACGACGCGGTGCTCCGCATGATCACCGACGTCCGGGCCCGGGTCTTCGCCACCCTGGCGGCCCGCCGCAGCACGGCGCACCGCTCGGGGGACGTGCTGAGTCGCCTGGTCTCCGACGTGGAGGCCGTCCAGGACCTGTTGCTGCGGGTGCTGGTGCCCGCTTCGGCGGCGGCAGTGGTCGGTGTGTCGGCGGTCGCCGTGGCGGCGCTGATCTCACCGCCGGCCGCCGGCGCGCTCGCCGTCGGGCTGCTGGTCGCCGGGGTGGCGCTGCCCGCGTTGGCCACCGCTGTCACCCGCCGCAGCGCGGCCGAGGTGGCCCCCCTGCGGGGCGCGCTGGCCTCCGACGCGATCGACCTCACCCACGGCGCCGCCGACCTGGCCGCGTTCGGGGCGACCGACGTCACGCTGCGCGCCGCCGAGCAGCGCGCCCACCGGCTGGCCCGGCTGGAACGTCGACTGGCCGCCACCGGGTTCGCCGTGGACGCGGCCGGCGTGCTGGCCGCCGGCGTGACCGCCGCAGCTGTGGTGCTGGTCGCGCTCGCCGCCGACGTGCCGGGGGTGCTGGTGGGCGTCCTGGCCGTCGGCACACTGGCCGCCGTCGAGGTGACGCTGGCGTTGGTCGCGGCGGCCCGGCAGTGGACGCAGCTGCGGCCCGGCCTGACCCGGGTGGCCGACCTGCTCGACACCGACGCGCCGACCGCGCCACCTGCGACCGGGCCAACGGACCTGACCGGTCCGCACGAGCTGCGCTTCGTCGACGTGACAGTGCGGTACCGGGCCGGTGCGGCGCCCGCCCTGGACGGGGTCAGCCTGGACCTGCCGGCGGGACGCCGGATCGCTGTCGTCGGCCCGAGCGGCGCCGGCAAGAGCACAGTGGCCGCCGTGCTGACCGGCACCGTCCGGCCCGCGTCCGGCCGGGTCACCCTGGACGGTCACGACCTCTCGACGTACGCCGAGGAGGCGCTTCCCCGCGCGGTCGGCGGGCTGCTGGCCGAGGCGTACGTCTTCCATGCCACGGTGCGGGAGAACCTGCTGCTCGGGGGGGCAGCGGCGGGCGAGGAGGAGCTGACCGCCGCCACCGCCGCCGCCGGCCTGCTGGACTGGGTCCGCGCCCAGCCGGCGGGCTGGGACACGCTGGTCGGCGAGGAGGGCGGGCAGCTCTCCGGCGGGCAACGGCAGCGGCTGGCGCTCGCCCGTGCCCTGCTCGCCGCGCCGCCGGTGCTGGTGCTCGACGAGCCCACCGAAGGTCTGGACCCGACCGCCGCGGACGCGGTGCTCGCGTCCGCCCTCGCCGCCACCCCCGCCGGGCACTCGGTGCTGCTGATCAGCCACCGGCTCAGCGGGCTGGCCGAGCTGGACGAGATCGTGGTCCTGGACGGCGGCCGGGTGATCCAGCGCGGGCGGCACGCCGAGTTGGTCGCGGCCCCGGGCTGGTACCGGGACCAGTGGCTGCTCCAGGCCGCCGCCGAACGGGGTTACCTGGCGCTCGCTCCCTGACCCGACTCGGGGGCGGACCAGGGTTCTCCCGGACGTCGACCGGCGGGATTCCGTGGCACTGTGGTGCCATGGCGCGCGGTGAGGACGTGATGGTCGACGAGCACCTGCGGGAGCTGGCTGCTCGGTTGCAGGGGCCGGCGCGACTCAAGTCCGACCTGCTGACCGAGGCCCGGCACGGGTTGCTGGACGCCGTCGAGGCGTACCGCGAGAGCGGGGTGCCACCCACCGAGGCGCAGCGCCGGGCGGTGGTGGAGTTCGGCTCACCGGCGCAGGTGCTCCCGTCCTGGCAGGCCGAGCTGGCGGTGGGCGCCCTGCGTGGGCTCTCCCTGCGGATGCTGGCGATCGCCGGGGTGGGGGTGGTCGCCGGTGATCTGACCTGGCGGGGGTCGAGCTGGAGTGGCGGCCCACGTCCCCCGGCCGGCTACCTGCTGCTCTCCAACTCGGTCGACTGGATCTGGATGAGCGCGTTGCTGCTCTCGGTGGCCGGTCTGCTGGTGGTCTGGGCGAGCGCGCGGGCGCCCCGGCCGGGCCTGGCGCTGGCCCAACGTGCGGTGGGCACCGGCCTGACCGGCGTCCTGATCCTCGGCATGGTGGCCGGCAGCGCCCTCTTCACCTGGTCGCTGAACCTCTGGGACGCGGCGGCACACTGGCCCCCGATGATCATCGGAGCGGTGTTGGTGGGCGGCGGATACTTCTCGCTGACCCGCGCGGCGCGCGGCTGGCTGCTCGCCACCACCCGCTGACCGGCGGCGGATCCGAGCGGGTCAGGCCGGGGTGGGCGGGCTGCCGGGGTCGAGGAACCGGCCGACGGTCAGTTGGAACTCGCGCCAACCGGCCCGCTCCCCGGCCAGGGCCCGCCGGCCGGAGTCGGTGAGCTGGTACGTCCGCCGTTCCCGGCCGCTGACAGTGCTCCAGGTGCTCGCCACGTGACCGGCGCGTTCCAGGCGACGGAGCGCCGGATAGATGGTGCCGGTGGGCAGATCCAGATTGCCGTCACTGCGGGCGCGCAGCGCCTCGATGATCGCGTAGCCGTGCAGCGCGCCCTGTTCGAGCACGGCGAGCAGCAGAGCGTCGAGATGGCCGTGCAGCGCCTGGGCCTTCATGCGTAGCTACGCTACTTGTCGAACCGCCGCTTCGCCAGCGGTGACGACCAGCAGGTCGGACCCGTGCGCCAACCGGCCACCGGGGTGCGGGCATCGGTCACCCAGGGCCGCCGACTAGGGTATGTGCCCAGAGTCACTCGCCGGTCAGAGACCCCGGTGGGTGGGCAACCCGAAGCACACGGAGGTCAGCGTGGCCCGCCAGTCGCCCCAACGGCCCGACGCCGACGAGCCCGCGCTCGACGACACCACCGGCGCGGCCGAGCCAGACGAGACCGAGATCGACCGCCCGACGGCGTCGATCGACCGTTCACTCTGGGACGAGCTGCGCATCGACCCAGTGGAGATCGCCCTGCCCGCCGGCACCGGCTTCACGCTCCGGGCGTACCGACCGGCCAGCTCGCTGACCCCGACCGACGTGACCGAGCGCGACCAGGACGACCCGTTCCTCGCCCGCCGCCAGGCGATCGAGGAGGAGGAGGACGACGAGACCGTCGTCATCCTCGACGAGGAGCTGGCCCAGGAGTTCGCCGAGGACGACGACGAGTCGAAGCGCCGCCGGGACGGCGCCGACACCGACACCGACGAGGAGTCGGACGAGGCCGTCACGGACGAGGCGGACGACGAGGAGGTGCCGGTCTTCCTCAGCAACCGAGGCAAGCTGCTGCTGTTCAAGACCCCCGAGTCGCTTGTCAGTTTCATCCGATCCGGTGCGCCCAACGATCTGTCCCAACTGGACAGCTGGAATGAATTGTCCGAACGGGTGGAGCCGGCAGATATCGCTCCGCTCGAGGAGGACACCTACGAGCTCGACCTGGTCGTGGAGAACCTGCGCGGCGGGCACGACACGTGGGATTCGACCCTGCTGATCGAGGCGGGCGAGGCCGCACGTGACCTCTCGTACGCATTGCGGCTGCCTGCGGTACTCGACATGCTCTCCGCCGGCTCCAGCCTCGACGACCTGGACGAGGCGCTGCGTGCCACCGCCAACGGTGGGATCGGCGCGTTCATGGGTCGGCGACGGCTGAAGAAGATCGGTGCGCAGACCGCAAGTTTGGGTTGGCGCACCATTGTCGGCAAGATCTCTGCGGTGGTGGACTGGCGCGACTGACCCGTACCGGGGAGCATCAGTTGCTGGCAGAGGAAAGACCTGTCCCGGGAGGAGGACGACGCCGTGGCGCTCGTGCGCGTTTACTGCGGTCTGGCCTCGGTGGATCCGGCTGACCGACCGGCCTCCGCCGGTTCGACGCTGACGTCCGCTGTGGTCGACGACGCAGGCCGTCTGCTGCATGTCTGCGAGATCAGCGATGACGCCGCTGGCTACGCCCAGCTCGTCGCGCTGCTCGTGGAGCGGTCGGGCGGGCCGAGCGGTGCGGCCATCGCCGCCGACAGCGACGACCACACGGTCATCTCGCTGCTGAGCGCGGCGGGGCGACCCCTGGCGATCGCCGACGACGACTCGGTGGACGACTTCGCCGAGCGGTTCGCCGACGACGACTCTCTTGAGGAGATGCAGTCGCCTCCGGCCGAACGACGGGCGGTCGGCCTCGCCCGCGCGTTGCAGGCGGGGGCACTCTCCGCCGTCACCCTGCCGGCACCCCGGGACCTCGCCGGCTACAAGCAGGTGCTCTCCGCGCACGCCGCTCTGGCCAGTGGGCGGCACTCCGCCGCCGTGGCGCTGCGCGAGGTTCTGCGGGAGCTCTACCCGGCGGCCCTGCGCGCCTACCCGGACCCGGCCGAACCGGTCTCTCTGGCCGTGCTGGACGCCCTGCCCGAGCCGGGCATGCTCGGTGGCACGGTGGCCCGGGGCCGCGAGGTTTCGGTCGCGGCGGATGCCATCGCCGCGCACCTCGCCGCAGACGGGGTCGCCGACGCCGAGGAGATCAACGAGGCGGTCACCGCCCTGCGGGTCGCCATCTCCGAGACGCCCCGACGGGCCGCGGTCAACCGGGCGCTCACGTCCGCGGTGGCCGAGACGGTCCGCCAGGCCGTCGCCTCCGTACGGGCCTGCGACGCCGGGTGTGAGGCGCTGGTCAGCGCGCTCAGCTCACGGGTCAGCACGCCCGTCCAGGCACCCGGCCGCCGGGCTGCGGCCCGCCGTGGCGAGTCCGTCGGCGAGTTGACCGGCCTGGCCGGCACCAACGCCGGGATGACCGGCCTGGCCGGCACCAACGCCGGGATGACCGGCCTCGTCGGCGCCAACGCCGGCTTGCGGTCGGTCCGACCCACCCCGCCGGCCGCCGACCCGGCACCCGCTGCCGGGCGGCGCAGCCGTCCCGAGCCGGTCCCCGGTAACGCGCCGTTGGCGTCGCCCCGCCCGCTCGGGCCACCGCCGGTCGCCCCGGCGCCGGTCATGCCGCCACCGGTCGCACCCGCGCCGATGACGCCAGCGGCGATGGCTGGTCCGCCGGCCTCCACGCTGCCCAGTCGCAGCGAACCACTTCCCAGCCGGATCGACGGCCCGACCAACCGGCCCGTCTCCTCGCCGCCGCCTCCGCCGCCCGGGATCACCCCGATCGCGCCGGCACAGCGGGGCATGGTGCCTCCGGCCGAGGCCGGCGAGCCCTTCCGCCCGACGCTGACGACTGCCGCGATCAACAACGCGCGGGCCGAACGGCAGCGGACGGTCATTCCGCCCCGCCCCAAGACCAACGGCGAGCCCCGGCCGAGCCACCTGCAACGCCCGGTCGACGAGCCACCTACCGGCGGGTTCAGCGCCACCGATCTCAGCATTCCGGTGCCGACCCCCCGACCCGGGCAGGAGGCCGCACCGCCCGGCTCCCGTGCCAACTGGCCGCTGGTCAACAACCCGGAGGACCCGTCCGACAGCTCACCGAACAACCCGGTGGCCTACTCGTACGGCGGCAGCCGCGGTGTCGACGCCCCGACCGACCCAGGCCGGGCCGACGGTCGGGTCACCCCGCCGTGGTTGGCGGACGACCTGCCACCGGAGCCGCCGATGCTGCGGCTGGTGGAGCCGCCGCCGCTGGCCGACCGGGCGCTGCGCGAGGGGCTCAACCCTCCCGCGGACCAGCACCTGGAGACGCCACCGCTGCGCCTGGTCGACCGCGAGCAGGCCGCTCGCAACGGTCGCGCGGCCGCCCGCACCGAGCGTGCCGCCGAGCACCGGCCGGCGCCCCCGGTCGAGCACCGGCCACCGCCGATGGAGCACCGGCCGCCGCCGGTCGCCGACGAGGGCGACGGCGATCTGCTGATCTTCGCGCAGGCCAAGTCGGCCTGGTTCGTCGGGCAGGCCGAGGAGTCCGACCTGGACTGGTCGACCACGGCCGACACCGGCTGGCAGGCCGCCGAGCAGGCCGCCCGCCCGGCGGTGGGCGCCGAGACCAACGCCGGGCTGCCGAAGCGCGTGCCGCAGGCCAACCTGGTGCCGGGTTCGCCGCTGCGCGAGGAGCGCCCATTGCGGATAGTGCGTGATGCGGCAAGCCTCGCGGAGAACACGACCGGCTACTTCCGTGGCTGGCGTCGCGGCCAGGAGATCGGCGGTTTCGCGGTGGGTGGTCGGCCCGGTCGTGAGGCGGCCGGCGGCTGGGACTTCAGCCGCGACCACGGGGACCGCGACGACGACCGGGAGTACGAGTACCGCTCGGCGGGCTACCAGTCCTGATCCTTGTGCATACGTGAGAGCGCCCTCAGTCAGTTGACTGAGGGCGCTCTCACGTATGCGGCAGCTTCCACGATCGTCCAGGAGGCGGCGTGACGGACGCGCTGGCGTACGACGGCGCAGCGGGCATGGTGCTACGCCCGGTGGCGGCCGGAGCCACCACCGGGGCGTGCGGCGTCCCGGATCAGGCCGGGGCGACGGCGCGCGTACGGCGCATGGTCAGCACGTACTCGACCAGCGAGATCAGCACGTGCTTCGTCGACTCCCGGTTACGGGCGTCGCAGGCCACCACCGGCACGTCGCTCGAGATCGCCAAGGCGTCCCGGACGTCCTGCGGGTCGTGGTACTGCATCCCGTCGAAGCAGTTGATCGCCACCAGGTACGGCAGGCGTCGGTGCTCGAAGAAGTCGATCGCCGCGAAGCAGTCGGCCAGCCGGCGAGTGTCCACCAGCACGACCGCACCGATCGCGCCCCGCACCAGTTCGTCCCACATGAACCAGAAACGGGTCTGACCCGGCGTACCGAACAGGTACAGGATCAGGTCACGGTCGATCGAGATCCGGCCGAAGTCCATGGCCACCGTGGTCGTCGTCTTGCCCGGCACCTGCCGGGTGTCGTCGACGCCCACGCCAGCGGAGGTCATGATGGCCTCGGTGGTCAGCGGCGTGATCTCCGAGACCGAGCCGACCAGCGTCGTCTTACCGACGCCGAATCCACCGGCAATAACGATCTTCGCCGACGTCACGCGGCCGCTCGGGTTCGGCGGGCGGTGCGACATGTCAGAGCCTGCGAAGTCCACTCAGCACCCTCTCCAGCAGTTCAGTGCCCACCGCGTCGTCGGAGTCGTCCAAAATGGTCGGCTCGTGGACCGCGACCAGGCCGTCCGTCGCCATGTCGGCGATGAGCACCCGGGCCACACCGAGCGGGAGCTGCATCCGCGCCGCGATCTCTGCGAGCGATTGCACGCGTCCGTCACACAGCGCGGCGATGTACTGGTGTTCGCGGCCACCACCGTTGCCATTGGCAGCGGTACGGCCGCGCACCGTCGTCTCGACGAGCGCCTCCAGCGCGATGTCGAGCCGGGGACGGGTGCGACCACGGGTCACGGCGTATGGACGGACCAACGCTCCGGTCGGTTCGTCACGATCGGCCATCTCGCCGCTCACCTCCTTCGCACCCGTTACCGGCTCCCACCGGTGAAACCCGTCGTTGTCGTTGTTGCAGTCGCGCCGACCCCACGATCGGCGAAACGTCAGCCCAGCATGCCCGCAGCCGCACGCGGCTGCGGGGTCAGCGCGTCGCCCACCCGGTCGACCAGCAGCGCCATCTCGTAGCCAACCTGGCCCACGTCGGAGCTGCGGGCTGCCAGCACGGCGAAGGAGGAGCCGTCCGAGATGGACATCAGGAACAGGAAGCCATTGTCCATCTCCACGACGGTCTGCAACACCGCGCCTCCCTCGAAGCAGCGTGCTGCCCCCTGGGTCAGGCTGACCAGACCCGATGAGATCGCGGCGAGCTGGTCTGCCCGGTCGCGCGGCAGATCCCGTGACGACGCGAGGAGTAGGCCGTCCGCCGATACGGCGACCGCGTGCGCGACGCCGGGCACCCGGTCGGCGAAGTTGGCCAGCAGCCAACCAAGATCCTGCGTAGTTGTCATCCTTCTTGCTCCTTCTGCCCGCTCCCGGCCACCGGGCCTGAGCCAGACTGCGAGGATTGCCCTCCCGGAGTCGCCTCCGGGCTGGTCGGGTTGTCCGAGGTGCTACGCCCTCGCTGCACGCCCCGGTGGTAGGCGGAGAGCAGGCCACGAACCGCCTCCGGGGAGCGCCGCTGGACCGAGGTGGTGGGCTTCTCTACCGCACCGGGCACCAGCTGCGCCATCGGCTTGCGCTTCGGCAGACCGGTCGTGGTCGTCTCGCTCACCGGCGTCGCGCCGGCCGCGGCGGTGGCAGCACGCCAGCCGTCGTCGGCGGCGGTCTGCCAGCCGTTGCTCTGCGGTTGGGGCCGGCGGTTCGGCAGGCTCTCGGCGAGGCTGGGGCGGGTGCCCTCGCTCGCTGTGGAGCCGTTGTCCCGCGGCGCTCCTCCGACCGTCGGAGTGTCTGCCATCGGTGTGTTACCTGTCGTCCCGGGTGGTGTCTTGTGGACTGCCCGACCGGTGGCCTCGACCGTGGCGAACTGCTGGGTCGCGGAGTCGCCGTTCGTCACTGGCTGTGCGCCGGTCGCGGTCTCCTCGGAGCCCGGACGACGGGTACGGAACCAGGCCGACTCGAGCTCCCGGAAGATCGGCAGCTCCATCGTCTCATCCGCGTACCGCTGACGGTTCTGAGCCTGCGGCTGCTGCGGAGCCGGCCGAGCCTGCGGAGCCGGCCGAGCCGGAGCCGCCGCTGCGGCCGGAGTCGGCGCGGGAGCCGGAGGCTGGGCCGCGGCCGGCTGCTCGCCCGGTCGCGGCACCCGCGGCAGCTCCGTGGTCATGTCCAGCGCGGCGGCGAGCCGCTCGGGCACCGGCGGAGTGGCCGTGTCCCGCTCGCTACCCGGCACTGGCGGCCAGGCCGGCGGCGCCGGGGCGCTGGGTGCCTGCGCGGGCGGGGCGGATCGGGGCGCGAAGCCGCTGAACGACTGGCCGGAGGCCGGCGGCGCCGAGTACGGCTGGTTCGAGTACGGCTGCCCGGAGGCCGGGACGGCGGACACCGGTGCGCCGCCGTACGGCGCACCCGAGTAGGGCTGCCCGGAGTACGGCTGGCCGGAGTAGGGCTGGCCGGAGGCCGGCGAGGCGGAGACCGGCGCGCCGGAGTAGGGCTGCGCGGAGACCGGCGGCGCCGAGTACGGGTGCGCCTCGGGGCTGCTCGGCAGCTGACGCGGGATGGACGGCTGCTGGCCGGTGGTCGGGGTCTCGTCCCCGGCCCGGCGCTGCGGCAGCGGGTCGTTCCCCGGGCCGTTGGCCGACCGGGGCGTGAACCCGTCGCCACCGTTGACGCCGTTCGACCCGGCCGCGCCGGTCAGATCGGACCAGGCCGGCATCGACCGGTACGCGCCACCGTTGGCGGGGGCGCCGGCACCGTTGCGCGTCGCGGGGTCGAACGGGCGACCGCCCAGGGTGACCTGGTTGCCGGACTCGCTCGGGCGAGGGCCGTTGCCCAGCGCGGGCAGCGCGCCGAACACCGGCGCGGGCCCACCGGACTGCGGACCACCGAACTGGGGAGCACCGGCCGCCGGCAGAGCCGGAGGCTGCTGCACCCGACCGGACAGCGCCCGGGGCACCAACACCGAGGTGGGCAGGGTCACGTCGGCGACAGTGCCGCGATCGTTGCCGGGGCGCAGTTCGACCCGGACACCGTGCCGGGACGCCAGCCGGGCGACCACGACCAGGCCCATCATCCGGGACACGGCCACGTCCACCTGCGGCGGCGTCGCGAGCCGCTCGTTGAGGTCGTGCAACTGCTCGGCGCTGATGCCGATGCCGCGGTCCTCGACGTACAGCGAGGAGCGGTCGCCGACCCGGCGAGCCTCGACCATGACCTGCGAGTCGGGCGGAGAGAACGCTGTGGCGTTGTCGAACAGCTCCGCGACGAGGTGCACCAGGTCGTTGACCGCGTGCGCGGCGACCTCGATGTCGCGGTCGATGACACCGAACTCGATCCGGGTGTAGTGCTCGACCTCGGACTGCGCGGCGCGCAGCACGTCGATGAGAGCGGCCGGCTCACGCTGCACACGGGTGGAGTCGGCACCGGCGAGCACCAGCAGGTTCTCGTCGTTACGGCGCATCCGGGTGGCCAGGTGGTCGAGCTGGAACAGCTCGGCCAGCCGGTCCGGGTCCTCTTCGCCGCGCTCCAGCCGGTCGAGGTGCCCGATGAGGCGGTCGACCAGGATCTGGGAACGGCGCGCCAGGTTGACGAACATGGTCGCGACGGAGGCGCGCAGTGCCGCCTGCTCGGCGGCCGTGCGGACGGCTTCCAGGTGGACGGCGTTGAACGCCTCGGTCACCTGGCCGAACTCGTCCTTGCTGCGCACCGGAAGCGGTTCGGCGATCTGGTTGGCCAGCTGCACCGGCGAGAGCTGCCCGACGACCTGCGGGTCGCGCAGTCGGGCCACCGCCTGTGGCAGGCCGTACTGGGCCACGGAGAGCGCGCCCTGCCGCAGCTCACGCAGTGAGCGGGCCATCGAGCGGGCCACCAGGTAGGCGAAGAGGATGGCCAGCAGCAGCATGCTGAGCAGCAGGCCGGTCTCCAGGAAGACCTGGCGCTGGACGTCCGAGCGGAGCGTGTCGGCCTGGTTGACCACTTCACTGTCGAGCTTCGTCTCGACGGCGCGGATCAGCTTGGCGTTGGCCGTCATGGCGGCTTCCCACTGGTCCGGGCCGAACGGCGCACCGCGCATGTTGCCGGTGGTGTTGCCGTCGATCCAGCCGGTGTAGTTCTGTGCCTGCCGGCGGTCGCCGCCCGCGACCGTCTGGTCGTGGAACTTGGCGTCGTCCGGGGTGGCGACGGCCTTGAAGCTCTGCAGGGCCTGCTGCTGGCCGGTGTCACTGGCGACGTAGTCCCTGCGCAGTGCCGGGGTCAGGCGTTGCCCGCCCTTCACCCCCAGCGCGCGGTGCACCACGACCCGGCGTACGGCGAGGAACTCCTTCTCCCGGGCGACTGCCGCGGCGGCGCGCATCCGGTCGCTCAGCTGGTTGTCACCGGCGAGCTGGGTGGACGAGTCGCGGATGGCGAGCAGGTCGGTGATCAGACCCTCGTACGCCTGCACGGTCTCGGTGAGCGCGAGCTTTCCGTTGAACACCTGACTGCGGACGCCCGACAGGTCCTGGAGGTTCTGGTCGATGCCGTCGAGCAGACTCTCCAGGCTGCTCGGCAGGTCCTCGATCTCGGTCCGCTGCTGCCGGTAGGGCGCCGCTGCCTGGTCCACCCGGGAGTTCACCCGGTTGTAGGCCTCCTGGTACTGCGCCGTCGGCTGCGTCCCGTCCGCACCCAGCAGCAGCACGGCGGCGGTCCGCTCGTCCTGGAGGGTGTCGACCAGGTCACCTGAATAGCTCGACAGGTTGGCCAGGTCGCCAGCTCGGTTGGCATTGTTGAGCGTCTCCACGTGGTCGACAAGACCACTGGTGCCCACCACGACCGTGGCGATGGTCGGCACGATCATGATGAGACCGAGCTTGGACCAGATCGGCATGTCCCGGAGCCGGCTGGCCGGCCGGCGCAGCCGCGACAGGAAGGAGCCCGCCGTCTTTGGCCGTTTGCTCACGTCACCGCCCTCGCGATTACAGCTTGAACGCGTTGCCCCGGGCAACGCCCAGCGACCGACCCGGCGGGTCGGACCCCCGAGATTCCATCACGCCGGTCGACAAGAAGAAAGCCCAGGTTGTCCCCAACCGAAGGTGTGATGAGATGTTGATGCGATTTGATAGCAGTCTGTCTGGCCGGAGTAACTGAAGGTAATGAAACATCCGCACCGAGTTGTCCTACTGGCCGGTCCATCGGGGTCCGGAAAGTCGTACATAGCGCAGCAAACCGGCTTGCCGGTGCTGTGCTTGGACGACTTCTACAAAGACGGCGATGACCCTACGTTGCCGAGACGAAACGGCCAGGTGGATTGGGAATCGCCGCACTCCTGGGACGCCCTCAGTGCGGTGGAAATCATTGCCCAACTTGCCCGCGAGGGCCGAGCCGATGTGCCGGTTTATGCGATCGGCGCAGATCGACGGGTGGCCACCCGGCCATTTAATGTCGCCGGATCGCCACTTTTCGTGGCCGAAGGGATCTTCGCCGCCGAGATCGTCGAGGAATGCCGTCGCCGTGGCCTGCTCGCCGGGGCGTACGCGCTGCGCCGCCCGCGCGGTGCCACCTTCCTGCGCCGGCTCGCCCGTGACCTGTCCGAGCAGCGCAAGGCGCCTCGGCTGCTGATTCGGCGCGGGGTGGCGCTGCTGCGGGCCGAGCCCGCTGTGCTGCGTCGACAGATGGGCCTCGGCGCGGAGGCGGCCCGGGCTCGGGAGGTGCTGCGCCGGGTGGCCGGGCTGCTCGCCGGCCACCCCCATGGCTGAGCTCAGGCCAGCAACTTCGCGTACGCCGGCTTGATCACGTCATCGATGATCCGCAGCCGCTCGTCGAACGGGATGAAGGCGCTCTTCATCGCGTTGATGGTGAACCACTGCAACTCTTTCCAGCCGTAGCCGAACGTCTCCACCAGCAGCGACATCTCCCGCGACATCGAGGTGCCACTCATCAGCCGGTTGTCGGTGTTGACGGTGGCCCGGAAGCGCAGGTCCCGCAGCAGGCCGATCGGGTGGTCCGCGATCGAGGCCACCGCGCCGGTCTGCACGTTCGACGAGGGGCACAGCTCCAGGGGGATCCGCTTGTCCCGGACGTACGCGGCCAACCGGCCGAGCGAGCCGTCGGGGGCGATGTCGTCGACGATCCGCACCCCGTGGCCGAGCCGGTCCGCTCCGCACCACTGGATCGCCTGCCAGATCGACGGCAGACCGAACGCCTCGCCCGCGTGGATGGTGAAGTGGAAGTTCTCCCGCTGGAGGTATTCGAAGGCGTCCAGGTGCCGGGTGGGCGGAAAGCCCGCCTCGGCGCCGGCGATGTCGAAGCCGACCACCCCGGCGTCCCGGTGCCGCACGGCCAGCTCGGCGATCTCCTGGGAGCGGGCGGCATGCCGCATCGCGGTGAGCAGGGTGCCCACCCGGATGGTCAGGCCCGCCTCGACCGCCTGGGCGGTGCCCTCGGCGAACCCGGCCAGCACCGCCTCGACCACCTCGTCCAGGCTGAGGTCCCGTTCCAGGTGCTGCTCCGGGGCGAAGCGCACCTCGGCGTAGACCACGCCGTCGGTGGCCAGGTCCAGGGCGCACTCGCGGGCCACCCGACGCAGCGCGGGCGCGGTCTGCATGACCGCCACGGTGTGTGCGAACGTCTCGAGGTAGCGCTCCAGGGAACCGGAGTCCGCCGCGTCCGCGAACCAGCGTCCGAGCGCCTCCGGGTCGGTGGTGGGCAGTTCGTGGCCCACCTCGGCGGCCAGGTCGACGATCGTCGCCGGCCGCAGCCCGCCGTCGAGGTGGTCGTGCAGCAGCGCCTTCGGGACCTTGACGATGTCCTCGTACCGGATAGTTGCGACCATGCTCAGACCCTAGTCAGCGGCCTGGGCGGTCCGGTACGGGACCGGCCGGGCGTCATGGCCGCCACCCGTACACCCGGTGGACGTCGAGGCGGATCACGAGCCTCCCGTCGGCAACCATGGCGGCGCGGTAGTCCGCCCAGTCCGGGTGGTCGCCACGAATACGGCGGTAGACCTCGACCAGCTCGTCGACCGTCTCGTCGGTGGCGGCCACTGCCGGCTCGGTGAGCGTCACGGTCCCCTCGGCGACCGCGTACGCGCCGCCGTCCGGCGTGGTCACGTGGAAGCTGGCCCGGGGATCGCGGCGCAGGTTGCGCACCTTCGCCCGGCCCCCGGTGGTGGAGCAGCGGATCAACCCCGGCTCGGCCAGGTAGTCGAGGTTGGACAGCTGGGGCCGCCCGTCCCGGCGCACTGTGACCAGCACTCCGCGCCCCCGCTGACCGAACAACTCCCACAGCCGGTTTGTTGACATGTCATCGACCGTAGGGGGCGCTCGATGACATGTCAACAAAATGGCTAGACTGGGAGCATGGACGCACCCCGGTGGCTGGACGAGCGGGAGGACCGCGCCTGGCGCGGCTACCGCCGGATGCGTCGACTGCTCGACCTGGAGCTGGCCCGGGAGCTGACCCAGGACGCCGGCCTCTCCGAGCCGGACTACGACGTGCTGTCCGACCTCTCCGAGACACCCCAGGGGCGCCTGCGCCTCAGCGAGCTGGCGGACAGGATGCTGTGGTCACGTAGCCGGCTCTCCCACCACCTGAGCCGGATGCAGCAGCGTGGCCTGGTGACCCGCGAGGAGTGCGCCGACGATGCCCGCGGCTCGATCGTCGTGCTCACCCCGGCGGGCCGGCAGGCCATCGAGTCCGCCGCACCCGGTCACGTGACCGCCGTCCGCCGGCACCTGATCGACCTGCTCACCCCCGCGGAGGTCGACGCCCTCGGCGCGCTCACCCACCGGGTGGTCGACCACCTCGCCGACCCGGGCCCTCCGGCCACCCGGCCGCAGCCCGCAGCGAAGGCCTGACGTGGACCTCCGCATCCTCGACCGACTGCGCTGCCCGGTCTGCGGCGAGCCACTGGCCGAGGCGACCGCCGGCACCACCAGTGCGCTGCGCTGCCCGCGCCGGCACAGCTTCGACATCGCCCGGCAGGGTTACGTCAACCTCCTCGCCGGGCGCGCGCCGCACGTCGGCGACAGTGCTGAGATGGTGGCCGCCCGGGCGGGCTTCCTCGCCGCCGGGCACTACGACCTCATCTCGGCCGCCCTCCGCGACGCCGCGACGGAAGCCGTCGGTCGGCTCCGCGCGACGCCGACGCCGACGCCCGACGTCGGGGCGTACCCCCTGGTGGTGGATGCCGGCGCGGGCACCGGCCGATACCTCGGCGCGGTGCTGGCGGCGCTGCCGGACGCCGTGGGTCTGGCCCTGGACGTGTCCAAGCCGGCGCTGCGCCGCGCGGCCCGCGCGCATCCCCGGGCCGCCGCAGCGCTCGCCGACACGTGGCAGCGACTGCCGCTCGCCGACGCCTCGACCGCCGTACTGCTGAACGTCTTCGCCCCGCGCAACGGCCCGGAGTTCCACCGGGTGCTCGACCCGGCCGGCACGTTGCTGGTGGTCACGCCCGACACCGACCACCTCGCCGAGTTGGTGGACGCCCTCGACCTGCTGCGGGTTGACCCGGACAAGGCCGACCGGGTGGCCGGCAGTCTGGGCGGGCACTTCACGCCGGTCAGCTCCGTCGTGCACCGGGCGGAGCTGGCGCTGACCCAGGCGGAGGTCGCCACACTGGTCGGGATGGGCCCCAGCGCCTGGCACACCGACCCGGGCGCGCTCGCCGCCCGGCTGGCGGCGCTGCCCGAACCGGTCCGGGTCACAGTGGCGGTCCGGCTCGACGTCCTGCGACCTCGCTGACGTCAGGTGGAGAGGTCGACCTCTTCCCAGCCGGGCGGCTCGTCGTGGTACGGCCCGCGCAGGATCACCGCCCACTCCAGCGCCCAACGCCGCTGCCCGATCGCGTTCGCGTCGACCAGGCCCGGCGCACGCCGGCCGCCGCGCTCGGTCTCCAGGTACGCCCAGTCCAGGCAGTAGTGCAGATCCAGCAGGGCTGCCGCGTCGGCCGGGTGCTGCGGCGCGGTGAGGATCCGGGAGCGCCAGTGCGGGAAGGTCTCCCCCTCGGCGATGTGCGGCAGCCGCTCGACCAGCCGCTCGTCGACGGCCAGCGTCGGGTCGAGCTGCTTGCTCAGCCCGAGCACCCAGGCCAGCGCGAACAGCGCGTCGTGGTGCAGCACGAACGACCGGTGGTCACCCTTGCCGCCCATCACGAACTGCCACTCCGGCGGGGTGACCATGTCGACCAGGTGCGAGCCGAGCAGCCAGCTCATCGCCGCCTGCGGGGGCATCCCGAAACAGCGGGCCAGGATCAGGTGCAGCACCGCGATCCGCGCCTCGATCTCCACGGTCGGGCGCAGATCGATCTGGTCACCCGGCTCCCAGACGAGGGGAAACTGGGCCGGCGGCAACGGCAGGCCGAGCCGGGACAGCTCGTCCAGGCTCGCCTCGCGCACCTCACGTGGGTCGGGGGCAGCAACTGTCACGGCGGGTCTTCCTGTCTGCTCGCGCCGGCGCAAGGCCGGTTGTCCCCCCTTGGCCTGGGACAATAGCGCTCCCAGATGACCGGCACCACGCCAGGGCGACGCCGGATCGATCAGCCGATGCGTTCGATGACCAACGACGTCGCCGCCGGGGCCGTCGACGCGATCCGCACCGCGTTGGCGGCCTCGGTCAGCGCGGCCGGAATCCGCGTCGCGTCGTCGGCACGCAGCTCGTAGA
Organism: Micromonospora sp. NPDC005324; assembly: GCF_040607155.1. Taxonomy (NCBI): domain Bacteria; kingdom Bacillati; phylum Actinomycetota; class Actinomycetes; order Micromonosporales; family Micromonosporaceae; genus Micromonospora; species Micromonospora sp. NPDC005324. Next base: position 35,918 of record NZ_JBEXGE010000002.1, on the reverse strand, counting down.
GCGGGTCACCGGCCCGCACCTCGTCACCTGGCCGCTTGTGCAACACCACACCGGCCGGCACGCTGACCGGGTCCTCCTTGCGCGCCCGACCCGCGCCGAGCCGCCACGCCGCAACCCCCATGGCGTACGCGTCGATCGCCGCGACGTACCCGTCCCGCTCGGCGCGGACCACCTCCACCTCGGCGGCCGCTGGCATCGTCGCGTCCGGGTCGCCGCCCTGCGCCCGGATCATCGCCCGCCAGGAGTCCATGGCCCGGCCGTCGCGCAGCGCCGCCGCCGGGTCGGCGTCCGGCAGACCGGCGGCGTCGAGCATCTCCCGGGCCAGCGCGAGGGTCAGTTCCACCACGTCGGCCGGTCCACCACCGGCCAGCACCTCGACCGACTCGGTCACCTCGACAGCGTTGCCGATCGCCAGGCCGAGCGGGGTGGACATGTCGGTGAGCAGGGCGACCGTCCGCACCCCGTGCGCCCCGCCCAGTTCGACCATGGTGCGCGCCAACTCGCGGGCCTGGTCGGCGGACTTCATGAAGGCGCCCGAGCCGACCTTGACGTCGAGGACGAGCGCCCCGGTGCCCTCGGCGATCTTCTTGCTCATGATCGAGCTGGCGATCAGCGGGATCGCCTCGACGGTGCCTGTCACGTCGCGCAACGCGTACAGCTTGCGGTCGGCGGGGGCGAGCCCGGCACCGGCCGCGCAGATCACCGCGCCGACCTCGTCCAACTGGGCGATGAACTCGTCGTTGCTCACCGTGGCCCGCCAGCCCGGGATGGACTCCAACTTGTCCAGCGTGCCGCCGGTGTGCCCGAGACCCCGACCGCTCAGCTGCGGTACGGCCGCGCCACACGCCGCCACCAGCGGGGTGAGCGGCAGAGTGATCTTGTCGCCGACGCCGCCGGTGGAGTGCTTGTCGACAGTCGGCCGGCGCACCGCCGACAGGTCCAGCCGCTCACCGCTGGCGATCATCGCGGCGGTCCACCGGGCGATCTCCGGGCCGGTCATGCCGTTGAGCAGGATCGCCATCGCCAGCGCGGACATCTGCTCGTCGGCGACAACCCCCCGGGTGTACGCGTCGACCACCCAGTCGATCTGCGCGTCCGACAGCACACCCCCATCCCGCTTGACCCGAATAACGTCAACAGCAGCAAAACCACTCATCAGAAGATCTTTCCTCGTCTGTTGCAGATCCCGACCGGCGGCCGCTGACCACGTCGGGGCGGGGGCCGACCGTGCCCGGCGGAGGGATCAACCCTGACCGCCCGGAGCCGGGCACGGTCGGCCCCCGCCCCCAAGCTCAACCCCAGCGAACCGGGATCTCCAAAGGCGGCTCACCCTCGCCGGCCCAGAAGATGGTGCCGGTCGCGTCGACCACCACCACACGCGGTGTCCGGGCCAGGCCCCAGGTGATCGCCTCGGCCGGGTCGTCCCAGCTCGGCGCCTCCTCCAGCACCCCGGTCTCGGCGCCGGCGTCGTCGCCGGCCGACCTCTCCCAGTACGCCGTCCAGACCTGCTGACCAGCGGACATGTCCGGGTGCACGAAGACGGTGCCGCGCCCGCGCCAGGCAGCGAGCCGCTCCGGGACCACCGGCACCGGCGTCTCCCCGGTGACGGCCTCCAGATCCTCCACGCCGAAGGCGTGCGGCAGCAGCTCGGCCATCCGCAGTGGCCGGGTCTTGCTCTCGATCAGGCACTCCGGCCCGCCGTGCTCCCAGAGCAGCTGGCGGCAGCGGCCGCACGGCATCAACGGCTCGCCCGTCGCGTCGACGCAGGAGAGCGCCACGAGCCGACCGCCACCGGTGGCGTGCAGGCTGGAAACCACCCCGCACTCGGCGCACAGCGTCACCCCGTACGCGGCGTTCTCCACGTTGCAGCCGACCACGACGCGGCCGTCGTCGACCAGCGCGGCCGCGCCGACCGGGAACGTCGAATACGGCGCGTACGCGTGCCGCATCGCGTCGGTGGCGGCGGCGCGCAGCCGCGCCCAGTCAATGTCGGTCATGCCACCATTCTGCCCACGTAGCCCAGGTCAGAAGCGGGCAGGGCCGGGTGCAGGGGCAGCCCTCGGAAACTCGGCCGCGCCACAGCACTCCCTTCCGTGATCAAGTGATGAAAAGTAGGTCAGAGAACCCCCTGACACCTACTTTTCATCACCTGATCTCGGTGAAGGAACCTGCGTCAGCCCTTGATGTACGGCTTGCCGTCGGCGGCCGGTGCCCGGACCCGACCGACCAGCCCGGCGACGGCCAGGATGGTCGCCAGGTACGGCAACATGGCCAGGAACTGGCTGGGGATGACGCTGTTGATGGCCCCCAGGTAGGTGGCGAGCTGGTCGGCGAAGCCGAAGAAGAGCGCGGCGAGCAGCGCGCCGGTCGGGTTCCACCGGCCGAAGATCAGCGCGGCCAGGGCGATGAAGCCCTTACCGCCGATCATGTTCTTGGTGAACGAGTAGAGCGCCAGCGTGTAGGACGCGCCACCGATGCCGGCGACCACGCCGGCCAGCAGCACGTTGCGGTAGCGGACCCGCAGCACCTTGACGCCGAGCGTGTCGGCGGCGATCGGGTGCTCGCCGACCGAGCGGGTCCGCAGCCCCCACCGGGTGCGGAACAGCCCGATGTGGATCACCAGCACCAGGAGCAGCCCGAGGTACAGGAAGATGTTGCCGCGGAACAACGCCGGACCGAGCACCGGGATGTCCTTCAGCAGCGGGATCTCCCAGTTGCTGAAGCGGGGCGCGCTGTTGTACTTCGCGGCGTCGGTCTGCATCAGCCGCTCGTAGAGGAAGCCGGTGACGCCGACGGCCAGCAGGTTCAGCACGATACCCATGACGACCTGGTCGACCAGGTAGCGGATGGCGAAGACGGCCAGCAGCAGCGAGATGAACGCGCCGCCGATGGCGGCGGCGACCAGGCCCACCCAGACGCTGCCGGAGATGCTGCCGAACAGCGCGCCGCTGAACGCGCCCATCAGCAGTTGGCCCTCGATGGCCACGTTGACCACGCCGGACCGCTCGCAGAGCACCCCGGCGAGCGCGCCGAAGATCAGCGGCAGGGCCAGGATGAACGTGCCCCGGATGATGTTGACCAGCGGCATGAAGTTCTGCCCGGCCGGCGCGGCGGAGACCTGCCAGCAGAGGAACGACAGCACGAAGGCGACCAGCCCGACGCCGAGCACGGGGAGGAACCACCGCTTCGGCACACCGGCGAGCAGCGCCGCGCCGGCCGCGATCGTGATGATCCCGAACAGGATCGCCCCGATCGTTCCGTTGATCTCCAATGCGGCACCGGCCGCGTCGTCGCTGAGTGTGAACCGGGCCTGCTGGTCGGTGGCGAGCGCGCCGAAGAGCACCGCGGACAGCAGGCCGAGCGCCAGCAGCGTGAGACCGACCTTCCGGCTGCGGGTCCAGAAGCCCTCGTCGACCGGGGCGACCGCGATGTCGGGGACAGCCATGGTGGACATGAGTTACCAGCCCTTCGCCAGGCTCGTCTGCAACCGGGCGGCACGCGCGGCCCGGAGCTGGAAGATCGCCTTCACCAGGGCCGGTGCGGCGATGAAGATGACGATCAGCGCCTGGAGCACTGTCACCAGCTCCAGCGAGATCCCGGAGTACGACTGCATCCGGTTACCACCGGCCTGAAGCGCACCGAACAGCAGCGCGGCCAGCAGCACACCCCAGGGCTTCACCCGCCCGAGCAGCGCCACCAGGATGCCGTCGAAGCCGATCTGCGCGACCACCAGCGGAGTCAACGCGCTGGCGGTGGATCCGAGCACCATGTTCGAGCCGCCGAGGCCGGCCAGGATCCCGGCGAAGACCATGATCAGGATGTACGTCCGGGTGACGCTGATGCCGGCGGTCCGGGCGGCGTCCGGGTTGGCGCCGACAGCGCGCAGCTCGAAGCCGAGCGTCGAGCGGTTCAGCAGCCAGGCGACCGCCCAGGTGGCCAGCACGGCGAGCAGGATGCCGGCGTGCACCCGCAGGTTGTCGCCGAGCAGTCGGGGCAACTGGGCGGAGCTGTCCACCGCCTTGCTGATCGCGTCGGTGCGGTTCGGGTCCTGCACGCCGTTCTGCACGATCAACCAGGTGAGGAAGTACGTGGCGACGTAGTTGAGCATGATCGTGTTGATCACCTCGTGCGCGCCGGCACGGGCCTTGAGGATGCCGGGGATGAAACCCCAGATCGCTCCACCCAGCGCGCCGGCCAGCACCGCCACCAGCAGGTGCAGGCCGGGCGGCAGCGGCAGCAGGAAGCCGGCCAGCGCCGCCATGATCACGCCGATGGTGGCCTGGCCCTGGGCGCCGATGTTGAACAGGCCGCCGCGGAAGGCCAGCGCCACCGACAGACCGGTGAAGACCAGCGGCGCCGCGTAGGTCAGCGTCTCCGAGATCGGCGCGAGCACTGCCTGCCAGCCGTTGGCGCCGTCCAACCAGCCGGAGAACGCCTCGGGGTCGAAGACCGAGCCCTTGAACAGGTTCGCGTACGCCTCGCTGACCAGCGTCCAACTGGAGTTGATCGCGTCGGACGGGCGCGAGGTGATGTACGAGTAGGTGGAGAGCACCTCGGGATCAGAAATGATCATCAGCACCGCGCCGACCACGATCGCCAGCACCAACGACAGCAGCGTCACGGTGAAGGTGTTGGCCGCCCAGAGGTTGTCCAGGAACAACCGGCCCAGGCTCGGCTTCGGCTCCGGCTCCGGGGCCGGCTTCGCCACCGAGCGGTCCGGCTCGGTCGCCACCTCGGCCCGTTCGGTGTTGCCGAGCGCGTTCTGCGCGGCCTGCGCCTCGCTCGCCGGCTCCTTGTCCGGGGAGCCCGACTGCGGGTTGGGGTTGGTCATGCCGTCACTCCGCTTCGCTGCATGACGCCATGAGGCACCAGACCCCGACAACGATGATTCGCTCGCTGGCGCTTGCTCATGCCTTGTCCTCGCTCGCGGAACCATCGGCGCTCGCCGGGCCCTCGGTGGCGTCGTGGGCCGCGTCCGGGCTGATGCCGGCCATCAGCAGACCGATCTCCTCACGCGGGGTGTCCGGGCCGACGATGCCGATGATTCGACCGCGGTACATCACCGCGATCCGGTCGGCCAACCCGATCACCTCGTCGAGTTCGCTGGAGACCACCATGACGGCGGTGCCGACGTCCCGTTCGTGGATGATCTGGCTGTGGATGAACTCGATCGACCCGACGTCGACGCCACGGGTCGGCTGGGCGGCGATGAGGAGCTTCAGCGGCCGGGACAGCTCCCGGGCCACGATCACCTTCTGCTGGTTGCCGCCGGAGAGGGTCCCCACCGCCGCGTCGGCCGATGAGGTACGGACGTCGAACTGCTCGATCCGCTCCTTCGCCGAGGCGGCGATCGCGTCCGGCCTCAGCGCGAGCCCGGCACCGAACGGCGGTCGGTCGTAAATGTCCAGCACCAGGTTCTCCGCGACGCTGAACTCCTTGACCAGGCCGTCCACGCTGCGGTCCTCGGGCACGTAGCCGACGCCCGCCCGGAGCACCTTCTTCGGCTTCCAGCCGTCGATCCGGTCGCCGGCCAGGCTGATCGTGCCGGCGAGCACCGGGCGCAGGCCCATGACCGCCTCGATCAGCTCGGTCTGACCGTTGCCCTGTACGCCCGCCACGCCGAGCACCTCACCCGCGCGCACGGTCAGGTCCACCCCGTCGACCGCGCGGATCTGCCGGTCGTCGTCGACAACGAGCCCGGCCACCTCCAGCACGGGCTCGCCCGGTGTGGCCGGGGTCTTGTCCACGGTGAGCCGGACGTTGCGCCCGACCATCAACGCGGCCAGTTCGTCCCGGCTGGCCTCGGGTGAGGCGGTGGCGACGGTCTTTCCGCGTCGGATCACCGTGATCCGGTCGGCGATGGCCTTGACCTCGCCGAGCTTGTGGGTGATGAAGACGATCGACTTTCCGGCCGCCTTGAGCGACCGCATGACCGTCAGCAGTTCCTCGGTCTCCTGCGGGGTGAGCACAGCGGTCGGCTCGTCCAGGATGAGCAGGTCGACGTCGCGGGTGAGCGCCTTGACGATCTCGACTCGTTGCTGGATGCCGACCGGCAGGTCCTCGATCACCGCGTCCGGGTCGACCCGCAGGTTGTAGCGCTCGGACACCTCGGTGACCTCGCGCCGGGCCCGACGCCGGTCAAGAAAGCCGGCGATGCCGCCCCGGACCTGCTCGGCGCCGAGCATGATGTTTTCGGCGACGGTGAACACCGGCACCAGCATGAAGTGCTGGTGCACCATGCCGATCCCGGCCCCGATCGCGTCGGACGGGCCCTTCAGCTTCAGCGGCTTGCCGTCGACCAGGATCTCGCCCTCGTCGGGCTGGTAGAGCCCGTAGAGCACGTTCATCAGGGTCGACTTGCCCGCGCCGTTCTCGCCGAGGAGGGCGTGAATCTCTCCAGGCTCCACCGTCAGGTCGATGTGATCGTTGGCGACCAGATCACCGAACCGCTTGGTGATGCCGCGCAGTTCGAGTCTCAGCGCAACCTCCTGGAGTGCGAGCGATGGTGCAGCCTAGCTGCAGTGGACCGGCCGGACCGGGCCGGCCGCCGTGGTGCGCGATCGGCCGCTCCGACCCCCGCGGGGTACCCGCAGAGCCGGAGCGGCCGATCGGTCGTACCTGTCCCCCGCCGATCCTCCCGATGATCTCACCGGAGGGGCCGGCCGGTTGTCACTTGGTCGGCTGGGCCTTCGAGGTGACGGTGATGGTGCCGGCGGCGATGTCCGCCTTGATCTTGTCGACCTCGGCCTTCAGCTCGGCCGGAACCTTGCTGTCGAAGTCGTGGTACGGGGCGATCGAGACACCGCTGTTGGCGAGGGTGCCGACGAAGCCCGGGTTGGCCGGCAGCTTGTCGCCAGCGGCGGCCTTGACCACGGCCTCCTTGACGGCCTCCGGGATGTTCTTGACCACTGTGGTGATGATGGCCGCGCAGTCTGGGGTGCTCTCGCAGCCGTCGACGTCCACCCAGATGGTGCTGTACTTGCCGCCCGAGGCCTTGGCCGCGGCGGTGGTGCCGAGGCCGGAGCCGCCGGCGACCGGCATGATGATGTCCGCGCCCTGGGCGACCAGCGCGTCGGAGACCTTCTTGCCCTCGTCCTGCTTGGCGAAGTCGTTGGTGAACGAACCCTTCTGGGTCTGCTTGTTCCAACCCAGCGCCTGGACGTTCTTCTTCTTCGTGGTGTTGTAGTACGTCACACCGTCGACGAAGCCGTCCATGAAGATGGTGACCGGCGGGATCGGCAGACCACCGTAGGTGCCCACCTTGCCGGTCTTGCTCATCCCAGCGGCGAGGTAGCCGGCCTGGAACGCGGCCTGGGCGGTGTCGAACTGCATCGGGTAGACGTTGGCGTCACCCGGGTTCGCGTCGACGATGCCGAACTCCTGGTTCGGGTTCGCCTTGGCGATCTTCGAGGTGGCGTTGGCCATCAGGCCACCGACCGCCAGGATGAAGTCGCACTTCTGGTTGACGTACTGCGTCAGGTTCGGCTCGTAGTCGGCCTCGGCCTTGGACGCGACGAACTTGATGTCGATGTTGTCGTTGGCGGCCTTGGCCTCCTGCAGACCCTTCCAGGCCGAGGTGTTGAACGACTTGTCGTCGATGCCGCCGACGTCGGTCACCATGCAGGCGCTGAACTTCTTGGCGCCACTGCCGGCGTTGTTGTCATCCTTGGGGGCCTCGCCACAAGCGGCGGCGGTGAGCGCGAGCCCACCCACCGCGAAGATCGAGGCGATCCGCATCCCACGCACCGAGCGCAAGACGTCTCCTTCCCATTGCACACCGCGCCTAATGCGGTGGCAGCCCATCAGCCGACCTGCGGTATGCCGCCGGCTGTCCCACGTTACGGACGGGAGCGTACGCCTGCGCCCACCCACCGGCCGACAATCGTGCACGACTGTTGAACGCCTGTTACCCGGGTGTAACCCTTGCGTGGGGCACGTCACTCTTCGTACTGGTAAGCGAGCGCCGAGGCGTCCGTAACGTCCGTTTTCTGGAGGCGCCTTCCTCCTCGGACGTTACCGCCAAAAGACCGCGACCGCCGCGTTGACCAGGGTCAGACCGACGATCGCGAGGAAATGACCGCGGTTGACCACGTCCCGCTTCCGGGAGAAGAAGACCATGACGAAGATCAGCAGGGCGATCACCAACTTCGTCACAAGTTTTGCCGGCGCCGGCTCGTCGCCGTCGCGCAGCGGCGCGGAGAGGCCGAGCCCGGTCAGCAACTGGATCACCGCGCCCCACAGCATGGCCGGGTTGATGCGTAGCCGACCGCTGGCGTACTGGGCGATCGAGCCACCGAGCAGCAGGGCGAACCCGATCAGATGGACGTAGAGGAGGATGAGTCTGAGAGCTTCCACGGTCGCCATACTTCCCTATGAACGACGAATCGTAGTAGTGGGAACCGCCGATGGGCGTGGATCAGTCGATCAACCGGTCGCTGTGGGGGTGGCACCAGACAGGGCCGGCTCGCGCGGCTGGTCGAGCACCGGTTGCGACTCCGCCCGGCTGTCACCGCCGAACGCGACGGCGACCCATCCGGCGAGGCTCACCGCAGCCAGGAGCAGCACCGGCAGCGTCACCCGGTGCACCGAGGTCGCCAGCCACCACTCGATGTCGTTCGGGCCGGACAGGTACGTCCCGACCAGAACAGCAAGGTAGTAGCCGTTGGCCGCCCACACCCAGCCGTCCGCCGCAAGCCCGGCGGCACGCCGTCGCCCTCGCAGGAACAGCGTGCCGAGCAGCGCCACCACGGCAGCGCCCACCAGCACCGGACCGACCACGTCCCACAGGGCCGCGATGGTGAACTGGAACCGCTCCACCACCTCCGCGCCCCGGTCACCCGAGCCGCCGTTGGTGATGTCCGACTGGGCGTCCAACAGGCGGGCCAGCACCGCCCAGGCGCCCCCGGCCAGCACCGGCAGCCAGACCAGCGCGGCTCGCCGCAGGTCGGCGCGGGCCCGCACGGTGACCAGCACGGCCAGGCCCGCGGCGGCGATCAGCCCCTCGTTCTTACTGAGCGCCGCGACGGTGAGCAGCAACAGCGGCAACAGGGGTCGGCGCAGTGGTTCCGCACTGAGCAGCAGGGCCACCACCGCTCCGGCGAAGGCGGCGGACCAGAGCGCGTCGGCGAGCCCGCCGGTCACCGCGTACGGGACGTTCGACCAGGTCGCCAGGCCCACCGCGATGGCCAGCGCCCAGGCCACCCGCGCGGACACCCGGCCCAGCGCCCGCCGGACCAGGTAGACCAGCATCGCGACCGCGGAGACGGTGACCAGCGCGCCAACGAGCTGGGCGGTACGGAAGTCCGGCTCGACGACGCTCCACACGGCCGCGACGGGCGCGGAGGCGAGTGGCGGGTAGTCGGTGTGCGAGAAGACGAAGGCGGGGCTGCCGATCGTCGCACGCGCGTACTCACCTCCGTTGGCGAAGTAGCCGGCGTGCAGCCACCAGATCGAGTGCGCGTCCCACTGGTGGGCCGGCTCGAAGATCATGAGGCACGGCGGGAGCAGTGGCAGCGCGATCAACAGCGCGTGCGACCACCGCCCGTACGGTGCGGGCTCGCCGGGGCGGCGCAACAGCCACCAGGCGCCAACCGCCCCGGCGGCCAGCACCAGGGCGATCCAGAGCGGCAGTGGACCGCCGACGACCAGCATCAGGACCACCGCGACAGTGCTCAGCAACGCCGCCACCAGGGGCGCGAGGAGCAGGGCGAGGAAGGGGCTGCGCAGGATCGCGAAGGCCAGCGGGAAGCCGGCGACGAGGAGGGCGAGTACGGCGAGCACCGGGGTGGGATCCATGTCGTCAGTCGACCTTCCGTACGACCAGCCGCACGCCGGCGCTGGTCGGCCGCTTCCGCTGCACCGAGGCGACGCCCACCGTGTAGTCCTGCGGCGCACCCGCGACGACCACACATCCGCGCAGCACGGCCAGCTCACTCAACCGCTGACGCCACAGGTCCTTGTTGGCCCGGGCCGGGGTGAGCGAGATCCGGCTGCCCGTGGGCACCTGCTCGACGAACTGGCCCCGGAGCGTCTCCAGGTCCACCTGGTGCTGGAGTGCGGGGAGGTCATGTTCCCGGTCACTCATCAGGGCGACGCCGCGGCCGGTGGCCTGAACGGCGCCCTGGACGGTCAGGAGCAGGCAGCCCACCCCGACGAGCGCCACGACGATCCGAGCGACAGTTGTCGAATTCCGGTGCTTCGTGGCCGTCATCGGTCAGCGAGCGTCTTGGCGGGGACGCCCTGCGGACGACGCCGGGCCCGTTCCCGGCCCAGGATCCACAACGCCTCGACCCCGTCCCGCCAGGTGATCTTCTTGCCCTCGTCCCGGCCCCGCGCCCGGTAGGTGATCGGCACGTCGTAGGGGCGGATCCGCCGCCGCAGCAGTTTGCCCGTCACCTCGGCCTCCATGCCGAACCCGCGGGAGCGGATGTTCAGCGACCGGTACAGCTCCACCGGCATCAGCTTGAAGCACGTCTCCAGGTCACCGATGTAGGAGTTGAACAGGACGTTGGCCGCCGTGGTGACCCCCCGGTTTCCGACCACGTACCAGAAGCTGTAGGCGCTGTGGCTGCCGAAGGTGCGGTTGCCGTAGACGACCGTCGCGTGCCCCTGCAGGACCGGTGCCAGCAGCCTCGGAATGTCCTGTGGGTCGTACTCCAGGTCGGCGTCCAGGATCACCATGTACTCGCCGCGGGCGCTGGCCACGGCCGTCTTGATCGCCGCGCCCTTGCCCGCGTTACGCGGGTGCGTCACGACCCGTAGCCGCGCGTCATCCATCCGAGCGAGGATCTCCGCAGTTGCGTCGGTACTGCCGTCGTCGACCACCACGATCTCAATCTCGCACGGGTACCGCACAGCGAGGGCCTGCTTCAGTGCCTCCGCGACGCGTTCCGCTTCGTTGTAGACCGGCATCAAGATCGACAATTGCACGAGAGTTCTCCCCGGGAACCGCACCGGACGGCGGATGAAGAGGCGGCGAAACCGCCAGCGGCTAGTGAAGCAGGCGCGCCACACGTTCGCTGGCCCGCTCTCGCTGAGCAGCGTCGTGGCGGTGCCGAAGCACCCTACCTCGCGCCACCGGAGACCGACCGCCCCCCGACCTCACCCCTTGACGGCGCCCGAGGTCAGTCCGGAGACGATGTACCGCTGGAGGAACTGGAAGACCAGCACCGTCGGGACCGCGGTCAGCAGGGTGCCGGCTGCGAAGATACCGAAGTTGTTGTTGCGCTCATTGCCCTCCAACAGCCCGTACATCCCCACCGCCAGGGTCTTGGAGTCCGTGCTGGTGAGGAAGACGTTGGCCATCAGGAACTCGTTGATGGTGCCGATGAAGGCCAGCAGCCCGGCGACCGCCAGGATCGGCGCCACCAGCGGCAGCATGATCCGGAAGAAGACCTGGGCGTGCGAGGCGCCGTCCATGGTCGCCGACTCGTCCAGCTCCCGGGGCAGCGTGTCGAAGAAACCCTTCATCAACCAGGTGTTCACCCCGAGTGCGCCACCCAGGTAGAGCAGCAGCAGACCCCAGGGAGTGTTGAAGCCGATCGACGGCCACAGGTCGGTGATCGTGCCGAAGATCAGGTAGATCGCCACGATCGCCAGGAACTGCGGGAACATCTGGATCAGCAGCAGCGAGAGCAGCCCCACGCGGCGGCCACGGAACCGCATCCGGGAGAACGCGTACGCGGCGAGCGCCGAGAGGAACACCGACGCGAACGACGCCACCCCGGCGATCAGCAGCGAGTTGAGGAACCACCGCCCGAAGGCGGTTCGCTCGAACAGTCCACCGAAGTTGCCGAGGGACACCCCGCCGGTCGGCACCAACTCGGTGGTGGACAACGTGCCGAGCGGGTTCAGTGCGGCGGAGAGCACGAACACGATCGGGAAGAGGCTGAACAGCACGCCGAGCAGGGCCACCAGATGCCGCCAGCCGACCTGGGCGAACCAGCGATTACGCCGCCGGCCGGTCCGGTTGAGGTTGCGGTTGCGGTTGACCACGCTCACGCGTACACCTCTTCCTGTTTGCGGGTCCGCCGGAAGCTCACCGCGGAGACCACAGCGACGATGGCGAAGATGAACAGTGAGATCGCGGCGGCGAAGCCGAACTGCGCGCCCTGCCCGCCGAAGGCCAGCCGGTAGGTGTACGTGATGAGCAGGTCGGTGGCGCCGTTGGCCGGGTTGTCGGCGGGGAACGGCGCACCCTCGGTGGTCAGGTAGATCGCGTTGAAGTTGTTGAAGTTGAACGCGAAGGACGAGATCAGCAGCGGGGAGAGCGCGACCAGCAGCAGCGGCAGTGTGACCGCGCGGAAGGACTGCCAGGGCGAGGCCCCGTCGACCGATGCGGCCTCGGTCAGCTCACGCGGGATGGCCTGCAACGCGCCGGTGGCGACCAGGAACATGTAGGGGTAGCCGAGCCAGAGCTGCACGAGGATGACAGCGAAGCGGGCCGTCCACGCCTGCCCGAACCAGTCCACATTCACCCCGAACAGGTTGTTGATCAGGCCGAAGTCGGCGTTGAACATGTCCCGCCAGGCCAGCAGCATCGCGAACGACGGCATGGCGTACGGCAGGACGAGCAGCACCCGGTAGAAGTTGGTGCCGCGCATCCGGGGCGAGTGCAGGACCAGGGCGAGCAGCATGCCGAGCAGGAACGTTCCGCCGGTGGAGCCGATCGCGAAGGCGAAGTTCCAGATGAGACTGCTCAGGAACGGGCCGGAGATGTTCTCGTCGGTGAGGACCCGGGTGAAGTTGGTCAGCCCGACATTGACCTTCCAGCCCTGGGCCAGCCGCTCACCGTCGGCGGCGACGAAGGCGCCCGCCTCGGCGTCGGCGGTCCAGGTCTGCCCGGTCTCGGCGTCCCGGATGCAGTCGCAGCCGGCGTCGTACGCCCGCACCGCCTTGCCCTCGTACGCGCGGGACAGTCCGCTGGAGCGCACCGCACCGACCGGGGTGGGCACCACCAGGTCGGTGATCTCCTTGCTGCGGGAGCTGGCCTGGCCGACGGTCAGCACCGTGTACCCGTCGGCGGCGGTGACCCGGCCACCGGTGGCGACAGTGACGTCGGCGGGGTCGAGTCGGCGCAGCCCGTCGGTGTCGCCGACGGAGACCGCGCCGGTGCCCGGGTCGGTGACCAGGAAGACCAGCGCACCGGTGGCCGGGTCGCCCTTGGTGGCGATGGACAGGGCGTACTCGGCGGACCCGGGTACCTGGGTGACCGACGAGGACCCGATGGCGACGATCGCGTCGTCCTTGCTGCCCCGGTGCCCGTCGCCGAAGTTGGTGAAGGCGGTGCTGGCGGTGTAGAGCACCGGGAAGACCTGGAAGGCGAGCAGGAACAGGGTTCCCGGGACCAGGTACTTGGCCGGGATGTGCCGGCGGGTGAGGTACAGGTAGAACAGCCCGGCGGTGGACGCCGCCAGCAGTGCCAGGCCGGGCCACATCCCGGCGGCGATGAGCGGGAACGCCGCCCAGACCGCGACACCGGCGGTCAGGCCGAGCAGGAGCACCTTGCCGGCGAGCCCGGTCACCGTGATCGGCGCGTCGTCGCGGGTACGCGACGGACAAGAGCGCGGAGGGCGGGAGCCGGCGGGCTCCCGGCCCGGGGCCTGCGTGGCAGACCCCGGGCCGGACAGCGGCGTACTCATTACTTGATCTGGCCGGAGATGGTCTTGCCGGCCGCGGTGATGGTGCTGGTCGGGTCTGCCCCGCCGATGACGGCTGCCTCGGCCTTGCCGAACGGGTCCCAGATCGCTGCCATCGCCGGGATGGCCGGAAGCACCTGCCCGTTCCTGCCCGCCTCCTGGAACTTGGCCAGGTCCGGGTCGGTGCCCTTGACCTGGTCGAGGGCGGCGGTCAGCGCCGGCGGCCGGGGCTCGGCGTTGTACAGCGCGACGGCCAGCTCGGGAGTGGTGGTGTAGTTGGCCACGAACTCCTGGGCCAGCGCCTTGTTCTTGCCCTTGGCGGCGACGTAGAACGCCTGCACGCCCACGAACGGCTGGGCCTCCCTGCCGCCGGCGAAGCCGGGGATCGCCGAGATGTCGTACGTGATGTTGGCCTTCTTCACGTCGGCCACGGCCCACGGCCCGGAGACCAGGTACGCGCACTTCCTGCCGGTGAAGGTGGCGATCGAGTTGGTGTCCGCGATGGAGCGCTTGAGCACGCCCGCGCCCTTCTCGCCGAGCGCGCCGATCTTCTTGAAGGCTTCGATCGACTCGGGCTTGCCCACGCCCAGGTCCTTCGGGTCGTAGTCCCCGTTGGCGCCGGTCCCGAAGAGATAACCGCCGGCCGAGGTGTACAGCGGGTAGATGTGGTACGCGTCGCCGTTCTGGCCGACCTGGAGGCAGAGCGTCTCGGTGGCCTTCTTCGACGCCTTGAGCGTCCTGCCGGTGGCGACCAGGTCCTCAATGGTCTTCGGCGCCTCCGGGGCCAGCTCGGTGTTGCGGATCAGCGCCAGGTTCTCCTGGGCGTACGGCACGCCGTAGAGCTGACCGTTGAAGGTGACCGCCTTGATGGCTGTCGCGTTGAAGGCGCTCTTCTGCTCGGCGGCGAGCTGCACCGGGTCGATGGCGCCGTTCTGCACCAGGTTGCCGATCCAGTCGTGTGCGCCGACCACCACGTCCGGGCCGCTGCCCTGCTGGGACGCGGTGACGAAGTTGGTCTGCAGGTCCTTGCTGACGGCTTGGACCTCGACGGTGACACCGTTCTCCTGGCCGAACTTCTCGGCGAACGGCTTGAGGGCGGCGGTCCGCTTGTCGTCCGCCCAGATCACCAGTTTGCCGCCGGCGGCCTTGGGGGTGTCCTTCGCGGCCGGCTCGTCGCTGTCGCCACCGCAGCCCGAGGCGGCGAGGGCCAGGGCGAAGAGGGCGACCACACCCGCGGTACGGATGCGCATCGGTGCTCCTGTCGTCATGGGGGTCCGCCGGGGGAAGGGCGGCCCGCCAGTGGAAACCTCTGGAATTCTTGCCATCCGGCGCATGGATGCTGCGCCGCTGCTCTCGCATGTTGCGGGGACGTTAGCAAGACGTTGCAAGTAATGGAAGGGTTTGCAGAGCACCCCGCAAGAACTTGCCGGTGGGCTAAAGTGCCGCCATGCGCGCTCGACTGTCCGACATCGCCCAGCAGGCCGAAGTCAGCGAGGCCACGGTGTCGCGGGTGCTCAACGACCGCCCCGGCGTGGCCCCGGAGACCCGGCAGGCCGTCCTCACCGCCCTCGACGTGCTCGGGTACGAGCGCCCGGCCCGGCTGCGTAAGCGCAGCGCCGGGCTGGTCGGCCTGGTGGTGCCGGAGCTGGACAACCCGATCTTCCCCGCCTTCGCACAGGTCATCGAGTCCACACTGGCGCAGAGCGGGTTCACCCCGGTGCTCTGCACCCAGACCGCCGGCGGCGTGACCGAGGACGAGTACGTGGAGATGCTGCTGGACCGGCAGGTCTCCGGGATCGTCTTCGTCTCCGGCCTGCACGCCGACACGGCCGCCAACCACGACCGCTACCGGGCGCTGCTCGCCCGGCCGTTGCCGGTCGTGATGATCAACGGGTACGTGCCCGGCATCGGCGCGCCCTTCGTCTCCTGCGACGACCGGGAGGCGGCCGAGCTGGCCGTCGCCCACCTGGTCGCGCTTGGGCACCGGCGGATCGGCCTGATCACCGGCCCGAACCGGTTCGTCCCGGTGCAGCGCAAGGTGGCCGGCTGGCGCTCCGCGATGACCCGACTGGCCGGCGTCGCCGAGGCCGACCTGGGTCCGCTGGCCGAGCTGTCACTGTTCGGAGTGGAGGGTGGCGAGGCGGCGGCCGGACGCCTGCTGGACCGCGGCGTCACCGGCGTGGTCTGCGGCTCGGACCTGATGGCGCTCGGCGCGATCCGGGCCGCCCGCCAACGCGGCCTCAACGTCCCCGACGGCCTCTCCGTGGTCGGCTACGACGACTCCCCGCTGATGGCCTTCACCGACCCGCCGCTGACCACGATGCGGCAACCGGTCACCGCGATGGCGGTGGCCGCCGTCCGGGCCCTGGTGGACGAGATCAACGGGCACGGCGCCCCGCACTCGGAGTACCTGTTCCGTCCGGAGCTGGTGGTGCGCGGTTCCACAGCTGTCGCGCCGAGTTCCGCCCGCCTTTCTTACGCAAGATCTGCTTGACTCTTGCAGCGGCGGGCCGGCATATTGCTCGAATGATCAGCACCGCCACCCCGCCGCACGCCACCGACGACGACTGGTGGCGCTCCGCGGTCGTCTACCAGGTGTACGTCCGCAGCTTCGCCGACAGCGACGGCGACGGCACCGGCGACCTCCAGGGCATCCGGCAGCGCCTGCCGTACCTGCGCGACCTCGGGGTGGACGCGCTCTGGCTGACCCCCTTCTACACCTCGCCGATGATCGACGGCGGGTACGACGTGGCCGACTACCGGAACGTCGACCCGATGTTCGGCACCCTCGCCGACTTCGACGCGATGATCACCGACGCGCACGCTGACGGCCTGCGGATCATCGTCGACCTGGTGCCCAACCACACCTCCAGCGCGCACCACTGGTTCATCGCCGCGCTCGCCGCCGGCCCCGGCTCACCGGAGCGGGCCCGCTACCTCTTCGCCGACGGCCAGGGCGCGCACGGCGAGTTGCCTCCGAACGACTGGGAGAGCATCTTCGGCGGCCCCGCCTGGACCCGGACCGCTGACGGTCAGTGGTACCTGCACCTGTTCGACAGGTCGCAGCCGGACCTGAACTGGCGCCACCCGGAGGTCCGCGCCGAGTTCGAGGACGTCCTGCGGTTCTGGCTGGACCGGGGCGTCGACGGATTCCGCGTCGACGTGGCGCACGGCATGATCAAGGCGGAAGGGCTGCCGGACGTCGGCTTCAGCTCGACGACCACCGGCCAGCGCCAGGTCGAACTGCTCGGCAAGGGTCGGTTGCCGTACTTCGACCAGGACGAGGTGCACGAAATCTACCGGGCCTGGCGGCCCATCCTGGACAGCTACCCGGGCGGCCGGATGGCGGTCGCCGAGGCGTGGGCCGAGACCCCGCAACGCTTGGCCCGCTACATCGGCCCGGACGAGTTGCACCAGGCGTTCAGCTTCGACTTCCTCGACGCCACCTGGTCGGCCGACTCGTTCCGCAAGGTGATCGACACCGCGTTGGCCGAGGCGACAGTCGTCGGGGCGCCGACCACCTGGGTGCTGTCCAACCACGACAAGCAGCGGCACGTCACCCGGTACGGCGACGGCGTCGAAGGGCTGCGCCGAGCCCGGGCCGCCAGCCTGCTGATGCTCGCCCTGCCCGGCTGCGCCTACCTCTACCAGGGCGAGGAACTGGGCCTGCCGGAGGTCCTCGACCTCCCCGACGAGCTGCGCCAGGATCCGGCGTTCCTGCGCACCGGCGAGAGCCGCGACGGCTGCCGGGTGCCCATCCCGTGGAGCGGCGAACTGGCCCCGTACGGCTTCGGGCCGGCCGGCAGCGAGCTGAGCTGGCTACCCGCCCCGGGCCTCTGGCAGGCGCTGTCCGTCACCGCGCAGACCGACGTGCCCGGCTCGACCCTGGAGCTGTACCGGGCCGCGCTGCGGATCCGCCACGTCCATCCCGCGCTCGCCCTCGACGCCGACGGGGTCACCTGGCGGGAGAGCGAGCCGGGCGTGCTGGCCTTCTCCCGCTCCACCGGCGCGACGGTGCTGACCTGCGTGGTCAACTTCAGCGGCGCTCCGGTCCTGATCGACGGGCACGGTCAGCCGCTCGTTGCCAGTGACGAGCTCACCGAACAGGGCTCCGGTCAACTGCTGCCAATCGACGCGGCAGTCTGGTTGGAACGGCCCTGAACGGGTAACTCGTTCTCGACCTGGTCGTTCGTCGTGCCCCGCGCCGACGGGCGACTGGGCTACCGACCCCTTGTGGTGGGGGGTGAGGTGCCACCGGCGCCGCGCGGAGTCCGCTCCGCGTGGCGCCGGTGTCCGTGTACAGCAACTCAGGTCGTCACTTCGCGGTGAGCAACGCCGCGATCCTGGTGAAACCGGCGCGGACCTCGGCCTCGTCCGGCGGTTCGGCGGGCTCACCGTGGCCGGCCTCGTCGGCTGCCGCGTCCAACTCCTCGTCGATCACGTCCTCGAAGTCCCCGTACAGGTCGGCCCCCTCCACCTGGCGGGCCTCGTCCTCGGCGGCGACCTGCGCGGCGGCGATCTCGCTGCGGATCTCGTCGGCGGACAGCGCCGGCAGCAACGGCTCCACCACGGCCATCAGTTGCTCCTCGGCCACCACCGCCTCGGCCAGGGCCAACGCGTGCGGCCGCTCGTACGGCCCGCAGACCACCGGCTCCCACTCGTCGAGATCACCGAGCGGACCGAAGGTGATGATCCACGGCAGGCCGAGGAGCGGTGAGTCCGCCGGCAGGTCCAGTGTCATGAGTGCGCCCACCAGCTCATCATGGTCCGCGAACGCGAGCGCCGACGCCGTTCTGCTCAGTTATCGCCCGTCCGACTGTCGATCGGCGGCCGGTCAGCCGGGGCGGACGGCGTCCAGGGCGGCGCGGACCAGGGCGAGCGCGGTGGCCGTCGGCACGCCGAGCCGAGCCGCCTCCGCCGCGTAGCCGGCCGCCGCGCGTTGCAACCGGTCGACGGCGTCGTCCCGTCCGGGGGCGACGAAGGTGCCGTTGCGCCCCCGGGTCTCCAGCAGCCCGGCCGCCTCCAACTCCCGGTAGGCGCGGGCCACGGTGTTCGCGGCCAACCGCAGGTCGGCGGCGAGCTGCCGAACGGTCGGCAGTCGGCTGCCCACCGGCAACCGGCCGTCGCCGATCAGCTCGGCGAGCTGCACGCGCACCTGCTCGTACGGGGGCACCGACGAGTCCGAATCGACCGAGATCAGCACCTGTGCGCCTTCCGTCATCAGCCCGCACCGCCCGGCGTACCGGGGTCGATGCCCTCCTCGACATCCTTCGGTGGCGCGGGGGTTTCCGCCAGGTCCACCACTCGGCCGTTGCTGCTGGTCGCCAGGAGCGCCGCGCCGAACAGCACCAACTGGTTGAGCAGGTAGAGGTAGAGCAGCAGACCGACGGCGCCGGCAACCACGGTGTACGCCGGGTTCCGCTCGGTCCGCACCACGTAGTAGCGCCCTACGGTGTTCAGCAGCGTGATACCGATCGCCACCAGCAGCACCACCGGGCGCAGCCGGGACCGGCTCATCCGCAGCCGGGGCACGGCCAGCAGCAACGCGGTGGCGAGCACTGTGTTGACCAGCACGCTGAGCACCGCGCTGATGGTGGTCAGACCCACCGACCCGGTGCTGCGCAGCAGGAAACGCAGCAGCGACTCCAACGCGTCCACCGCCGCGACCGAGACGCCGAGCAGCACGAAGACGCCGATCATCACGCCCAGGTCGACGAGCCGCCGCACCACCAGATTGCCCGGCTGCTGGTTGAGCTGGTACATCAGCCGCTGCGAGGACCGGATGGCCTCCACCCAACCGATCCCGGTGAAGACCAGGATGACCAGGCCGACCACGCCGACAGTGCCGCTGGAGTTGGCGATCTGCTCGGCGTCCAGGAACGGCAGATTCTCCTTGAGGAAGTCGGCCGCCGCCGCGCTGACCTCGTCGTTGTCCTCCAGGATCGCGCCGAAGATGGAGAACGCCACCAGGGCGAGGGCGAACACCGCGAAGAAGCCGTAGTAGGCGATCGCGGCGGCCAACCGGCCGGCCAGCACCTCGCCGTACAGCACGCCGGCCCGCCACACATGATCGAAGAGCCCCGACCGGTGGCGCGCGGCGCTCACCCAGCGGTCGATGCCCGCCTCGATCCGGCCGATCACGTTCACGCGATCATCCTCGCCGATCTCCCACCGCTGTAGTGGCAACCGGCTCCCGATGCTCGCCGGCCGGCGCGTCGCCGACGCTTCAGGTGCTGGCGGTTCGGTTGCCGACGGTTCGGTTGCCGGCGCTTCAGTTGCCGAGGCAGAAGTCCCGACGCGGCTGCCACCTGGCCTGCCCGCTGTGCGAGAAGAGGGTGAACCCGTCGACCTCGAACATCGCGGAGAAGTCGGCCAGATCCTCGTACACCTTGTCCAGGGCCTCCGGTGCCACGTCTTGAGCCACTGTGACGTGCGGATGGTACGGGAACCGGAGTTCGCGGTGCAGGCCCGGCGCCGCGGCGATGGCCGCGGCCAGCAGCTCGCACTCGCTGATCCCGGCGGCCACCGCGACGAACACCACCTGGGTGACCGGACGGAACGTGCCGGTGCCCCGCAGGTGCAGTGTGAACGGCAGGTGCGCGGCGGCGACGGCGGCCAGGTGCCGCTCGACCGCCGGCAGGTTGGCCGTCCGGATCTCGGTGGGCCCGAGCAACGTCACGTGCGCGGGCACCGCCAGCGGGTCACCGGCCTCGACCCGCCGCCGGGTGAGCAGGGCACCCCACGGCTCGGGGATGTCCACCGCGATGCCGATCTGGATGGTGTCGCCGGTCGGCGGCACCCCGCCACTGCGATCCACGCTTCGCGCCGCCCCTCCGACCACCGAGCCGTCCACCTGTACCGCGGAGCTACTCGCCGCGCACGGGCGGGAAGAACCCGACCCGCTCGTACGCGGACCGCAGGGTCGTCGCGGCCACCGCACGGGCCTTCTCCGCGCCGGCCGCGAGAAGCTTGTCCAACTGCGCCGGGTCGTCGAGGTAGGCGCGGGTGCGCTCCTGGATCGGCCGGACGAAGTCCGTCACCACCTCGGCCAACTCCTTCTTCAGATCGCCGTAGCCGCGGCCCGCGTACGCGGCCACCAGCTCGTCGATGCTGCGGCCGCTGAGCGCCGAGTGGATGGTCAACAGGTTGGACACGCCCGGCTTGGTCTCGGCGTCGAAGACGATCTCCCGACCGGTGTCGGTCACCGCCGAACGGATCTTCTTCGCGGACCGGGCCGGATCGTCCAGCAGGTCGATGATGCCGGCCGGCGAGGACGACGACTTCGACATCTTCGCGGTCGGGTCCTGCAAGTCGGTGATCTTGGCAGTGTCCTTGACGATGTGCGGCGCGGGCACCGTGAACGTCGCGCCGAACAGCGAGTTGAAGCGCTGGGCCAGATCCCGGGAGAGCTCCAGGTGCTGGCGCTGGTCCTCGCCGACCGGCACCGCGTTGGCCTGGTAGAGCAGGATGTCGGCGGCCTGGAGGACCGGGTAGGTGAACAGCCCGACGCTGGCCCGCTCGTTACCCTGCTTCTGCGACTTGTCCTTGAACTGGGTCATCCGGCTGGCCTCGCCGAAGCCGGTGATGCAGCCGAGCACCCAGGCCAACTGCGGGTGCTCGGGCACCTGCGACTGGACGAACAGGGTGCTGCGTTCCGGGTCGAGCCCGACCGCGAAGAGCTGGGCCGCCGCCACCCGGGTCCGCTGGCGCAGCAGCGCCGGATCGTGCCCAGCGGTGATGGCGTGCAGGTCCACCACGCAGTAGAACGCGTCGTGGGTGTCCTGAAGCGCCACCCAGTGCCGCACCGCGCCGAGATAGTTGCCGAGGTGGAACGAGTCGGCTGTCGGCTGGATGCCGGAGAAGACGCGGGGCCGGGCGGGAACGTCGGACATGGCGATAATTCTGTCAGCAAGCAACCCGGTCCGTCATGACGGGCCGGCGGGTCGGCTCCGGCCCGCCGGTGCCGGGGTGCTGACCTCGCGTGGTTCGCCCGCGCCGACCCGGCGCGTCGGCCCGACCGCGACCCGGCGATGCTGCCCCGCCATCGCCTCCGGAGCCTGCTCGGGGCCGCCCGCCGAGGCCGACGCGGCGTCGTACTCGCGGCGAGGCCCGGTGCTCTGCTCGGGGCGCTGCTCGGTGGTGCGGGCGGCGGACACGGCCAGTTGGGCAACCCGGCGGCCGTCCAACGTGAGCACCCGCAGCAGCCAGCCGGCCGGCTGCTCGGCCGGATCGGGCGCGCCGACCTCGGCGGGCTCACCCGGCACCGGCACCTCGTCGCCGGTCACCGGGAGCCGACCCAGCGCGGCCATGACGAACCCGCCCACCGTCTCGTACGGTCCGGCGGGTAGTGCCACACCGGTCCGCTCGGCGAAGTCGGCGAGGTTGAGGCGGCCGTCCACCACGGCGGGCAGGCCGGCGTGCACCGGGTCCGGAGTGGCGTCGTACTCGTCGTGGATCTCGCCGATCAACTCCTCGATGAGATCCTCCAGGGTGACGATCCCGGCCGTGCCGCCGTACTCGTCGACCACCACCGCGAGGTGCTGGCCCTCCCGGCGCATCTCGGTCAGCGCGGCGAGCACCCGTTTGCTGCCCGGGAGCCGCTTCACCTCCCGGGCCAGCTCGCCGACGGTGACGCACGGGTCGGCGTCCGGGCGCAGCAGCACGTCACGGAGATGCACGAAGCCGATCACGTCGTCGTGCGTGCCGTCGGTGACCGGGTAGCGGGTGTGCGTCTCGGCGCGGACCAGCCGGGCGGCTTCGACGATGGTCAGCCGCGCCGGGAGGAAGACCACCTCGGTGCGCGGCATCATCACCTCGCGGATCAGACTGGCACCGGCCACCAGGACCTCGTCGATGATCCGCCGCTCGTCCGGGTCGAGAACCCTGTTGGCCGCGACCAGATCCCGCAGATCGGCCTCGGAGATGTGCTCCCGGCCGGCTGTCGGACCGGTCCCGAGCAGATCGGTGACGAGTCGGGTGGCGCCGTCCGCGGCGCGAACCAGCACCCGGGCGACGGCCCGGGCGAGCGGGCCAGGGTCACGGCGGGGGTGTGCCCGCGCGTGTCGACGGAGCCCGGTACGGGCCGCTTCCCGCATGACAGAGATGGTAGACACCGTGAGCCCACCGCACCGGGGATCACGTGGAGCGGCGGACAGATGTTCGGCTCTGTTTAATCATGAGAGATTATGATGGAATGGGGTTGACGGTGGTAACGGCGAGAGCGCCGGCCACCGCCCTAGTGTGATCACCGAAGGGCCACGTCCCGGGCGGGCCAGGCAGGAGGCAACGACGTGAAACTGCTCGTCACCGGGGGCGCCGGCTTCATCGGGAGCGTGGTGACCCGGATGCTGCTGGACGCGGGTCACCAGGTGGTCATCCTGGACGACCTACGCACCGGCCACCGTGAGGCCCTCGCCCCGGACGCCACCCACGTGGAGGCGTCCATCCACGACGCCGCCCAGGTCGTCACCGCGGACGCCGGGTTCGACGGGGTGCTGCACTTCGCCGCCCTGATCGCCGCCGGCGAGTCGATGGTCAAGCCGGAGCTGTACTGGCAGAACAACACCATCGGCACGCTCGCCCTGATCGACGCGGTCCGGGCCGCCGGGGTGCGCCGGATGGTCTTCTCCTCCACCGCCGCCGTCTACGGCAACCCCACCGAGCTGCCCATCACCGAAATCGCGGTCAAGGCACCCACCAACACGTACGGCGCCACCAAACTCGCCGTCGACATGGCACTCACCTCCGAGGCGATCGCGCACGGGCTGGCCGCCGTGTCGCTGCGCTACTTCAACGTGGCCGGCGCCCACCTCGACGGCGACATCACCCTCGGCGAGCGGCACGACCCGGAGACGCACCTGATCCCGATCGCGCTGGACGTCGCCGCCGGCCGGCGGGAGAAGCTCCAGCTCTTCGGCGACGACTACCCCACCGTGGACGGCACCTGCGTCCGCGACTACATCCACGTCGCCGACCTGGCCCGCGCGCATCTGCTGGCGCTGGACGCGGCCACCAGCGGCCAGCACCGGATCTACAACCTGGGCAACGGCAACGGCTTCACCAACCGCCAGGTCGTCGACGTGGTCCGCGAGGTCACCGGGCACCAGTTGCCCGTCGAGGTCGCGCCGCGCCGCGAGGGCGACCCGGCCGAGTTGGTCGCGTCCTCCGAGCTGGCCCGCGAGGAGCTGGGCTGGGTGCCGCAGAAGCCGACCCTGCACGACATGGTCGGGGATGCCTGGGCGTTCTACCGCACACACATCCTGGGGGCACTGTGAGCGCGAGGAGTGAGCCGGGTTTGCGAGCCCCGCAGTCGCGAACGAAGGAGGCACTGTGACCGACCCGAGCGGTGACGTCGCCGAGCGGGCTGCCGCCGGCTTCTCCGCGCAGTTCGGTGGCGAGGCTGCCGGCCGCTGGGGGGCCCCGGGCCGGGTCAACCTGATCGGTGAGCACACCGACTACAACGAAGGGTTCGTGCTGCCGTTCGCGCTGCCGATGCGCACCGTCGTCGCTGCCGACCGGCAGGACGGGGAGCACTGGACGGTCTGGTCCGAGCTCTCCGGCGAGGCGATCACCTTCGGCGCGGACGACGTCGCCGAGCCCGGTCGAGTCACCGGCTGGGGCGCGTACGTCGCGGGTGTGGTCTGGGCGCTGCGCGAGGCCGGCCACCCGGTGCCCGGCGCCCGGCTGGCGATCGCCTCCGACGTGCCGCTGGGCGCCGGGCTCTCCTCCTCGGCCGCGCTGGAGTCGGCAGTGCTGGCTGCCCTGCTGGACCTCGGCGGGCTGGAGCTCGCCCCGGAACTGCAACCCCGGCTGGCGCAACGGGCGGAGAACGTCTACGTGGGCGCGCCGACCGGCATCATGGACCAGTCCGCGGCGATCCGTTGCCGCGCTGGGCACGCCCTCTTCCTCGACTGTCGCGACGAGTCGGTCGAGCACATCCCGTTCGACCTGGACGCCGACGGGTTGGCTGTGCTGGTCATCGACAGCCGGGCGCCGCACCGCCACGCCGACGGGGAGTACGCGGCCCGCCGCCGCTCCTGCGAGGCCGGGGCCAGCGCGCTCGGCGTTGCCGCGCTGCGGGACGTGGGCGTCGACCAGCTCGATGCCGCTTTGGCACAACTTGACGACGAGGAGACCCGGCGACGGGTCCGGCACGTGGTGACCGAGGACCAGCGCGTACTGGACACCGTGGCGCTGCTCCGCGCCGCCCGGGTCCGCGACATCGGCCCGTTGCTGACCGCCTCCCACGTCTCGATGCGCGACGATTTCGAGATAACCGTGCCGGAGATCGACACAGCGGTCGAGGCGGCGTTGGCGGCCGGCGCGCTGGGCGCCCGCATGACCGGCGGCGGCTTCGGCGGCTGCGTGCTCGCGCTGATCGAGGCCGGCCGCGCCGACGCGGTAGCCACCGCCGTGACCGACGCGTACGCGCAACGAGGTTTCACCGCCCCCGCCACCGTGACGGTCCTCCCCTCCCCCGGCGCCACCCGCCTCCTCTAGCCTCCTGCCCCAACCCACCCGCCTCAGCCGATGATCAAGAGGTTTGCGTCAGGATTCGGGCTCGAACTGACGCAAACCTCTTGACCACCGGTCGGGATCGGGGCGGGCGGGCCGGGCCGGCGCGGGCGGGTTGGTCAGCTGGCTTCGACGATCATGGCGGCGCCCACCGTGCGGTTGGTCGCCTCGTCGATGATGACGAAGCCGCCGGTGGTGCGGTTACGGCGGTACTCGTCGGCCAGCAGCGGCACCGTGGTGCGCAGTCGCACCCGGCCGATCTCGTTGAGCCGCAGTTCGTCTGCGGACTCGTCGCGGTGCAGGGAGTTGATGTCCAGCCGGTAGTGCAGCCCGCGCACGATCGCCCGCGCCGAGCGGGTGGTGTGCTTGATCGCGTACCGGCCGCCGACCCGCAGGGGGGCCGTCTCGTCCATCCAGCAGACCATCGCCTCGATGTCCTGGGCCACCGCCGGTGCGTTGTTCGGCCGGCAGATCAGGTCACCCCGCGAGATGTCGATCTCGTCGGCCAGTCGTACCGTCACCGACATCGGCGGGAACGCCTCCGCGACCGGCCCATCGGCGGTCTCCACGGCGGCGATCCGGCTGGTGAAGCCGGACGGCAGCACCATCACCTCGTCGCCCGGCTTCAACACGCCGGAGGCGACCTGGCCGGCGTAGCCGCGGTAGTCGGTGACAGTGGTGGACTGCGGACGGATCACGTACTGCACCGGGAACCGGACGTCGACCAGGTTGCGGTCGCTGGCGATGTGCACCCGCTCCAGGTGGTGCAGCAGCGACGGGCCCTCGTACCAGGGCATGTTGTCCGACCGGGTGACGATGTTGTCGCCGCGCAACGCGGAGACCGGCACCACTGTCAGGTCCGGTACGTCGAGCTTCGCCGCGAACGCGGTGAACTCGTCGGCGATCCGCTCGTAGACCTCCTGCGACCAGTCGACCAGGTCCATCTTGTTGACACAGAGGACCAGGTGCGGCACCCGCAGCAGGGAGCAGAGGAACGCGTGCCGGCGGGACTGCTCGACGAGGCCCTTGCGCGCGTCCACCAGGATCAGCGCCAGGTCAGCTGTCGATGCGCCAGTGACCATGTTGCGGGTGTACTGGATGTGGCCCGGGGTGTCGGCGATGATGAACTTGCGCCGGGGGGTGGCGAAGTACCGGTACGCCACGTCGATGGTGATGCCCTGTTCCCGCTCGGCACGCAGGCCGTCGGTGAGCAACGCCAGGTTGGTGTATTCGTCACCGCGGGCCGCGCTGACCGCCTCCACGGCGGCCAGTTGGTCGGTGAAGAGCGACTTGGTGTCGTAGAGCAGCCGCCCGATCAGTGTCGACTTCCCGTCGTCCACGCTGCCGGCGGTGGCGAACCGCAGCAGGTCCATCGGCCGGGCCTCCGGCCCGGCCCCGGTAACAGCCCGCGCCTCCGCGCCCGCGGCGGCCATGATCTCGGTGCCCATCAGAAGTAGCCCTCCCGCTTGCGGTCCTCCATGGCGGCCTCGCTGACCCGGTCGTCACCACGGGTGGCGCCGCGCTCGGTGATCCGGGTGGCCGCCACCTCCTCGATGACCTTCTCCACGGTGTCCGCGTCGGAACGGACCGCGGCGGTGCAGGAGGCGTCGCCGACGGTGCGGTAGCGCACCTGCGCCTTGAACCGCTCCTCACCCGCGCGGGGGCGGAAGAACTCGTTGACGGCGTAGAACATGCCGTCCCGCTCGATCACCTCGCGCTCGTGCGCGTAGTAGATCGACGGCAGCGGGATGCGTTCGCGGGCGATGTAGTGCCAGACGTCCAGCTCAGTCCAGTTGGACAGCGGGAAGACCCGGATCGACTCGCCCGGGTGGTGCCGGCCGTTGTACAGCGACCACAGCTCCGGCCGCTGGTTCTTCGGGTCCCACTGACCGAACTCGTCGCGGAAGCTGAACACCCGCTCCTTCGCCCGGGCCTTCTCCTCGTCCCGGCGGGCGCCTCCGAACAGCGCGTCGAAGCGGTGCTTCTCCACCGCGTCCAGCAGCACCGGCGTCTGGATCCGGTTGCGCATGCCGTCACCGGACTCCCGGACCATGCCGCTGGCCAGTGCCTCCGGCACGCTCGCCACCACGAGCTGCAACCCCAGCTCGGCGACCCGTTGGTCGCGGTATTCCAGGACCTCGGGGAAGTTGTGCCCGGTGTCGACGTGCATGACCGGGAAGGGGACGTTGGCCGGGGCGAACGCCTTCTGCGCGAGCCGCAGCATGACGATCGAGTCCTTGCCACCGGAGAAGAGCATCACCGGGCGTTCCATCTCGGCGACCACCTCGCGCATCACGAAGATGCTCTCCGCTTCCAAGGCGTCCAGGTGGGAGACCTGGTACGCCGCGGGGGTGGTCATGACACCGGCTCGATTCGCTCGCTCATCCGATTTCCAGACCTTTCCGGTCGGGCATGTCAAGAAAGTTCGCTCAGGCTACCCGGAATGTTTTTGCAGCGCTGCAAGCAACCGGGTGGCGAGATCCTTGCGGCAGACCAGGAGGTCGGGCAGCCGCGGATCCGCCTCGTTGTATCTCAGCGCAGAACCGTCGATCCGGGAAGCGTGCAGTCCGGTGGCCGTCGCCACAGCGATCGGGGCCGCCGAGTCCCACTCGTACTGCCCACCTGCGTGGATGTACGCGTCCACCTCGCCGGTGACCACGGCGGCGATCTTCGCTCCGGCCGAGCCCATCGGCACCAGGTGCGCCCCGACGTCCTCGGCCAGATCGGTCAGGAAGACCGGTGGCCGGCTCCGGCTCGCGGCCAGGCGGATCTTCCGCTCGCCGGCCGTCGCCGCCTCGACAGTCATCGGCGGGTACGCCGGCGGGTAGTCCGTGCCCAGCACCCGGTGCTGCGCCGGCAAGCCCACCGCCCCGGCGACCAGCCCGTGCGGACTCGGCGCGTTGCGCGCCCAGAGCGCCACGTGCACCGCCCAGTCCGAGCGGCCCTCCTCGGAGAACTCCCGGGTGCCGTCCAACGGATCGACGATCCACACCCGGTCCGCGTTCAGCCGCGGCACCGCTCCGGTGTTCACCTCCGCGGCCCAGGCCAACCGCGACCCCTCGTCCTCCTCGGAGAGCACCGCGTCACCCGGACGCCACTTCGCCAACTCCGTGCGGATCAGGTCGTGCGACACCTTGTCCCCGGCCGACTTCAGCGCGCCCGCGTCGGCGAAACCCATCTCCGTGCGCAGGTCGAGCAGCGCCTGCCCGGCCCGGGACGCCAACCATCGGGCGAACGCGCCATCGATCATCGGAGGACTGCTCATCTGTCCGCTCCCGTCGCCTCGCCGCGCTGCCCGCACGGGCCGATCCGCCGCGACTCGCGTCGCCGGTCGCGGCACGCCGAAAGGCGCAGACTACCGGCCGCCGTTTCCGATTCGGGTACGCCCCGCCCGGCTCAGCCGCCGTGGTAGAGGTTCTGGGTCGGCTCCACGCCCTTGGTGATCACCGACTCCACCACGTCGGCGGCCCGGTCCACCAGGAAATCGAGCTCCTTGCGCTCGGCCGCGCCAAAATCCGACAGCACGTAATCCGCCGGGTCCTGCCGCCCCGGCGGGCGGCCAACGCCGAACCGCACCCGGGCGTAGTCCTTCGTCCCCAACGACTTCGACATCGAGCGCAGGCCGTTGTGCCCGCCCTCCCCGCCGCCGAACTTGATCCGCACCTGACCGAAGTCGATGTCCAGCTCGTCATGCACCGCGATCACCTGCGTCGTCGGCACCTTGTAGAACTGTGCCAACGCCGCTACCGGCCCGCCGGACAGGTTCATGTACGTCAGTGGCTTCACCAGCACCAGCTTCGGCCCACCGAACCCCAGCCGCGCCTCAGCCACCTCGGCCACCGCCCGTTTGTGCCGGCCGAAACGCGCGCTCACCCGCCCGGCCAGCAGCTCGGCCACCATGAACCCGACGTTGTGCCGGTTGCCGGCGTACTCCCGACCCGGGTTGCCCAGGCCGACCACCAGCCACGGCCCCGCCTCGTCCGTCACGACCCGTCCCTTCCGACGCCCAACGCAGCGACTCCCGATATGCCGACAGGCGCCCCCGAACTCTCGGGGACGCCTGTCGCACGGTACGAACCGATCAGGCCTCGGTGCGCCCCTCGGTGGCCTCGGCGGCCGCCTCGGTGTCCGCGCCCTCGGAGCCCTCGGTGGTCTCGCCGACCTCGGCCTCGGCCTCGTCGGTGGCGGTCTCGATCTCGATCTCGGGCAGCGTCGCCTCGAGCTGCTCGGCGGTCGGGGCGGCGGTGATCGACGCGACGGTCAGCTCCGAGTCGACGGCCAGCTCGACGCCGGCCGGCAACTCGACGTCACCGGCGGTCACCTGGGTGCCCGCCTCCAGGCCCTCGATCGACGCGTCGAGGTGGTCCGGAACCTTGGTGGCGTCCGCGGTCACCGAGAGGGTGTCGTGGTCGTGCACGATCAGAGTGTCCCGTGCGGCCTCGCCGGTCAGCTGGACCGGGACGTCGACGGTGACCTTCTCGCCCCGGCGGACCAGGATGAGGTCGACGTGCTCGAAGGAGTCGCGGATCGGGTCACGCTGGATCGCCTTCGGCAGCGCCAGCACCTGGGTGCCGTCGGTGATGTCGATCGCGAAGAGCTGGTTGGCACCGCCCTTGCGGATCGCGGCGGCGAACTCCCGCGACGGCAGCGCGATGTGCTTGGGCTTCTCGCCGTGGCCGTACAGCACGGCGGGCACCTTGCCGGCCCGGCGGGTACGGCGGGCACCACCCTTGCCGAACTCGGTACGGGGCTCGGCGCTGATCTTTACCTCGGACACGGGGAAACTCCTGATGCTTTTCGCTGCGGCGGCTTGTCGTCTAACGGTGCTGGGGCGAGGGGCTCGCTGGGGCTCTGCGTCATGAACGACTGCCCGGAGCACCGCGTCGATGACGGTGCCTCCGTGCGGCGCTTCTCAGCGGCCCGCCGGGCACCCTCGCCGTGGCAACCGCACCAGTCTACCCGAGCTGTTTCCAGGGTTTCCGGCAGTCCCCGATCACGGCTCAAGACCGGCGCGTCGGTGGTGCTCCCACCAGCGTGCCGGCCCCGTTTCCACCAGTTTGCCAGCCCCGCCCCGCCAGCGTGTCGAGTGGCGGAAACGGGGCTCAGGGTCAGCTCAGGCCACCGAAGAGGGTGGTCACCGAGCCGTCGTCGAAGACCTCCCGGATCGCCCGCGCCAGCAGCGGCGCGATCGACAGCACGGTGAGCTTGTCCAGCTGCTTCTCCGGCGGGAGCGGCAGGGTGTTCGTCACCACGATCTCGCTGATCGAGCTGTTCTTCAGCCGCTCGGTGGCCGGGTCGGACAGCAGCGCGTGGGTGGACGCGACCACGATCTCCGCCGCGCCCGACTCCTTGAGGATGTCGGCGGCCTTGGCGATGGTGCCCCCGGTGTCGATCATGTCGTCGACGATCAGGCAGACCCGGCCCTCCACCTCGCCGACCACCCGGTTGGCCACCACCTGGTTCGGCTTCATCGGGTCACGGGTCTTGTGGATGAACGCCAGCGGGCAGCCGCCCAGCCGGTCGGTCCACCGCTCGGCCACCCGCACCCGGCCCGAATCCGGCGCCACCACTGTCATCGGCCGGCCGGCGTACTTGTGCTCCACGTACTCGGCCAGGATGTCCATCGCGAAGAGGTGGTCCACCGGGCCGTCGAAGAAGCCCTGGATCTGCGCGGTGTGCAGGTCGACGGTGAGGATGCGGTTCGCGCCGGCGGTCTTCAGCAGGTCCGCCACCAGGCGGGCCGAGATTGGCTCCCGACCACGGTGCTTCTTGTCCTGGCGGGCGTACGGATAGAACGGCAGCACCACGGTGATCCGCTTGGCCGACCCCCGCTTCAGCGCGTCCACCATGATCAGGGTCTCCATGACCCAGGTGTTCACCCCGTGCGTGACGGACTGCACCACGAAGGCGTCCGAACCACGTACCGAGTCCTTGAACCGTACGAAGATCTCGCCGTTGGCGAACTCGTACGCGTCGGCCGGCGTCGGCGCGACGCCGAGCACCTCGCCGATCTCCTTGGCCAACTCCGGAAAGCCACGTCCGGAAAAGAGCATCAGGCTTTTGCGGTTTTCGGCGACGATGCTGCCCATGGGCCCGTCTGCTCCCGTTATGTCGGCGGTACCCGGCCCGGTGGTGGTGGGTCGGGGACTATTCGGTTGCAGTATCTCCCGCGCCGGATGCGCCGCCCACCGTCTCGGTCGCCCCGTGGATTGCCTCACTGTGGCTTGCGGCACCAGTCGTATCGGACGCACCCTTCGCGTCGCGGGCCCGCTGCGCCGCGTCCGCGGCGGCAGTGCCGCCGCGCCGCTTGACCACCCAGCCCTCGATGTTGCGCTGGCGCGCCCGGGCGACGCCCATCGCCCCTGGCGGCACGTCGTCGACGATCACCGAACCGGCCGCCGTGTACGCCCCGTCACCCACCTCGACCGGTGCCACGAACATGTTGTCCGCACCCGTCCGCGCGTGGCTGCCGATCACCGTGCGGTGCTTGTTGACCCCGTCGTAGTTCACGAAGACCGACGCGGCGCCGATGTTGGTCTGCTCGCCGATCGTCGCGTCGCCGACGTACGTCAGGTGCGGCACCTTCGCGCCGGCGCCGATCTGTGAGTTCTTCACCTCGACGAACGTGCCGACCTTCGCCTTCTCGGCCAACTGGGCGGCCGGCCGGAGGTACGCGTACGGCCCGACGGTCGCGCCCGCGCCCACCTCGGCGCCGACGGCGTGGCTGCGGACCACCGACGCGGCGGGGCCGACGATCGTGTCGATCAGGGTGACGTCCGGCCCGATCTGCGCGCCCGCGCCGACAACGGTGCCGCCGCGCAACTGGGTGTTCTGGTCGACCACCGCGTCCCGGTCCAGCGCGACAGTCACGTCGATCCAGGTGGTGGCGGGGTCGAGCAGGCTCACCCCGGTGCGCATCCACGCCTCGTTGATCCGGTCGCGCAGCAGCCGGCGCAGCGTGGCCAGCTCCACCCGGTCGTTGCAGCCCAGCGTCTCGACGTGGTCCACGGCGACGTGCACCGCCACCGGCTCGCCGGCGGAACGGAGCAGACCGAAGACGTCGGTCAGGTACTCCTCGCCCTGGTCGTTGTCGGTGGAGAGCTTGCCCAGCGCCTCGCGCAGCCGCACCGCGTCGAACGCGTAGATGCCGGCGTTGATCTCCCGAATCGCGCGCTGCGTCGTGTCGGCGTCGCGTTCCTCGACGATCTGCTCCAGGTGGCCGTCGGTGTCCCGGACGATCCGCCCGAGGCCGGTCGGGTCGGGCACCTCGGCGGCCAGCACGGTGGCCGCCGCGGCGGCCTCCTCGTGGGCGGTCACCAACGCGCCCACCGTCTCGGGTCGCAGCAGGGGCACGTCACCGTTGATCACCACGACCGTGCCGGCACCGTCCGGTACGGCCTCCAGTGCCATCCGCACGGCGTGCCCGGTGCCGAGCTGCTCGGCCTGGAGCACCGGCGTGGCGTCCGGGGCGACCTCGGACAGGTGCGCTCGCACCTGGTCGGCGCCGTGCCCGACCACGACGACGGTGCGGTCGGCGCCCAACGGGGCGGCGGCGCTCAGCACGTGACCGAGGAGCGTCCGACCGAGCAGGGGGTGCAGCACCTTGGGCAGTGTCGACTTCATCCGCTTGCCCTCACCGGCGGCAAGTACGACGACGGTACGGAGGTGGGGCTGGGGCACGACGTGGCTCCCGTCGGGACGGCGGACACTCTCGCGGCCATGCTAGCCGCGAGGCCCGGCACGTTCCCCTCTTACCCCCACCGGATCTTAAAACGGACGTAGGTGGGCAGCTCGGCCGCCAGGGTTCGAACCTGAAATACGGGTACCAAAGACCCGGGTGTTGCCAATTACACCACGGCCGATCAGCGACGCGAGCACGTCGCGCGAGGGATGGACATCCCGCCGCTACACCTTAGCGCCCCGGCCGTCGGACGCCAGCGCTCATCCCGCCGCACGGCGAGCGATCGATGCCGTCGACAGTCCGGGGGTGGTTGGCCCGCACCTCGGCCGCCCTCTTCCCAGGTCGGTCAGGTACCCGCCACCGGACGGGGCTGACCTGCCACTTCGGGCAGTTATGCGAAGGCGATTCGAAACCTCCCCGTGCGATCTACGGTGCCGTAAGTTACGGTGACGTAGGCGTAGCTTCGTGATCGTTACCATCCCCCTGCGAGGTCCCATGTCCACTGCTCTGCTCGATCCCAACACCGCCGCACCCGGCCCCAAACCACTCACCGACGGCAGCCAGTCCCCCGGCATCCTGGCCGCCCTCTGGGCCTTCGTGGTGATCCCCTTCGTCGCTCTGCTGGTCGCCGTGCCGGTGGCGTGGGGCGGCTGGCTGGGCTGGACCGACGTGATCATCGGCCTGGTCTGGTACGTCGTCTCCGGGCTCGGCATCACCGTCGGCTTCCACCGCTACTTCACGCACGGCTCGTTCAAGGCCAAGCGGTGGCTGCGGGTGACTCTGGCGGTCGCGGGTTCGCTGGCGGTCCAGGGCGAGATCATTCAGTGGGTCGCCGACCACCGGCGCCACCACGCGTTCTCCGACCTGGAGGGTGACCCGCACTCGCCGTGGCGCTTCGGCACCAGCTTCTGGGCGTTGACCCGGGGCCTGTTCCACGCACACGTGGGCTGGCTGTTCCGCCGGGAGCTGTCCAACCGTGGGCGTTTCGCACCGGACCTCATCGCCGACCGGGACATCAGCCGGGTCGATCGACTCTTCCCCGCGTTGGTGCTCATCTCGCTGCTCGGCCCGGCGCTGATCGGCGGCCTGGTGACCTGGTCCTGGCAGGGCGCGCTGACCGCGTTCTTCTGGGCCGGGCTGGTCCGGATCGGCCTCCTGCACCACGTCACCTGGGCGATCAACTCGGTGTGCCACGTCTACGGTGAGCGTCCGTTCGCGATGCGCCAGGGCGACCGCGCGTCGAACTTCTGGCCGCTGGCGATCCTGTCGTTCGGCGAGAGCTGGCACAACCTGCACCACGCCGACCCGACCAGCGCCCGGCACGGCGTGCTGCGCGGTCAGGTGGACATCTCCGCCCGGGTGATCTGGTTGTTCGAGAAGGTCGGCGCGGCAACGCAGGTGCGCTGGCCAAAGCCCGAGCGCCTCGCCGCCAAGCTGGTGAAGCCGGTCGCACCCCGCTGAAACCGGGCGGTGCACGAGGATGCCGCCTGGCAGGATGGCCGGGTGACCGAGCCATGCGGGGGGACCGGGCGGCTCGGCGGACGGGGGGCCGAGTCCGATCCGGCTACTGTCGGACGGCGCGTCAGGGTGGTCGGACCGCCCGACAGTGAGGCGACGACGTGAACGGGCACAGCGGAGGCACCATTCCACGGCAGGGCGTCACCGAGCGCCAGCGAGGCGGCGACATGCCTGAGGTCAGCGACGACGCGGCGGCAGCTGTCGACGGCCGACGGGCGACGCCGACGCCGGCGGCGGCACCGAAAGCCAAAGCCCCTGCCCGGGTCCGCATGTCGGCCGCCCAACGCCGGGAACAGTTGATCGCGACCGGCCGGCAACTCTTCGCCGAACGCGGCTTCGACGCCACCTCCATCGAGGAGGTGGCGGCCCGCGCCAAGGTCTCCAAGCCGGTGGTGTACGAGCACTTCGGTGGCAAGGAAGGGCTCTACGCGGTGGTGGTGGACCGGGAGGTCCGGGCCCTGTTGGACCGGATCACCACGGCGTTGACCGCCGGGCATCCCCGGGAGCTGCTGGAACAGGCGGCGCTCGCCCTGCTGACCTACATCGAGGAGGAGACCAGCGGTTTCCGGGTGCTGGTCCGCGAGTCGCCGCTGATGTCCGGCACTGCCACCTTCAGCAGCGTCATGAACGACGTGGCGCACCAGGTCGAGCACATCCTGGGCGCCGAGTACAAGAGCCGCGGGTACGACCCGAAGCTCGCCGAGCTGTACTCGCAGGCGCTGGTCGGCATGGTGGCGTTGACCGGCCGCTGGTGGTTGGAGGTGCGTAAGCCGCGCAAGGAGACGGTGGCGGCGCACCTCGTCAACCTGGCCTGGAACGGCTTGTCACACCTGGAGGCGAAGCCAACGCTGATCACCGCGCGGCGGCGCTGACCCCGATCAGCTGCGGTGCACGTCGGCCACCGGGTGCTTGCGGTGCTCCAACTCCGCCTCGGCGGATTCCGGTGGGCCGACCTTGTCGTAGAGGCCGGTGCCGAGCAGGATCAGGCCGAAGAGCATCGACACCACGACTGTCGACATCGAGAAGTTGAGAAAGTTCGCTCCGGTCTGCAGCACCGACATCGTCAGGATGCTGGTCACCAGGAACACCACACCCGCTGTGAGGTTCATGTAGTGGCCGAGGTTGGTACGCCGTGAGGCCCCGATGATCAGGACAACTCCGAAGATCACCGAGGCGAGCGAGAAGGCCAGGTTGGTCCGGAGCCCGAGGGCCCAGGTGCTGCTGCGGGCAAAGAGCGGTTCCCCGATCGTCACGGCGACGCCCCAGACGCCGAAGACCAGGATGTAGACGCCGATCAGCCCGGAGAGGACCCGGTAGAGCGGCCGTGCCGGATGGTTGACCGGAAAGTGCGGCATACCCAGACCCCCTGATGCGACCGTTTCAGGGGGAATTGTCGCCTAGAGCAGAGCTGGCTGTCCGGGAAACCACGATGCCGACGGGGTCCGCCGAAAGGCTGGACCAGGTCAGGTTTTCCGCCGGAGCCCGAGCTGCGCAGGGACGCCTACCAGTTCGACGGCGCAGGGCTACCCGTACTCCTGGACGCACGAGCGCAACCGGTCGCCCGGCTG